>DASTNV010000116.1:0-30916 GCA_035762725.1 Lapillicoccus sp. | reverse complement strand
GACCTCCACGCCCGGCTGGAGACCCTGGGCTACGAACGCTCGATGTCGGTGACCTTCACCCGCGACCCCCGCTGGGCGCTATAGCCGGTTCGTGCTCTGAACCGCACCGAAATCCGAACCCAACCCGCACGAACCGATGTTTAGCCGGGGCCGTCGCGGATGATGCCGCGCACCGTGTTGACGTCCAGGTTCTCCGGCTCGATCGCCGTCAGCCACCAGGTGGCGCCGGCCGCCGAATACGGAGCCGTGTCGGTCCCCGGCGCCAGGTCGACAGCCACGTCGTAGGGCGCGGACGGGTCCGCACGCATACCCATCACGGCCTCGACCGCCTCGGCGAGCTGGTCTGGGTGCTCGAGGTTCACCGGGAAGAAGCCGTCGTGGCGGGCCGCCCGTTGCCGAGGGCGCTGCCTCCCCGGGAAGCCGGCCACCCAGACCGGTATGCCTGGGCGTTGCGCCGGTCGCGGCAGGAACCGGACACCGTCGACCGTGTAGTGCGCGCCGAGGTGCGTCACGGTCTCGCCGCTCCACGCGCCCCGCAGGATGTCCAGCGCCTCGTCGGTCATCTCCGCGCGAATCCGGTCGTCGACCTCGTCCCCGAACCGTGAGTACTCCTCGCCGAACCGGTCGCCGCCGATCCCGACGCCCAGGACCAGGCGGCCGTCGCTCAGCAGGTCCAGGCTCGCGGTCTGCCGCGAGAGGACAGCCGGACGACGCCGGGCGATGACCGACACCATCGGCCCCAGCCGGATCCGCGACGTCGCTGCGGCCGCCGCGGCAAGGACGATCCACGGGTCGGCGAGGGCCTGGATCGGTTCGCGCCAGCGGAGGTGGTCCCAGGTGAAGAACCCGTCCCAGCCGTACTCCTCCGCCTCCGCCGCGAGGCCGGCGGCCACCCGCGGGTCGGAGAGCGCGTCGAACAGCGGCACCCAGACGGCACCCCGGATGCCGGTCATCGGCTCGTGTGCTCGACGACGGCGTCGACGAACGTGTCCCAGTGGTGAGGGAGCAGGTCGTGGCCCTGACCCTCGAACACGACGAGCCGGGCGCCCGGAACCGCCCGCGCAATCGCCTCGCCGTGTGCGAGCGGAAGCGCCGGGTCGAGCTCGCCGTGGAGCACTAGGGTCGGTTGGGTAATGTCCGCAAAGCCACCGTGACGCGGCCCACTGAACTCGATGAGGAACGGGTTGGTAAGCGCCGCAACGAGATTCGTCGATCGGTCGACGTCCGCCTCCACGAGCGCGCGGGCCGCGTCGTCGTCGTAGTAGGGCGACACCCCGTCGTATGCCCGGATCGAGTCCAGGACGTAGGCGACCTGGGCGTCGCGCGTGCTGAGGTCATCCGGACGCGAGGGAAACTCGACGGTCGGTGACGGCAGCTCCGCATCGCCGGTCGTGGTGTCCATGAAGGTCAGGGTGAGGAACCGGTCCGCGTGGTCAACCCCCAACAGCAGCACGATGCCGCCGGCCATCGAGCACCCGACGAGGTGGGCCTGGTCGACGCCCAGGTGGTCCATGATCGCGAGGACGTCCTGGGCGAGATCGGTCTGGGCGTAACCCGGTTCGCCGACCGGGTAGGTCGTCGACTGCCCGGTGTCGCGCTGGTCGTAGCGGACCACGTACCGGCCGGCGTCGGCGAGCCGCTGGCACAGCTCCGCCTCCCACCACATCATCGAGGCCGATGCACCGTGCGCGAGGACGATGGCCGGGTCGGCCGGGTCGCCGAACGTCTCGACGCAGAGGTTCACTCCGTCGCTGGTCGTGATCGTCTGAGTGCTCATGTCATCGACGGTAGGAGCAGCTGACCCATCGTGAAAAGCGATGATCACCGATCAGGGTGATCGACGCATACGATGCTTTGTGTGTTGGACCTCAGGCTGCTGGCGGCGCTCGAGGCGGTCGTCGACGAGGGGACGTTCGCCCGCGGGGCCACGCGGTTGGGGTACACCCAGTCGACGCTGAGCCAGCAGGTTGCCACGCTCGAGCGAGACGTCGGCGGGCGCGTGTTCGACCGGCCCGGCGGCCCGCGCCCGGCGACGTTGACGCCCCTTGGTCGCGTGGTCCTCGACCAGGCGCGGGCGTTGCGGCGCCGCGCGGAGGAGGCCGAGGACGCGATCGAACGGTTCCGCGGCGGCGAGGGGCGTGTCGACATCGGGACGTTCGCAACGGTCACGACCGTCCTGCTGCCGGCGGTCGTGCGCCGGCTGCGGGACGAGCATCCGGTATGCGACGTCAGGCTTTTCGAGGAAGAGACCGCCGAGCCGCAGCTCGGGGACCTGGATCTCCTGTTCTTCGACGGCCCACCGGCTCTGGGGACGCAGGGTCGGCTGGTCATCGCGGACGACCATGTGCTCATCGCCCGACCGGGGGCGCTCCCGGACGGACCGGTCCGGACCGGGGCACTGGACGACCTTCCGGTGGTCGCGTTGTCGCCGATATGCGACCAGGGTCGGATCGAGCAGGTGTTGGCGGAGGCGGGGATCCGGCCGCGCGTGGTGTTCCGGACCGCGGACAACCGCGCCGTGGTGTCGATGGTCCGAGCGGGCTTGGGGTTCGCGGTCCTGCCCGCATTGACGGTCGGGCCGAGCGACGGTCTCTCCGTTCATACATTGCGACCGGCGCTCCCGCCCCGCGAGATCCACCTGCACTGGCAGGGCACGTTGTCGCCGCTGGCTCAGCGGGTGATGGAGCTGGCCCTCGACGAGGCGTCCGCCCTACGTCGGCCTGGGGTGCGCGGACCACGGCGTCGTCGGCAGGCTCCACTACCCTCGAGAGCGTGAGCCGGATCTTCACGGTCAGCGTCGCCTCGGTCTACCCCCACTACGTCAACAAGGTGGAGCGGAAGGGCCGGACCAAGGAGGAGCTCGACGAGGTCATCGAGTGGCTCACCGGGTTCGACGACGCCGAGCTCAAGCAGCACCTCGCCGACGAGACCACCTTCGAGGACTTCTTCGCCGACGCCCGCCTCAACCCCAACGCGTCCGCGATCACCGGCGTGATCTGCGGCGTCCGGGTCGAGAACATCGACGACCCGTTGATGCAGAAGATCCGCTACCTCGACAAGCTGGTCGACGAGCTGGCCAAGGGCAAGGCGATGGACAAGGTCCTCCGCGCCTAGCGAGTCCTCAGGTCAGGGCGTGCTGGGGTCCTTGGTATCACCGTCGGTGAAGTCGGTGACCCCGTCGTTGCCAGTCCCACCCACGAAGTGGTCGGCACCGAGACCACCGGTGAGCTGGTCCGGTCCGGTTCCGCCAAAGAGAGTGTCGTCGCCGGGGCCGCCGGACAGCACGTCAGGACCCGTTCCACCGCACAACAGATCGTTCCCACCCCCGCCGTCCAGCTGGTCGGGACCGTTCTCGCCAAGCAGGATGTCGCTGCCGGCGTCGCCGCTGAGTCGGTCGGCGCCATTTCCGCCCACGCGTACGGAGAAGGAGACCGAACCGGTGCGCTGACCACCACTGAGCCGGTTGACCGTGATGACGGCTATACCCGTACGGCGGTCGACCGGGCGGACGGTGACCGTGCGGTCAAATCCGCTGCCGCCGAACCTCACTGCGCTGGTCGGCACGAGCTGCGAGTTGGACGAGGTCAGGCTGAACGTGATGTCACCGGGTGCGTCGCCCGAGTCGGCCAATGCCAGCCGGATCGTGCCCTGCCGTCCGTCCGGGGTGCACGATCCGCCGGCGGCGACGTTGAGGACCGGCCCTGGGCTTGCCGGCGGAGTGGTGTTGAGGAGCGCGGTCACCGAGCCGCCGCCGCTGAGCAGCGCGTTCGCGGTGGCGAGGTCTGGCAGCGGGTTGGCGTCGAAGTTACCGACCACCACCCACTGCGGGATCGGTGCGGCGAAGCTCAGCGCCGACGCGAAGGTGCCGTCGCCCTGGCCGGGTAGCACCCACACGGCCGAACCCGCGTTGTCGGTGGTCACGATGTCGAGCACGGAGTCGTCGTTGAGGTCGGCGAGCGCCACCGAGGTGGTCGTGCTGCCGACGTTCATGGCCGCGCCGGAGGTGAAGGTACCGTCACCGTTGCCGATCGCTGTCGTGACGCGTCCGGTGACGAAGAGCTCGCCGACGCCGAACACCAGGTCGACGATATTGTCCCCGTTGATGTCGCCCGCGGCCACCTCGGCGAACAGCGTTGCTCCGGTGAAGACCTCTGATCCGATCGTGAACGTCCCGTCGCCGTTGCCGAGGAGCACCTTGGCGCCGGCGTCGTTGCCACTGGGGGCGACCAGGTCGAGGTTGCCGTCGCGGTTGAAGTCCCCGGTGGCCAGTGCGTCGGGGGCCGCCTCGGATCCGAGGTCGATGGACGAGGCCTGGCCGAAGGTGCCGTCGCTGTTGCCCAGCAGGATGGACACGCTGTTGCAGCCGAAGTTCGCCACCACGATGTCCGGGTTGCGGTCAGCGTTGAAGAACCCCACCTTCACGGCGTCGGGCAGGACACCGTCCGGCGCCGCACAGTTCGACCCGACGGCATAGTCGGTCGGGCCGCCGAAGGTCCCGTCACCGTTCCCGAACAGCACGGAGACGTCTCCCGAGGTGTGGTTCGCCACGACGAGGTCGATATGGCCGTCGCCGTTGAACTCGCCGACGTCCAGGGAGATCGGGGCGCCGTCGGCCGCGAAGGTTTTTGTGGGGCCCGTGAAGTCTCCCGGAGCGACACTCAGCAACACCTCGACATTGCTGGAGCCCTCGTTCGCCGTCACCAGGTCGAGGCGGCCGTCCCCGTTGAAGTCGCTCGTCGCGATCGCCTGTGGCGAGCCACCCTGGATCGCGTACGTCGTCGAGGTGAAGCTCAGCTGGCCGGTGGCCGCCGTCGCCGGGGATGCGACGGCGGGCGACAGAACCGTCGCCGCGACCATCGCCGCGAGCGTCAGCCAGACGATCCGAACAAGGCGAACATCAGCACGGGTCACGGCGCCCCTCCTATGGCCACGGCCAGGCTATCCGGACCGGCCCGGTGACAGAACCTCTCGGACTAGGTGGGTGTAGAACGCGATACCCGCGGGCAGGGCCGCGTCGTTGAAGTCGTACCTCGGGCTGTGCAAGGGGGGTACCGCCCTCGCCGTCGACCGTCCCGTTGCCGATAAACGCGAAGCAGGCGGGGACGTGGTTCGCGAACACCCCGAAGTCCTCGCTGGGCATGATCGGCGCGCAGTTCGGGTCGACCCGATCGGCACCAAGCGCGGTGGTGGCAGCAGCGGAAACCGTTGCGGCGCATACCGGGTCGTTCACCGTCGGCGCGAACTCGTGGGTGTAGTCGACCGAACAGGTCGCGCCGTGCTCCGCCGCGATCCCCTCCGCGATCTGCCGGATCCGCCGCTAGAGCAGCAGCTGAGTGGCCGCGTCGAAGCTGCTGGTGTCGCCCGTGATGACCACGTTCCCCGGGACGGCGTTGCGGGCGCCGTCGGTCTCGAAGTCCGTGCACGAGACGACCGCCGAGGCGAGCGGGTCGACGTTGCGCGCCGTGATGGTCTGCAGGGTCACGCGCCCGTTCCGCAGAGTGCACCGAGGACGCGTACCTCCGCTTCGGCGGCTGCGGCGAAAACGTCGAGGTCAGGGTGGAGGTCGGCGTCGGCCACGGCCAGCACGTCGAAACGGCCGGCGTAGGACAGCGCGCCTACCCCGAGCGTGACATTGCCCAGAAGGTTGATCAGGGGAAATGCCTCGTGGATCGTCGCACCGGCAAAGGACAGCGGCTGCGTCGGCCCGACGATGTCGGCGCTGAGCAGGTTGATCCGCTGTCGAATGACGAGCCGGAGCACGATTCCGCTGAGGACTCTGTTGCGGAAGACCGCTCCCATCGAGGGATGGGTCATCGCCTTGGCCCGAGCTGTCGCCGCGCTGATCCGACGAAGTCGCTCACGCGGGTTGGGATCTCCGACCGGCAGGGGAACGCGCATCTGCGAGATCCGGTTGCCAAGGGGCGCGTCGTCCGTCCCCTGGCGGAGTGAGACGGGGACCAGGATCGAAAGGGACAGCTGGTCGACCGGCTCCCCTCGGTTGATCAGCAGTGCGCGGACGCCACCGGTGATCATCGCGAGGAGGACGTCGTTGACCGTCGCCCCTGTCTCGTGGGCCACCTCCTCCACCTCCGCGAGTGATGCCCGAACGAGGGCCAGCCGACGGTGCGGGCCGACCAGTCCGCCGAGACTCGTCACCGGTCCCGGCTCGCCACTGACGAGCTCACGGGTCGCGCGCCACACGTCCGCCGCGCTCTGCAAGACCGCACTCGGGCGGCGAATCGCGGAGATCCCGGCGCCGATCGCGTTCGCGCGTCGGCGCAGGCTGTCACTGAGCAGCTCCCGGGGTGACGGCTCCTCAGCCGGGATCCACGCGAGCTGCGCTACACGGTCCACGGACCGGGTGCGCAGCAGCGCGGCGAGGCTGGCGACCCCGGCGACGCCGTCGGCGACAACGTGATGCATCCGCACGAACATCCCCACGCGGCCGGCGTCGAGCCCGGGGAACAACCAGATCTCCCACAGGGGGTGGGCCGGATCGAGGCGATGACTCCGGACGTTCTCGACGGCGCGCAACAGGTCAGCCTCGCCTCCGGACTCGATGTGAGGGCCCTCGCGGACGTGGTAGGCCACGTCGAACGAGGATGCGTCGGCCCAGAACGGACCGCCGAGACCACGACGCTGCACTCGTAGCACCTGACGCAGGCGCGGAAGGTCTGGAAGCCCTTGGGCAACAGCCTCCCTCGCCATCTCGATCCGGAGATGACCGCTGCCGTCGAGGAGGCGGCCGCCGTCCAGGATGAGGACGACGCCGACGTCCTGCGGCCACACCCTGTCGGAGAGCAGCAGCAGCCGGTCCTCGGCACTCAGCCTGTCGATCGGCATCGCCACCTCCGGAACCGTACGAAGCCAGCGTCCAGCCGTGACGGCAGCCCGACCAGGGCCTTTGGCCCCTGGTGCGCCGTTGGTCACGACCGCAGGCTGAGCCCATGAGCACTCGCGAAGTCGCTCTGGAACATGCGGTCGATCGGGTCCTCGACCGGTGGCCGACGGCGGGTCTAGCGGTCGCAGCGGTCCGCGCTGGGGAGCCGACCTGGTTCCACTGTCACGGCGTCACGAACGTGACGACAGGTGCACCGGTCACGCCAGACACCGTGTTCCGCATCGGCTCGCTGACCAAGACCCTCACCGCGGTGGCGGTCATGCAACTGTGGGAGCAGGGCCGGATCGACCTCGACGCTCCGGCGAACGACTACCTGTCGACCTTCCGACTGCGCCGGGCCCGACCGGACCTCGAGCCCGCGACGGTCCGGCACCTGCTGACGCATACCGCTGGAGTGGGTTACTGGCGCCGGGTGTCCGACCTGTGCCGTCCGGTCTTGGGCGCAGGTGTCGAGGCGCGTCATCTGCGGCCGCTGGCTGACTACTACCGCCGCGGGCTGCGGCAGGAGATCCAGCCCGGCACCAAGTGGGTCTACAGCAACCATGGTTTCGCCGCGCTCGGGCAGATCGTGGAGGACGTCTCGGGACAAGACCTGGGCGGCTACCTGCGCAAGTACGTCTTCGATCCGCTGGGGATGGAACGCACCGAGCTCGTCCGGTCGGAACGGGTGTGGCCCGGGCTAGCGACCGGCTACGTCGTGCGTTCCCGCGGGCTCGTATGCGTGCCCGACCGGGAGATCCCCACCCCCGGCGGCGGAGGCCTCTACTCGACGGCGGCGGACCTGGCTCGCTACCTCGGCTGCCTGCTCCACGAGGGCTCAGGTCCGCACCACCGGATCCTCCAACCGTCGACCGTTGCCCAGATGTTCTCGCCGCACTATCAGCCGGACCCGCGCCTGTCTGGCATGGGTCTCGGCTTCGAGCTCGGGGCCGAGGACGGACACCGCACGGTCGGGAAGACCGGCGTGGTGCGGGGCTTCCTGTCCGCGATGACGATGGCGCCGGACGCCGGGGTCGGGGTCGTGGCTCTCGCCAACACGGGTGGGCTCAACGGTCAGGGGCCGCCAATCGCCGTGGGTACGTCGCTGCTGCGCCATCTCATCGGGCTCCCCGAGGACCAGGTGCGAAGCGACATCCCACCCCGTCCGGACGTCTGGGCCGAGCTGTGCGGCTGGTACGCCCCTCCGCCCGGCACGGTGACGAACCTCTTCGCCCGCGCGCTCATGGGCGCCGGCGCCGAGGTCGTCGTCGACGGCCGCCACTTGGTGCTCAAGGCGCTCAGTCCGATCCCCGCCGTGCGCCATGGCGTCCCTCTGTGCCCAGCCGACCCGAACGACCCGTACGTCTTCCGGATCGACTACTCGGCGCTAGGTCTAGGCACCATGCCGGTGGTCTTCGCGATGACCGACGGCCAGTGTCGGGCGCCCCGCCTCTGGCTCGACCTCATGGCGTTCGACAAGCGCCCTGACGCGCGTAACCCTCGTCGCCTCGCGGAGGGCGCCCTCGCCGCAGGCGTTCTCACGGCCGGCGTCGCCGGCCTAGCGACCAAGACCCGGCACGAGTTATCGCGCAGCTCCCGCTGAAGGAGGCCTGAGCCATGCCATCACGTTTCCACCACGCCAGAGACTGGCCGAGGCACGTCCCGGTTCGCGATGTGTCGCTCTACGTCGATGTCGTCGGTCATGGCGATCCCCTCGTCCTGATGCACGGCGGCCCGAGCGCCGACCTGTGGACGATGGGTGCGTTCCGCAAGCTGGCTGACCAACACACCGTGGTGCTCTACGACCACCGGAGCAACGGGCGCTCGACCGGGTCACCCACGTCCATGACGTGGGAGAACCTCACGGCCGACGCAGATGCGCTCCGCGAGTACCTCGGCTTCGAGCGGTGGGCCGTCCTCGGCCACTCCTTCGGCGGCCATGTCGCTCTGGAGTACGCCCTCAGATACCCGGAACGCGTATCCCGGCTCGTGCTCGTCGACACGGGCGCCGACGCCCGTTGGGCCCGTGAGAACGCGCCACGGGTCCTCTCGGAGCGTGGTTACAGCCCGGCCAAGGTGGCGCTGGTCCGTCGCTGGTTCACCGGTGATTTCGAGTCCCGCGAGTACCTGTCGATCTTCTTGCGCATCAGCGGCGCATACATGCCGAACCACGGCTGGCGTGGCATGGTCCGTGAGCTGGCCGAAGGCGGCTGGCGCTCGAGGATCCGTTCCGAGTCCCTCCGGTTCGCCGGACGGTCCCTGATGCCGGGCTGGTCCGTCACCTCGCGCCTGGGCGAGATCACGGCCCCGACGCTGGTCGTCGCCGGTCGCGAGGACTTCGTCTTCCCGCCCGACTGCCAACGTGAGCTCGCGGCAGGGATCGCCCACGCCGAGCTCGTCCTCGTCGACGAGGCCGGCCACAACCCTCAGGACGAGTGCCCGGCCGAGGTCATGGCGGCGCTCCGGCCCTTCCTCGCTGGGGCCGAGACGCCGGCACCGATCACGCGCCAGGCCCTTTGACCCTGGTGCCGCACGGCGGCGCCACGACGATAGAGCGACACTCACGAAAGGACTGTTATGAACAGCTACGGACTGGGCGGCAAGGTCGCCGTCATCACCGGCGGAGCCTCCGGCATCGGCCGGGCCTGCGCCCACGTCATGGCGCGGTCAGGAGCCGACATCTCGATCTGGGACCTCGACCGAGCCGCGATCGACGTGGTGCTCAACGAGCTCGAGGCGTTCGAGTGCCGCACCCACGGCGCCGTCGTCGACGTTGGCGACTCGGCCGCCGTCGATGCCGCGATGGACGACGTGGTCGACAAGCTCGGGCACGTCAGCGTGGTGGTGGCCAACGCCGGCATCGGTGGTGAGCAAGCTCCAACGGGGGACTACACCGACGAGGGCTGGCACAAGGTGATCAGCATCAACCTCGATGGCGTCTTCTACACCCAGCGGGCCGGTATCCGTGCGATGAAGGCCGGTGGGCGGGGTGGGTCGGTGATCAACATGGCCTCGATCCTGGGAGCCGTCGGCTTCGCAAACTCCAGCGCGTATGCGGCTGCCAAGCACGGTGTGGTCGGGATGACCCAGACCGCGGCGTGGGAGCACGCTGCCGACGGCATCCGCGTCAACGCCGTCGGCCCCGGCTTCATCCGCACCCCGCTGGTGGAGCGGAGCCTCACTCCGGAGGCCCTCCAGTTCCTGGAGTCCCAACACGCGCTACAACGACTCGGTGAGTCCGAAGAGGTCGCCGAGCTGGTGGCCTGGTTGGCCAGCGACGGCGCCTCGTTCGCGACCGGCACGTACTACCCGATCGACGGCGGCTACCTGGCCCGCTGACCCGGGCTGAGAGGGGCTTGGGGCGCTATGCCTTCTTGATGGTCAGCGACCCGATCGTGGCGGTGACGTCGATGCGATGCGCCGAGGTCGGGTCCACGTCGACGGAGATGTTCTGGCTGCCGATCGTGGTGTTCGCCGTGACGTTGTACTTGTCAGTGCCGGGAAGGGCGAGCGTGACCTGACCGGCCTCCGTTCTCACCTGAACCGAGCTCGGCGCTGCGGCGAAGGTCAGGTCCACCTGGCCGGCGCTCGTGGTGGCCTTGAACGCGCCGGCGCCGAGGCCTTTGCCGGTGATCCGGGCAGCGGCGGTGTTCACGGTGGCGTTGGTCAGCGGGCCCGTCAGGGAGATGTCACCGGCGGCGCCTTCGACATCGACTGTGACCTTCGCGGGAAGGGTCACCGTGTACTCGACCCGGCAGCTGTCCCCGAAGTTGATCCCCTGTGGGCATCGGGAGGTCAGAACCGCGTTGGTGCCAGTGACGTCCTTGCTCGTCGTGCCTCCCCGGACATTCTCGGTGACCGAGATCGCCGTCGCCCCGTCCTGGGCGGTGAGATCGACGCTCGCCGCGTCCGCGTTGATGCGCAGGGCGGTCACGCTCGGGTCCAGCTGGTAGCTGCTCCCGGTCTGGCTGGAGCCCGGAGAGTTGCCCGTGGCACCACCGCCTCCTGTGCTCGGGCCGGTCGAGGTGGTACACGCGACCAGGGTGCTGACTCCTAGGAGGCACAACACCCCACCGGCACGAGAGATGGATCGGTTGGCTGATCGAGTGGAGCTCATCACGGTCTCCGTCCATGGGACGACGGCTCGGCTTAGGTCGGATCAGGGTGATGGAGGACGTGAATCCCGTTGCGGACCGTGGTGATGCCCGCCATGGCCCAGGCCGCTCGGGCGGCCCGCTCAGACTGGCCCACTGACAAAACGGTACCGGTCAGCTCGACGGACGAGCCGTGGATCGTCGCAACTACGCCCGGCAGCCCGGTGACCAACCCGGCCGCCGCCTCCCGCTGGTAGTGCCATGGCACGGTGCGACCGCGGCGATCGGGCGACGACGTCTGCTGCATACTCGACCATCCCGCCGACGCCGGTCAGGCACCCAGGACAAAGGTCCCGCTCTTCGGGCGTCGGGGCCCTAGGTTGGCCGCGTGACAGTGCCGACGCCCGGCGGCCAGGGCGCGCGATGGGAGCGGCTGCTCCCGGGAGTCAGCCTGGCTCGGAGGTACGAGCGTGGCTGGCTGCGCGGCGACCTGCTCGCTGGCGTGACCGTCACCGCATACCTCATTCCTCAGGTCATGGCGTACGCCGAGGTGGCGGGGCTTCCCGCGGTGGTGGGTCTCTGGGCGAGCGTCGCCGCGTTGTTGGTGTATGCCGTCTTCGGCTCCTCCCGGCAGCTGTCCGTGGGACCCGAGTCGACGACGGCGCTGATGACGGCTACCGCGCTCGGCGGAATTGCTGCCGGACAGCCGGAGCGGTACGCCGCGCTCGCCGCTGCGCTGGCGGCTCTCGTCGGTGTGTTCTGCCTGGTCGCCTGGGCGGCACGGCTCGGCTTTCTCGCCGACCTGCTCTCGCGTCCGGTGCTGGTCGGGTACATGAGCGGGATCGCCGTGCTGATGATCGTCAGCCAGCTGGGCAAACTCACCGGCCTGTCCGTCGAAGGCGACACGCCCCTGGAGGAGATCGCCTTCGTTCTGGGGCATCTGGGAGACGTGGACGCCACGACGTTCCTGTTGGCCGCGGCCGTCGTGATCTTCCTGCTGGTGGGCAGCCGGCTGTTCCCGCGGGCGCCGATTCCGCTGATCGGGATGTTGCTGGCGGCTGCGGTCGTCGTGCTCTTCGACCTGAAGGAGCGTGGCGTCACCGTCGTGGGACCCATCCCCCAGGAGCTTCCGTCACTGCAGCTGCCGGCCATCTCGGCGGCCGATCTACGCGAGCTCCTTCCCGCGGCCTTGGGAATTGCCATCGTGGCGTTCACCGACAACATCCTCACGGCCCGGGCCTTCGAGGCACGGAACGCCGGCGGCCTGGACAGCAACCAGGAGCTGCTCGCCATCGGCGCGGCGAACCTCGCCGTCGGCGCGGCCCAGGGCTTTCCCGTGAGCAGCAGTGGGAGCCGGACGGCGATCGGCGATGCGATGGGAAGCCGCAGCCAGCTGCACTCCCTCGCCGCAGTCGTGACCGTGGTGCTGGCCGTCGCGTTCCTCGCCCCCGTCCTCGCGGCGTTCCCCTCCGCGGCCCTCGGAGCGGTCGTCGTGTATGCCGCGGTGCGCCTCGTCGACGTCGCGGAGTTCCGCCGTATCGGCGGTTTCCGGCGGACAGAGCTCGCGCTGGCACTGGGAACGACGGTGGCGGTCGTCGCCCTCGGCGCGCTCATGGGCGTGCTCGTCGCGGTGGGGCTGTCGGTCCTCGACCTGCTGTACCGGGTCACCAGACCACACGACGGCATCCTCGGCTATGTGCCCGGGGTCGCTGGAATGCACGACATCGACGACTACGAGAACGCCAAGCCGGTGCCGGGTCTCGTTGTCTACCGGTACGACTCGCCATTGTTCTTCGCCAACTCCCAGGACTTCCTCGAACGCGCCCTGGCGGCCATCGACTCCGCGACGACGCCGACCCGCTGGTTCCTGCTCAATGCCGAGGCCAACACCGCCATCGATCTCACCGCCGTCGACACGTTGGAGGAGCTGCGCCAGAAGGTCGAGGACCGGGGCATCGTCTTCGCGATGGCCAGGGTCAAGCAGGAGTTGCGCGACGACCTCCAACGCGCTGGGCTCATCGACCGCGTGGGTGGCTCGCGGATCTTCATGACGCTTCCCACGGCGGTGAACGCCTACGTGGAGTGGTCGACCGAGACTCTCGGTTCACCCCCGGAGGGCCTGGAGCCATCGCCGTAGAGTTTGCCGAAACTCAGGAAGGGCAGTGCCACGGCATGTTGCTGGTGTTCGGTCTCACGATGACCTCACGACTGCTGGCTCATCCGCTGCGCGGATGCCCGCGGTGCGGCAACCGCTCCCGGCACGAGGTTCTCGAGACCGCCCAGAGGTTCTCGTTGTTCTTCGTGCCGTTGTTCCGGGTCGGCGCGCCCCAGTTCGTCGACGTCTGTGGGGTATGCGGGCTCGACACTCCGCTGTCGGAGCAGCGGGCGCGTTCGGCGTCGTCCGAGCCAGAGTCCGACGGGCCTCAGGACGCCCCGACGTGGACCCCTCAGGACCGCCGCTAGGTGGTAAGGGTCGCCCAGGAAGGCCTCGATGACCTCCGGCGTATCGACCGGAACCTCCTGGACGGCGATGACGTCCGGGTCGAGCTCGGCGATGGTGCGCGCGATCACGGGGCAGCGCCGTTCCCAGTCCGAGTTCGCGGGCCCGTGACGTTCAGCGTCATCACCCGGATGCGCGGCGACTCGGTCACCACAAGGCCGCCTCAGCCCCCGTCGGCGAGCAGACCGTTCCGTAGGGCCGACGTCGTCATCCCGCCCTGCTACCCGGCACGAGCAGCGGCAAACCGACGGTCTCAGGAGGGGGAGGACCTGGCCCACTCCGGTGCGACCGCGGCCTCCGCGCCCAACGTCTGCGATGCCCTCAGCCGGCGCCTCCGCAGGACCTTGGCCACCTCGATGACGACGGGCAGGACGGCGGCGAGCCCGACGCATACGAGCCACTGCTGCGTGGAGAGCGAAACGGTGAGCAGAGCCTTCTGCAGGGAGGGAAGCTCGGTGGCCAGGAAGACCATCGCGACGGGGATCGCGGCGATGACGACCGCCTTGAGGATCGGCGGGGTCAGCCCACTCGTGGGATCGCGGCGGTTGACGACGGCATTGAACGCGGTTCCCAGGCCCATCACCACGAAGGTCATGGTCATGGACACACTTGCGCTCGTGGGGCTGGGCTCGTCCGGTCCGCCCGCCAAGGGCACAAACGCGGCGACGAACAGCACGAAGGCGTAGACGACCCACATGATGACGGCGCCCCGGTTCGTGATCGGGACCCGGGGATCGCGAGGTGGGCGGTGCATGACGTCCGGGTCGCCGGGATCGACGGCAATGACGACCACGCCGACTGCCGTCGCGAAGAACAGCAGGTAGAGCACCATCTGGGGCGTCATCGCGACGCCCTGGTTCACGTTGAAGACGGTCGCAGCCAGGAAGAGGAAGACGAGGGCCAGCAGCTGCGTCATCTGGTACCGCACGTACGAGACGACCTTGTCGTAGACCCGTCGGCCGATGGAGACGGCATGGACGAGCGTCCCGAAGTTGTCGTCGGTGAGCACCATGCGCGCGGCTTGTTTCGTCACCTCGCTTCCGCTGCCCATCGCCACCCCGATGTCCGCCTGCTTCAGGGCTGCCGCGTCGTTGACGGCGTCGCCGGTCATCGCGACGATCAGGCCCTGCTCCTGCATGGCCCGGGCCAGCCGCAGCTTGTCCTCAGGCGTCACGCGACCGAACACGTGAAGCTGCGGCAGCCGCTGCTTCAGCTTGTCATCGGGCAGCACCTGGAGCTCGGCTCCGCTGATCGCCCCGGGCCCGAGGCCAAGATCCTGGCCGATCGCGTTGGCCGTGACCGCGTGGTCTCCGGTGATCATTCGTACGTCGATGCCGGCCGCGAGGGCGACTGCGACGGCGGCCTTGGCCTCTGCGCGCAGAGGATCGATGATCCCGGCCAGGCCCACGAACGACAACCCCTGGGTCAGCGCCATGGGGTTGTCGGTCATCGTCGCCTGCTCGTCGTCGTCGACCAGGCGGGCGGCGAAGGCCAGGACGCGCAGGCCCTGGCTGCCCATCCGTTCGTTGGCCTCCTCGACCTCGTGCCGCGCCTGCTCGAACGGGACCTGGGAGCCGCTCAGCGGGCCGCCCCAGTGGCTGCACCGGGCGATGATGACGTCGGGTGCGCCCTTGACCAGCTCGATGAGGTGCTCGCGGCCCTCGAGCGTGACCCGGTGGAACGTCGCCATGAATTTGTAGTCGGAGTCGAATGGGACCTCCGACAGCCGGGGATACGCGCGCCGCGTCTCCACCGCGTCGACGCCGAGCTTGGCCGCGAGCACGACGAGAGCCGCCTCGGTCGGATCGCCGATCACCGTCCCGTCGTCGTTGACGACGGCGTCGGTGTCGAGCGCGAGGCCCAGCGCAAGACGGGTGAAGTCCGGAACCGGTATGCCAGCTACCGACAGGAGCGCCCCCGTCTTGCGGTAGCCCTCGCCCTCCACGCTGAACCACGAACCGTTCGCGAACAACGTCGAGACCATCATCTGGTTCAACGTCAGCGTGCCGGTCTTGTCAGTGTTGATCGCGCTGGTCGCCCCGAGCGTCTCGACGTCGGTGAGGTTCTTCACGACGGCTTTGGCCTCAGTCAGCTGCCGCGCGCCCATCGACAGCAAGCCGGAGACGAACGCTGGCATACCGGTCGGAAGGGCCGAGATCGCCATCGCCGTTCCGAGCAGCAGCAGCTCGGTGCCCGGGACCCCGCGGAACAGACCCACCACTACGATCACGGCGACGGCGCCCCACGCGATGAGGCCCAGCACCCTGGTGAGGGCGTCCAGCTCCTTCTGCAGCGGCGACCTGGTGCGCGTGACCGACGTCAACATCGTTGCGATCTGGCCCATCTGGGTGTTCGCTCCGGTCGCCGTGACGACGATCGTCCCGGTGCCACGAGTCACCGAGGTGTTCTGGAACAGCATGTTGGTCCGGTCTCCGAGCGTCACCTCGGCTGACGGCAGCGCGCCGGGGCTCTTGGCGATCGGGGCGCTCTCGCCGGTGAGGGCGGCCTCTTGAGCCTCCAGCGTCGCGGACCGGACGATGCGACCGTCGGCGGGGACGATGTCGCCGGCCTCGACCTGGACGATGTCGCCGGGTACGACCTCGGTGGCCTCGATGAGCGATACAACCCCTTCGCGGACCACTCGCGCCTGGGGCACCTGCATCTTGGCGAGGGCATCGACACTCGCCCGCGCGGCCAGCTCCTGACGGGTACCAAGCGCAACGTTGAGCACGATGAGGAGGCCGACAATGACACCGGTCGAGATCTGGCCGATGAGCAGGCTGATGATCGCCACGGCGACGAGCATGAGGTTCATGGGGTCACGCAGCTGCGTGACGGCCACGGCCCATCCCGACGGTGGCTTCTCCGCCGGAATCGCGTTGGGCCCGTGGGACGAGAGGCGCCTGGCCGCTTCCGCGCCGTCCAGGCCTCTCTCGGCATCGGAGCCCGCGGCGGCCACGACCTGCTCAGCCGCGAGCGTATAGGGCGGCAGCGCTGAGTCGGCTGTCGAAGAGGTTGTGTTGAGATCGCTCACTGGTGCATCAGTCTCCGAGCTCGAGACGGCGACGCGGGCGATCCACACGGTAGTACGTGTGAAGTGGGCACCGTGGGGCTCGGATCCACAACCTACGGATAAAAATCGCTCTCCGCTGGTGCCACTCTGTGCTTGCTGATGCCGCCGCCGTTGCGTTAGCCGGGTCAGAGGCCCGGCCCGACGGGAGTGCGAACTCCTCGTGGCCGTCGAACGCATCGAGCGAGGCGTCTATGGGCTGACGATGGGGAAGGCTGGGTCGGGTTGGTCCAGCAGAGCCAGCAGCTTGGCGAGGGTGGTGAGGTCGCCGCTGTGCTGGAGTTCGTTGGCGTTGCCGCCCGTCATGAGTACCAAGAGTTGGGCCTTGGTGAGGGTGAGGCTGAGGTCCACTCGGCCTAACGACTTCGGGTCCATCGTTTGGATCAGGACGCCGTTCGACAGCTGGGTGCGGATGGTGTGGCCTAGATCGGTGAACTTCCAGTCGATGGTCATTGCCTCGGTGGCTGCA
Organism: Lapillicoccus sp.; assembly: GCA_035762725.1. Classification (GTDB taxonomy): domain Bacteria; phylum Actinomycetota; class Actinomycetes; order Actinomycetales; family Dermatophilaceae; genus Lapillicoccus. The sequence continues at coordinate 13,903 of DASTNV010000116.1, read as the reverse complement.
CGGGGACCGTCGACACGGATGGCCAGGGTGTCGAAGAGCTGCTCGACGGTGAGCGCGGAGGCCAGCCCGCCGCCTAGGTCAATAGCTGGTGGGGTAATGCCGTGCCGCAGCTCTTGGGCTCCGGTGAGGTAGAAGTTGCGCCAGGTGGGGTCCGACCGGGGCGCGCGCCGAACGGATCCCCCGCACCGCCGGCGGATCGCTATGGCCCAGATGCCTTGCCGTGGCGACGTCGAACCACGTCGCCCGGAGACCCGCCACTCCGCAGGAGCAGGCATTCCCTGCGGAGTGGCTATCCGACCGGTCAGTCAGTGACCGGGGCCGCTGATGATCTTGCGCCGCTCGGACTCATGCGCCCCGCCCTTCTTGGCAAGCGTGGAGCAGGCTTCTTCGATGTCCCGAGCGAGGGTGTCGACGTGCTCCCGGCTCAGGGTTTCCTTGACGAGTGCACGCATGATCGTGACGTCCTGGGCATTGGGCGGCAGGGTGTATGCCGGCACCATCCAGCCGCGCTCTGCCGACAGCTGCCACGCGATGTCGAACTCGTCGTACCCCTCGTCGGCGGCCAGCCGGAACGCGACGAGCGGGAGCCGCTCCTCGTCCGTCCCGATGAGCTCGAAGCGGCCCATGTCGCGTAGCTTCTCTCCCAGTTGGCGGGCGTTCTCCTGCATGTTGCGCATGACGTACGTGTAGCCCGCCCGGCCGTAGCGGACGAAGTTGTAGTACTGGGCGAGGGCCATCGCCGAACCCGTCGAGAAGTTGAGGGTGAACGTCGCGTCGGTCTTGCCGAGGTAGTTCTCCTCGAACACCAGGTCACCGGCGAGGTCACCCTTCTCCCGGAAGATCAGCCAGCCGATCCCCGGATAAACCAGTCCGAACTTGTGCCCGGAGACGTTGATGGAGCGCACTTGCTCCAGCCTGAAGTCCCACGGTGAGTCGGGGTAGAGGAAGGGCCACACGAACCCTCCGCTCGCTCCGTCGATGTGCATCGGGACGTCGAGACCGCGCGTGGACTTCAGTTCCAGCAGCATCTTGTTGATTCCGACGACGTCGTCCTTGTGCCCGGTGAACGTCGTCCCGAGGACCGCGGCCACGCCGACCGTGTTCTCGTCGACGAGGGGTTCGACGTCCTCAGGACCGATCGTGTACTTCCCCGGCTGCAGCGGCACGATTCGTGGTTCGACGTCGAAGTACCGGCAGAACTTCTCCCACACCACATGGACGTCTCCGCCGAACACGAGGTTGGGAGTCGCTGTCGGATGTCCCTCCGCCTCACGGCGCTTGCGCCAGTTCCACTTCAGTGAGAGCGCGCCCAACATGATCGCCTCCGACGAACCCTGGGTTCGCGCGCCGGTTGTCTCGCCGGGGGCGTGGAAGAGGTCGGCGAGCATGCGGATGCAACGCTGCTCGATCTCGGCGGTGCGGGGGTACTCCGCGTGGTCGATGAAGTTGCGGTGCAGGTTCGCGGCGATCAGCCGTTGCGCCTCGGGCTCCATCCAGGTGGTCACGAAGGTGGCCAAGTTCCGGGCCGGATCGCCTTCGATCGCGACATCCTCGGCGACCAGTCGCATCGCGTCGACCGCCGTCATGCCGTTCTCGGGGAACTCGCGACTCGGCACTTCCAGCGTGACGAAGCGGTTCCCGAACAGGGCGGCATCGGCCAGCGGATCGGACTGGATGGACATGACTTCTCCTTCTGTCGGTGTCGTGACGGAACGACGGCTCGGGGACTACGGCTCGCTCGTGGGGACGGGCCGTGGTGAGACCGCACGCCTCCACGCAGGGAGCATGAGAGCGGCCCCGAGGAGGAAGCATGCGGCGCCGAGCAGGGTCCCGAACAGGGACCACGGCACGTCGATCATCTGTCCGGTGCTCGGCAGGACGTAGCTGGCGAGCGCGGACGCCATGAACAGGATCGAGCCGACCATGTTCAGCCAGGCGATCCACCACGGCAACGATCGCGGTTGGTACCGGAGGAAGTGCCCGGCCACGGCCAGGATCGCGAAAGCGCTCGACACCAAGAACAACGTCGAGCCGAAGAAGTCGGGTCGCCAGACCCGCCGATCCACCTCTTGCACGGTCGCGTTGTGCGCCAACGCCAGCAACGTGCTGATGTTGAAGAACAGGGTCCCCGGAAACTGTGTCACGGCCGCGAGCCAGTTACGGTCGTGCGGCATCCACAACCACAGGCGCACCGGAGCCAGAATCTTCGATCGCTCGGCATCGACGTCGGTCATGGCCGGCGACTGCGCCTGGACGAGCTGGGCATACGACGCAAACGTGAAGAACAGTGAGCCGACGAAGTACGTGGCGGAGTCGACGGTGCCGCCCACCGCGTTGATGTAGGCAGGAACGGATCCCAGCACGAAACAGGCCGACCCGATCATGAACAACCACGCGATCGCCGTGTTGAGTCCGGCCGGCTTCACTCTCATGCCGCCCCCTCGACAGGCCTCGCGCCGTAGAATCGCCTCTCATCGTTCCACTCGCCCCGTCGACACCACCGCGTTTCACGGGAACGGCGTGAACCACTGCCGCGCATCCAAGCCAGGTGCCCGGAGGCGCAAGCAGCGCCGCTTCGTGCACTAACAGGCCCGCGACCTGCGCAACTAGTGGGCCCCGTGGGGCTCGAACCCACAACCTACGGATTAAAAGTCCGCAGCTCTGCCAGTTGAGCTAGAGGCCCTCTGCGGCGCCTCAGTATGCCGCACGGTCAGCGCCGGGTCGGCCTCGCCAATGCTCGGGCCGGGCACATCCGGACGGCGAGATCGGTCATTCCCGCATCGGCGGGCGAGGCGGTGACGATCGGGTAGCCCCACTCGTCGAGCGTCACTGCGTCGGTCAGCAGGCTCGCGCAGATCCCGTGCCCGGTGCAGGCGATCCGGTCGACGACCAGTCCCTCAGACGGCGACGGCATGACCGCTCCTCAGTTGCGCTGCACAGCCGCCGCGGAGGTGAGCGTCGACCTCGTCGGCGAAGGCGCGAAGGGCGCTGCGGGCATACCCCGCGACGCCGTCCGGGAACCGGCAGGCACCGCGGCCCGGGAGCAGCCCGAGCCGCCCCTGGAGCCGTCGGGCTCCCGCGCGGTCCAGGCGTCGGTCGGCCAGGAGGCGGACGTCCTCGGCGACGGCCGGAACGCCGAACAGGCACGGCCCACACTGGCCGGCCGACTCGCCTTTTGCGTGGTCGAGCACCGCCTCGACGTGGGCGATCGGGCACTCGTCCTCACCGAGGACGTGCACGGTGCCGGGTCCGGGCGTGAACCCGTATGCGTCGAGTCCAGCCCGCGACCAGGTGGCCCGGTTCGCTTCGGTCGCGGTCAGCCAGCCGCCGCTGAGTCCGCCGATGTTGACGCCGACGACGGGACGGTCGGCACCGCCGGCCATCGCGACGAGGTCGGAGATTCCGACTCCGGCCGCGGCGTCGACCACGCCTGGCTTCTGCACGGCGCCCGAGATCGAGGCGAGCCGGGGGCCGGGCTCGTCCGGCGTCCCGTTCGACCGGAACCAGGCGGCGCCGTACTCGGCGATCTGGGCGACCCGCCAGACCGTCTCGGCGTTGAGGACGACGGTCGGCGGGAGCACTGCGCCCGAGGGCAGGGTCGTCCCGAACACCACTGGTACCCGTTTGGTGATCGGCCGGGCGAGGCCGCCGTTGGCCAGGGAGACGAGGGCGCTCTCCTCCGAGGAGACGTAGCGGTGGGGCACGGCGAGCACGTCCAGCCCGGCCGCCCGGAGCACGGCCTCAGCCGGGCTGCCGCGGTGCGTCGCATACCGAACGCCATTGTGGCTCAACAGGTTCGCGCCGCGGACGAGCTCGTCGAGGTGGTGGGTGACGACGTACCGGTCCTTGACCGCGCCGTACTCGCCGTCGCAGGCGTTGACGATGAGGGTCGCACCGGCGGAGACCGCGGCGCCGAGCTTGACGGCGGTGCTGAAGCCGGCGCCGCCGCGGCCGGTGAGACCGGCGTCCTCGAGCACGTCGACGAGCGCGCCGGTCATGACCACTCCTGAAGGGCTACGGCACGGCGCTGCGTGCGGTGGGGATCGGTGGCCCGGACGCGCCAGCCGATGGCGCCGACGCCGGCGATAGCGCTGGCGATGGTGAGGCCCCTGAGGATCGGCTGGTCGGTGGTGCTCAGGGCAATGCCGTGGATGACGGCCAGCGGCCACAGGACGAAGGCCATGGCGTGGACGCCCCGCCAGAGCCGTTCGGGCAGCCGGTGACGCAGCACTGAGGTCAGGACGACCGCGGCGGCGATGTCGACGGCGATGGTTCCGAGCCCGACCCAGGCGGTCTCGTACCCCGAGGTGAAGGGGACGATCGCGGCCAGCGCGCTGATGTCGACGTAGGTCTCGATGACGGCGGTGGCGATGTGCACCAGGAGGAAGGCGGATGCCCCAAGGGCGAGGGACCGGTGCAGTCCCATGACGACCGTCGACCGGATGCCCCGCGGCGGCCGGCGGGAGGCGGTGAGCATGCCGAGGACGAGGACGGTGGTGAGCAGAAGGATGCTCGCCACCCCGGTCGCGCGGGACACGAACCAGAGGATCTCGTTCATGCTGCTTGCCGTTCGGGATGCGGCCAGCCGGGGGTCGTGACGGTGCGGCCGACGACCGGGTCCAAGCGGGCCGGGATGCCGTGGCCGGCCAGCCACTCCGGGCCCTCCGCGCCGAGGACGATCGCCGCGGTACTCGCCGCGTTGGCCTCGACCGCCGAGATGCCGGCGCAGGTCACTTGCGACCACAGGTTCGAGGCGGTACGACCGGTCCGCGGGTCGACGATGTGGTGTCGCCGCTCGCCGCCGGCGGTCCAGGTCCGTCGGCGCGTGGACGAGGTGGCGACGGCCTGGCCGGTGCTGACGACAACCTGCCGGACGACGCCGTACTCGTCCTCGACGCCGATGTCCCAGCCACCGATCGGCAGCAGCCCGGAAACGGCGATGTCGCCGCCGAGGTTGACGAGGAAGCCGCCGGACAGCTCGCTCACCAGACGTGAGGCGATGAGATCCGCCGCGTGGGCCTTGGCGGTGGCGCCGAGGTCAAGCACGGTTCCTTGTCGTAGCAATAGGTTTCGCGATCGGGGGTCGTATGCGACGGTGCGCCACCCGGGGACGACGACGGCGCCGTGGGCGGCCACAGGGCCGTGCGCTCGCACGGTGTCGAGGTCGGCGTCGTAGCCAGAGGCAACGACCGCCTGCCCGACGGTCGGGCCGACGAGTCCGTCGGTGATGTCCGCGGCGTGCAACGCGGCGGCCAGGCAGCCGCCGAGCAGCTCGGAGACGACGACGTGCACGTTCTCGTTGGTGGCCGCGGCCGTGATCGTCGACAGCTCGGAGTCCGGCCGGAACCGGGAGGCGGCGAGGTCGAGCTCGGCGACCAGCTGTTGGGTCAGCTCGGCGGCTCGATGCAGCGTGGCCGCGTCTGTGGTCAATACACTGTTAGTGCAGCCAATTGCGTCGAACGTGTGCTGGTGGACGGACATCAGGAGCCCTTCGTCGTGGTCGAGGCGCTGTTGGACGAGCTGCTGACCGAGCCGGTGCTGCCGAAGCTCGAGGAGCTGGAGGAGCTCGAGGACGTCGATCCAGAGGTGGTGGACGTCGCGGTGCCCGCCGTCGTGGTGGACGTCGACGCATACGCGTCGGCGAGGTGCAGCCCGAGGCCGCCGGCGGCGAGGGTGGTGGCGAGCAGGACGCCGGCGGTCCAGCGCCGCGTGGTGGACAAGGCTCGGTTGGTGCGTCGGCTGGTCATGCCGGGAACCCTGCTGGGCCAACCCAGCCCGATCCTGTGGGTCGGTTGTGGGGCTCCGATGACCGTCGGTGCCGCTGGCTAGGGTCGGCGGATGGCTCCGCACCAGAACCGGGTCACCCCGACCGGTGAGATCGTCGCGATCCCGTTGCGCGGCAGCTGGATGGGCAACCGCGGCATCCTTCACGACGACGCCGGCCGGGTCGTCCGCAACCACGCGAGCCAGCTCTGGATCACCTGCGCGCTGTCGTTCCGGGGTTGGCGCGCCGCGCAGTGGCAGCCCCACCACTACACGGTGCTCTTCTTCCACGACGAGGCAGTGTCGCTGGCCGCCGGCCATCGACCGTGCGCCCTGTGCCGTCGGGAGGACTACAACGCATACCGGAACGCGCTGGCCGACCACGACGACGCGAAACCACTGTCCGCCAAGGAGATCGACGCGCGACTACACGCAGAACGGCTGGTCACGCGGACCCGGAGGCGACGGTTGCACGACCTGCCGTGGGCCGATGTGCCGGACGGCGCGTTCGTCATCGAGGACGACGCCCCGCACCTCGTCAGCAGCGACGGGCTCGTCCGCTGGACCACCGAGGGGTATGCGCCGCGGCGCCGGCGGCCGGTCCGAGGTACGGCGGCGGTGCTCACGCCACCGGCCAGCCTCGCTGCCTTGGCCACCGGGTACCGTCCGCAGATCGCCGACTTTCGGTAGTGGCGTCGAACGCAACCCGACCGGTTCTCCGGGCCACTCGTCGGGCGTGACCGACCGCCCGTCGCAGCGTCGGCGACCATCCGCCGCACCGTTCGCCCGAGCGGATTGATTCGTTTCACTCAGAGTCGGTACGACTGGTGCCGGCGTCGCAGCCCGAGCGGCGTCGACCTCGCCAGGACGCGAAGGAGACACCATGAGACCACTCACCACTGCGCGGCGCCGGCTGGCCGCGACCGGCTTGGCCGCGCTCGCCGCGGTGGGCCTCGGCGCCGCCACCCCCGCGCTGGCGGGGCTTGCCCAGAGCCCCGTGACCGCCGCGAGCACGCATACCGTCACGGCCTGGGGTACCAGCAACGACAAGGCCGGCGGCAGCCTCACCGACATCACGGTGCGCAACATCGTCAACCTCACTGTCGGCGGCACGGATGTGCGCGTGCGGCTCTCGAACTTCTCGGGGACGGCGCCGCTCGTCCTGTCGAGCGTCTGGGTGGGTACCCCGACGTCCTCGTCGAGCGCGGACCTCGTCCCCGGGTCCAACCGGCAGGCGACCTTCTCGGGGAAGACGACCGTGACCGTCCCCGCAGGCGGCGCGGTGCTCACCGACGTGCTGCCGGGATCCGTTGAGCCGCAACAGAATCTCGCGGTCAGCGTCGCGATCTCCGGAACCTCGGCCGTCATCACGGCCCACAACCGGAGCATGCAGTACAGCTTCAAGTCGAGCACCGGCGACCATGCCGCGGAGGAGTCCGCCGCGTCGTTCGGGACGCAGTCGGCGATCTGGTACTACCTCGACGCCGTGACCGTGACAGCGCCGCGGACGGTCTCCACGGTGGCCGCGCTCGGCGACTCGATCACCGACGGCGTGGGCTCGAGCATCAATGAGAACCGGCGGTGGACCGACTACCTCGCTACGCGGCTCGCGGCGCTGCCCGAACAACGGCGGCTCGGCGTCACCAACGAGGGCATCTCGGGGAACCGGCTGCTCACCGGCGGCGGTTCGACGGGGCCGGCTGGTCTGACCAGGCTGGTCCACGACGTCCTCACCAAGCCGGGGATCACCACGCTGGTGCTGTTCGAGGGCATCAACGACATCGGCGGAGGCGCGTCCGCGGCGTCGCTGATCGCCGGGTACCAGCAGGCGGTGGCCCAGGCGCATTCGGCCGGCGTGTGCGTCGTCGGCGCGACGGTCACCCCGGCGGGATCGGCGGTCGGTTCGACGGCGGAGCAGACCCGCCTGGCCGTCAACGAGTTCATCCGGACCAGCGGCATCTACGACCACGTCGTCGACTTCGACGCCGTGACCAAGGATCCGACGGCCCCGAACCAGCTCAAGGCCGAGTACGACTCCGGCGACCACATCCACCCGAGCGACGCGGCATACGAGGCGATGGCGGGGGCGATCGACCTGGAGGCGCTGCGCTGCTGACTGGCTGTAGTCCTGGTCCCGGTCGGGCTGCGGCCCGGCCGGGATCAGGGGTAGGTCAGGGTCGGCTCAGGGTTGATCCCACCTGTGCGGCGGCCCGGCGCGGCGCACGATGGACTCATGACATCGACACCCGCCACCACCCCGACGCCGGCCCTTGACCGGTTCTTCGACTCGCTTCGGCGCAGCTCGGTGACGCGGTCCCAGGACCGGGTCATCGCGGGCGTCTGCTCGGGCATCGCCCAGCGCTTCGGCATCTCGCCCGCCATCGTGCGCGTCGGCGCCGTCGTCCTCGCCTTCTTCGGGCCCGGCGTCTTCATCTACCTGCTGGCCTGGCTGATGCTCCCGCGGTACGACGGCCAGGTTCGCCTCGAGCGCGCCGTCCGCGGCGGCGAGGCCTCCTCGATCGTGCTGCTCATCGTGACCCTGCTGGCCATCGTCCCGGACCTCTTCGGGCACTGGCGGATGGGCCCCTGGCCGCTGATCGGGCTGGCCATCCTCGCCGTCGTGGGCTTCAAGAAGGGCTGGTGGGGCCAGCACCGGAACCACGGGTCCTGGCACCAGGCGACCACGCCTCAGGCGTCGACCACCGCGCCGACCGCGCCGACCACTCCCACCGCTCCCACGAGCACGCCGCCGTCCGAAGGTCCCCAGGACGCGCCGCGCGTCTGAACCGGCCTGAGGGGGCAGCGAGCCGAACCGGCTCGCCCAGGTTCAGACAGGGCGGGTATGCCGAGTGCTGACGGCATACCCGCCCTTTCCGCGCGCGGCCGACGTTGGTTCGTGCGGGTGGAGTACGGAATTCGGTGCGGTTCAGAGCACGAACGGGTCAAGCGTCGTGGGCGGAGGGGGTCCAGCCGACCTGGACGAGGTGGTAGCCGTCGCGGGTGAGCATTCGGGCCCGGCCCGGCACCGCGGGCACCGCCCGGAGCTGGCCGACCAGGGCGCCCTCGGCCGGGTCGCCGCTCAGCAGCATCCCCGGCTGGGCCAGGTCGCGCAGCCCGGTGACGAGGTTGTCGTACATGCGCCCCGCCCCACCGGTCCGCCGCGCGACCGCCACGTGCAGGCCGATGTCGACGGCCTGGGCCAGCAGCGGGACGAGGGGGTCGAGCGGGTTCCCCTGACTGGTGGCGACCAGCTCGTAGTCGTCGACGACGACGAAGGCCTCCTTGCCCTCCCACCAGGACCGGTTCCGCAGCTGCTCCGGCGTCACATCGCTGCCCGGCAGGCGGTCGCGGAGGAACTCGGCCAGCCCGCCGGCCAGCTCCGCGGCGGTCTGTGCGTTGGTCGCGTAGTCGGCCACCCACTCGTCCGGGAACTCGCCGAGGTTGGCCCGCCGGTAGTCGACGATGAACAGCTGCGCGGTCTCCGGAGTATGCAGCCGGGTCACCTCGGACATATACGTCCGCAACAGGTTCGACTTGCCGGACTGCCCGTTGCCGAACACGAGCAGGTGCGGGTCGCGGTTCACGTCGAGCCCGACCGGGGCCAGCGCGCGCTCGTTGATCCCCAGCAGCATCGTCCCCGCGGAGGGGGTGAGCCTCCGCACGTCGGCCTGCGTGATCAGCGCGGGCAGCAGGCGCAGCTTCGGCCCGACCGGTCCCTGCCACGCGTCTCGGACCGCGGTGACGAGCTTCTGCACGCCGCTGCCCAGCGAGCCGGGGTTGTTGTCGCCGTCGACCCGGGGGAGGGCACCGAGGAAGTGGTACTTCGCCTGCATGATCCCGCGGCCGGCCCGCTCGACCGGGATGTTGGCGGCCAGCTTCCGGTCGATCTCCGAGTCCATCGCGTCGCCGAGCTTCAGCTCGAACCGCGTCCCGAGGATGTCCCGCACGCCCGTCCGGTAGTCCATCCACCGAGTCGCACTGGTGACCAGGTGGACGCCGAAGGTCAGGCTGCGCTGCGCGACAGTCTGCAGCTCGCCCTCGAGCTCGTCGAAGTCGGACCGGATCGTGCTCCACCCGTCGACGACGAGGAACACGTCGCCGTAGCCGTCGTCCACCTCACCCAGGGCTCGCCGGCTGCGATAGGTCTCGATCGTGTCGACGCCGTTGGCGCGGAAGAACTGCTCCCGCGCGTCGACGATGCCGGCCACCTCTGCGGCGATCCGTGTGACCACGTCAGGTTCGGACCGAGTACCAATGCCGGCGATGTGCGGCAGCTCCTTGAGGCCGGTGAACGTGCCGCCGCCGAAGTCGAGGACGTAGAACTGCACTTCACGAGGGGTATGCGTGAGGGCCAGACCGGTGACGATGGCCCGGAGCAGCGTGGACTTGCCGGTCCGAGGCGACCCGACGACGGCGACGTGACCGGCGGCACCCGACAGGTCCGCTCGGAGCACCTCACGCTTCTGCTCGCGGGGCATATCGACGGTGCCCAGCGGGAACCGCAGCGGCCCGCGTGACCGCCAGGCTCGCGAGATCAGGCCGAGATCCGGGTCGACGGCCAGGTCGGGCAGCATCTCGTCGAAGGTGTCGGGGACGTCGAGCGGCGGAAGCCACACCTGATGGGCCGCCGGGCCATGACCGGTCATCGCCGCCACCGCGACGTCGAAGACGGTGCGCTTCTCTTGCGGGGCCGCAGCCGCGGAGGCCTCCAGTGCGGCCGACGCGGCGGCCTCCTCCTGTTCCAGCCGGGACACGACCTCGCCCGGGACGAACGGCAGCGCCTCCCGCCGGGCCGAACCGGTCCGCCCACCTGTGGCGCCGCGCAGGACGACCTTCGGCGGCCCGGACACGTACGCCGCCTTGAACCGCAGCAGCGAGGACTGGTCTGGCTTGAGGAACCCCAGCCCGGGGACGGCGGGCAGCTCGTAGGCGTCGCCGACGCCGATCACGCTCCGCGACTCGCCGGCCGAGAAGGTGCGCAGGCCGATCCGGTACGACAGGTGGCTGTCCAGCCCGCGTAGCCGTCCCTCCTCGAGCCGTTGTGAGGCGAGCAGCAGGTGGATGCCGAGCGACCGGCCGAGCCGGCCGATGGCGACGAACAGGTCGACGAACTCCGGCTTGGCAGAGAGCAACTCGCTGAACTCGTCGCAGACGATCAGCAGGCTGGGCAACGGCGCGAGGTCGGGCCGGTCGCCGGAGGTGCGGTCCTTCTCGTAGTCCCGCAACGACGCGTAGTTGCCGGACGCGCGGAGCAGCTCCTGCCGCCGCGTCATCTCGCCCGAGAGGGCGTCCTGCATGCGGTCGACGAGCGTCAGCTCGTCGGCGAGGTTGGTGATGATCGCCGAGACGTGCGGCATGCCGGCCATGCCCGCGAACGTCGCACCACCCTTGAAATCGACAAGGACGAAGTTGAGGATCTCCGGCGAGTGCGTCATGGCCAGGCCGAGCACCAGGGTCCGCAACAGCTCGGACTTGCCGGAACCGGTCGCCCCGATCACCAGGCCGTGTGGCCCCATGCCCTGCTGCGCGGACTCCTTGATGTCCAGGTTGATCGAGCCGCCGTCGGCACCGACGCCGATCGGCACTCGCAGCCGGTCGCGCGGCGGCCGCGGTCGCCAGGTGCGGTCGAGGTTGAGCTGGTGGACGTCGCCGATCCCGAGCAGGTCGGTCAGCTCGGTGCTCTTGGTCAGCGCATCCTCGCGGACCGGACCCTCACCGGCATACAGGGGAGTGAGCCGGCGAGCGGCGGCCTCGGCCGTCGCGAGGCTCATCTGGTCGGCGAACCCGCGGATCGGCTCCTGCCGCGGGACGACTGCGGCGACGCGCACCCGGCCCTCCTCGTCGCCCTCGAGGTGGAGGCGCACCCGGCTGTCGTCCGAGAGCTCGTCCCAGCGCTCCGGGATGTCGACGACGGTCATGCCGAGGACGCCGTCCTCGGTGATCACCGAATGGCCCACGGGGATCGGCACGTTGTCGACGACGACGATCACGTGCGGCGAGAACTCTGTGCGCGACGGTCCGAACCGCGGCCGTTCGCTGAGGTCGGCCGGTAGCAACGAGACCAGCTCGTCGAGATCGGTGCAGACCAGCCGGCGCGGACCGGCGGCGTCCGCCTCGCGGCGGCTCTGCGAGTGGGGCAGCCACTTGACCCAGTCCCAGTGGGGGAGCGACGCGGGTTCGGTGAGCACCGCGACGACCAGCTGATCCGGCGCATGGAACGTCGCCGCCTGGACCAGCAGGGCCCGGGCCTGGGCCCGCGCGTGCTCCTCGGAACCGGTGATCTCGATGCGGGAGAACGAGTTCAGCGCCACGGCGGCCGGCAGGTCGGGCAGGATCCGGTGCGTCGCGAGGAGGCGGTGGAGGGCCGACGCCGACACCGGGTCGAGCTTGTCGATGGTGTCGGACTCCGGCGGCTTCAGCTCCAGGCCGAGGCGTTGCGGACCACGCGCATACCGGACGAGGAGCCAGTCCTCGTCGCTCGGCGCGCGTTCCCAGACCCGGGTGCCCTCCTCGGCGACGGCCGCGAGCGCGACTGGTTCGGGGTGGATCCAGGTGAGGTGCTTGCGCTGCTCGGATCCGGCCCGCCGGGCCAGCTCGCGGATGCCGCGCAGGTAGTTGAGGTACTCGCGGCGGTTGCTGGTGACCTGGGCGGTCTTTCCGGAGCGCGCCCGCCAGATGCTGACGCCGACGAAACCCAATGACGCCAACAGAAACAGCCCGGCGGCGAGGTAGCTCTGCGCCGACTTGCCGCTCATCGCCACGAAGACGACCGAGCCGACCGACCCGAGCATCGGCACCGCCGTCATGAGCACGTTCGACGTGGCGCCCTCGCCGGCATACAGCGGCGGCGGTGGCTGCAGCTCGAGCTCGCCATAGGGCATCGGCGGAGGCTCGATGCGCCCCTCGCGCTGTGCCGCGGTCGGCATCCCCGTCGTGACGGCCATGGCTCCCCTCGGTCCCTGCGCTCCGTCGGTCGTGTTGCGGACCAGCGGCATGATAGGCCCGTGACCGAGGCGACCACGCGGGCGCGAGCGGCGGGGATGCGCAGCCTGTCCGTCGTCATCGGCCCCCGACGCTTCGACGTCGTCGTCGATGAGCACCTCCTCGTCGGTGAGGTTCTCGCCCTCGTGGAGCCCCGCCGGGAGCTGATCGCCGTGACCATGAGCGGCGAGAGCGTGCCGCTCGACGAGACCGTGGCGCTCGCTCATCTCGAGACCGGGACCATGCTGCTGACCGCCCCGGTCGAGGCCCACGTTCCGGTGCCGCGACTGCGTCGCGCCGATCCGCAGCTCCCGCAGGCGACCGCGCCGGTCCGCACGTCGTCGCCGGGGGGCAGCTCCAGCCGACGACGGCTCGGGTATGCGACGTCGAGCGTTCCCGAACGGGGGCACCTCCCGCTTGCGGGGGAGAGCCAGACGCTGCGCCCGGTGGGCTCGACGGCAGGTCACTTACGGCGGGCCGGCGCCTCGGGCGGACGGGCGGTGGCGGGTTCGCGACGGGGCCGGCGTCGGCGCGTGGGTACTCCCGCGGCGTCGGCTCGCCCGACGGCGCTGGTGCTCGTCGCCGCGCTCTTCGGTGCGCTGGCGGTGGCCGCGGCCTTCCTCGCCCCGCATGGCACGAGTCCCTGGCCGCCGGTCGTGGCGATCGTCCTCGTTGTGACCGGCATGGTCCTCGCGCAGGCCACGACCGCGCCGCGCTTGTTGCGGCTGACCGCCCCGATGCTCGGCGTAGTCGGCGGCGCCGTCGCGGCCGAGTCGCTCTCCGAGGGTCCGATCGTCGCGCTGGTCGGGGCCTGTGCCGGGGCCGCGCTCGTCGCCCTGACCGGACGCACGACGTCCGGGCGGGACCGCTACGTCCCCCGGGTCTGGCTCACCTTCGCCGGCGCGCTCGGGGCTTTGGCCCTCCTCGCGCTCGTGCTCAGCCTGCCGCTCTCCGCCATCGCGGCGCTCGCCTTGGCCGGGGTGGTCCTCGTCGCGCGGGTGGTGCCCGACCTCGTCATCGATGTCGACGATGACGTCCTCCTCGACATCAGCCGGCTGTCGGTGACCAGCTGGTCTCCGCGGGAGGCGCGCCGACCCCGGCGCCGCGGCTGGCGCATCGACGACCGTGCGGTCGGCAACGTCGTCGCCGCCGCCAGCGT
>DASTNV010000115.1:0-12646 GCA_035762725.1 Lapillicoccus sp. | reverse complement strand
GCGAGCAGCTCGAGGAACCGACGGCCGACGTTGCCCAGGGCGATGATCCCCACGGTCTTGCCGGTCAGCTCGCCGTTGAGGTACCCGGGGTCGGTGAGGAGGACGTCGCGGTCCTCCCACAGCACTTCGCCGGCCACCAGCCGGCGGAAGAACGCCCCGGCGTTGCGCAGCCCCACGAGCGTGAGCGCGAGGGCCCACTCGGCGACGGGGTCGGACGACCCGTTGGTCGTGTCGACGACGGTGATCCCGCGCGCCTCGCACGCGGCGACGTCTACGCGGGCCGCGAACCGGTCGCCGTGCGTGTCCCCCACCATCCGCAGCCGAGTTGCCGCATCCAGCACGGCGGCGGTGACACGCGGGCTGCCGTAGCTGACGACCAGCGCGTCCAGGTCGGCGACAAAGTCGGTCAGGCGAGCCACTGTGGCAACGTCCTCGGGCGGCGGCCCGTACACCCGGTCCGGGCCCTCGAGGTCGAGCCAGAGGACGTCGGCGACCTCCTCGAGGCGACGTACCGACGTCTCGTCCACGTAGCGCTTCCGCGCGGCCGCCGTCATGACGAACCCCACGCGCGGCCGGCTCATGCCGCCACCGCCGCGTCGAGCCGCAGCACCCGGGTGAGCGTCCCGCCCATGACCTTGTCGAGATCTTCGGCGGAGAGGAAGTCCGCGTGGTCCTCGAGGAGGCGCCGCCCCTGGGCGTAGCTGTGGTGGGGCAGCAGCGACGGCCAGTCCGACCCCCACGCCATCCGGTCCGGACCCCAGGCCTCATGGAGCCGGCGGACGACGGCGAGCCGATCCGCATACGGGTAGTCCCACGGCTGGTCGGTGCCGTACGCCCACCCTGAGACCTTGACGACGAGGTTCGGCAGGTCCTCCTCGTCGACGACTAGGCGCAGTGCTTCGTCGAGGCCGCCGGGGTGGAGCATGACGGTGAAGAGGTGGTTGACGAGGATCGTCACGCTCGGGTGCCGACGGGCAGCGGCGCGAACCGCCGGGCCCCAGACCGGCCGCGCGGCAAGGTTGACGACCACGCCCAGGTCCGCGGCGGCCGCGAGGAACCGGTCCCCGTCGTCGGAGGTCAGCCAGCCGTCGTCCTCGCCGGCGAGGTAGTGCGAGACCCCCACCGGCGCATACCGCTCGACGATGGCACGAAGCCGGTCGGCGGCACCCCGGACGTGGTAGCTGGGTCCGAAGTGGCTGTCGAGGTCGACCAGCTGGGACAACCGGCCCGGGTACCGCGCCACGACGTCGGCACCGTGGTCGTTGTTCCCGTCGGCGCCGGGGATCTCGGCGCTGACGACGAGGGCGTGGTCGACTCCGTTGGCGTCGAGCTCGTGGAGCAGGTTCTCGACCGAGCCTCGGGTATGCGGGTCCGGCACCCCGGGCTGGTACGGCCAGCTCGCCCACACGTGGGTGTGGCCGTCGACGACGGGCACCGAGCTCACCCCTTGACCGACCCGGCGGTGAGGCCCTTCATCACCTGCTGGTTGATCGAGAGGTACACCGCCAGCGTCCCGAACACGGTGATGCTGATGGCGGCGAACAGCGGCCCGTAGGCGACCGAGCCGTACTCGTCGTTGAAGTGCAGCAGGCCGACCTGGATGGTCGAGTAGTCGTCGGTGACGTTGAACGTCAACGCGATGAGCAGGTCGTTCCAGATCGAGAAGAAGAGCAACAGCGCGACGGTGAAGATGCCGCTGCGCACCAGCGGCAGCCCGACGTTGAAGAAGGCGCGGAACGGGCCGCCGCCGTCCAGGGCGAGCGCCTCGAACAGCTCCCGCGGCACGGCCCGGAAGTACGTCGCCATGAGGAACACCGTCAGTGGTAGTCCGTGTCCGACGTACGTGATGATCATCGGCCAGTAGCTGTCGGACAGCCCAGCCTTGAAGTAGATGGTGAACAGCGGCAGCAGGATGATCTGGATCGGCGCCATGATCCCGCCGATGATGAACAGCAGCATGTTGTTGCGGCCGCGCCAGATCATCACCTCGAGGGCAAACGCCGCAGCGCAGCCGAGCACGAGGATGATCGCCATCGACGGCAGCGTGACGATGATGCTGTTGACCGTGTTACGGCCGAGGTTCCCAGTGGTCCAGGCCTGGACGTAGTTGTCCCAGTTGAAGGACGACGGCAGTGACCAGAGCGGCTGGGTGAGGAACTCGTTCTGGTCCTTGAGCGAGCTGGTGAGGATCCAGAACAGCGGGTAGAGCTCGATGACGAGAATGGCCGCGATGAGGACCTTGACGAGGGTCCGGCGGGTGCGCGGGCCGGTCCGGCTCGGGCGGCGGGTCTGCGGGGTGAGGGGTGCGGGACGCGACACGGTGACGTCCGGGGTCTGGTCGATGGCGGTCATGGCTCAGGCCTTGCTCAGGTCGCGTCGGGACGAGCGGAAGATCATCAGCGTCACCGAGAGACAGAGAACGGTGATGAGCAGGGCGAGCGTGCTGCCGTACCCGTAGTCGCTGTAGATGAACGACGTCTGGAACATGTAGAGGTTGAGCGGTGTCGTCGCCGTGCCCGGTCCGCCGTTGTTGAGGGCGAGGATCGAGTCGAACACCTTGAACGCCGAGTTCAGGCTGAAGATGATCGACGACAGGAGCACCGGCAGCGAGAGCGGCAGGACGATGTGCCGGACCAGCCGTAACCCACTCGCGCCGTCCAGCCGCGCGGACTCGATGATCTCCTCGGGGATCTCGATGAGGCCGGCGTAGAGCAGCACCGCGTAGAAGCCCATCGTCCGCCACAGGTCCATGACGACGATGACGACGAAGGCGTGGGGACCGGAGTCGAACCAGTCGATCGGCGCGATCCCGAACAGGCCGAGCAGCGCGTTGACCGGTCCCACCTGCGGCGCGACCTGGAACATCCGCGCGAAGAGCAGGCTGACGGCAACGGTCGGGAGCACCACGGGGAAGAAGACCATGGTGCGGACGAAGACCGAGGACTTGCGCAGGACGAACACGTAGAGCAGCGCGAACGAGTACCCCAGGATGATCTGCCCGACGGTGATCACGGCCGCGTACTGGAGGGTGAACACCGTCGCGCTGCGGGTCACGTCGTCGGTGAAGAGCTTCTGGAAGTTGTCGAGCCCGTTGAACTCGAAGCCGAGGATCGGGTTGCCCTGGTAGAAGCTGTAGACGAACGACCACACCACGGGCACGACCATGACGCCGAGATAGACCAGCAGCGCCGGAGCGAGGAAGACCGCGATGGCCTTCTTGTTGCCGAGGACGTAGTTCATGCGTTCACCTGCTCTCCTGGGGCACGGGGCGCCCGCTCCCGGTGACGGCCTCGGGGGTGGGAGGCCGTCACCGGTATGCGGGTCACCCGGCGGCTCACTTGCTGTCGAGGTCCGCCTGCAGCTTGGCCATGTAGTCCTGCGCCGACATGTTGCCGGTCAACAGCGGGGCCGCGTTGTTGCTGGCGTCCGTGGTGGCCTTCTGGTTGAAGAGCGCCTCGAACCACAGGACGCTCGTCTTGGTGTTGGTGATGATGTCCTGCACCTGCGTGGTCAGCGGCGGCAGGTTCGGCACGGCGGTGTTGACCTTGAGACCCGAGAACGAGCCCTGCTCCTTGAGCGAGGCGCTGCCGTAGTTGTTGACGATGCACTTCAGCCACGCGCCCACCTTGGGACCGAACAGCTTCTTGGACATCGCGTTGGGCGAGCCGACGTTGGCCGGGGTCTCGTCGACCGAGCCCTTGCCGCCGGCGACGGCCGGGAACTTGAGGAACGCGATGTCGTTGCCGACCTTGTTGAGCTTCGGGTCGTTGACCTGGGCGAGGAACCAGCTGCCCATGTACATCATCGCGGCCTGGCCGTTGAGCATCTGCGAGAACTCGGTGTCGTAGTCGATGTTGGTGACACCGTTGCTGAAGTAGCCGGCCTTGCCCATGTCCTGCAGCTGCTGCGCAGCGGCGACGTACTGCGGGTCGGTGAGCTTGGCCTTGCCGCTCTTGATGTCGGCCATCGCCTCCGGGCCCAGCGTCCGGAACAGCAGGGCGCCGATCCAGCGGCTGATCGTCCACCCGGTCTTGCCCGACGCGGTGAACGGCGTGACGCCGGCGGCCTTGAGCTTGTCAGCGGCGGCGAGCAGCTCGGCGACGGTGGTCGGCGGCTGGATCCCGTGGTCGGCGAGGATCTTCCTGTTGTAGAAGATCCCCTCGATGTTCGACTGGAGCGGCACGGTCGGGAAGCCGCCGCTGTAGAGCTTGTCGACGACGCCGGCGGCCGCGGGGGTGACCTGGTCGTAGGCGCCGATCTGGGTCAGGGCGTCCTTGATGTTGAGGACCTGGCCGGCCTTGTCGAGGTCGCCACCGGGAGCGATGAGCGATGTGCCCGCGGCGAACATCACCGGGAGGGCGTCCTGGCCGGCGAGCAGCTGGATCTTCTGCTGCATGTTGGCGCTCGGGGTCTGGTCGATCTTCAGCGGTAGCGCGTCGTTCTCGGCCTTGCAGGCGTTCGCGGCGAGGTTCTTGAACATCGCGGGGGTCTGCGAGTTCTCACTGGTGAGCAGCACCGAGAACTCCTTGGCCTTGTCCTCGGCGGCGGGTGCGCCACCGGTGGAGCCGCCTGAGGCGGACCCACCGCCCCCGCCGCAGCTCGCCACGAGGATCGGGACGGCACAGACCGCCGTCAGGGCCGCCAGGGTGCGGCTGCGGTTGGAACGAGTCACCCTCGTACTCCTTTGTTTTCGGGGGCTGGGCGGGCGAGAGGCCCGTCTAGAGGTAGGCGCTGATCGGTGGGGCTAGCGGAGGTTGCGGTGGGTCAGCTCGTCGCCGACGGCGGCGAGGTTGTCGAGGGTCATCTCCGAGTACTTGCGGGAGAGGACGAACCCGTCGGCGCCGCCGTCGAGCGCGGCGCTCACGCCGGCCCGGACGTCCTGCGGAGTGCACTGCCGGACGTGGGCGGGCGTGGCGATGTTGACGTCGAGACCCGGGTAGACCCGGGCCCGACCGGCGAGCGCCGCGACAGTGCGCCGCGTCTCCCGCTCGACGTAGTCGGCCGACAGACCGACGGTCGGCAGGTCGTCGAAGCAGACCTTCTCGTCGTAGCCGAGGCTGCTGGTGAACAGGTCGAGCACGACCTGCTCGTCGACCCCTCGGAACAGCCGGTGGCTGACCGTCCTGATGTAGTGGTGCAGCCGGTAGCCGGCACAGACGTGGTAAACGACCGGCTTGACGAAGTCGGAGAACGCCGCATACCGGCTGAAGTCGATGTGAGCGCGGTAGAACGGCGAGAACGAGTTGTGGTGCCAGACGTGCCACCCGACCTGGACGTCCGGGTTGAGGAACTTGGTGGCGCCGTAGATGCGTGCCTGGAACGCCTCGTACCCCTCCTGCCACAGCTGGTCCCACGCGACGATCTCGGGGTACCGGCCGAGGAGGCGCAGGAACCGGACGAAGGTGCTGTCGAGGGCCGCGGCGGAGGTGGCGTCGTCCTCGGTCAGCAGGGCGTCCAGTGCGACGTACCCCTCCCGCGCACGACGGGCGTCGATGCCCTCGCGGGTGCCGGCCGCGACGCAGTGGTCGCAGAAGCAGTAGGGCACGCCGGTGCGGGCGAACCCGCCGTCGGAGAGGGCGTTGTCGAGTGGGCCCTGGCGCTCCGACCCCCACAGGATCCCGTCGAGGGGGTACGAGCGGACCTGGTCCTCGACGACCGACAGCCACCACGCCTGGTAGTCCGGGTTGCGCAGGCAGGCATACCCGTCGGTGCGGCCGTAGGCGTCGACCTGGAGGACCTTGGTCCAGTTCGGCACGTGCCGGGTGAGGCCGGAGTGGGTGTTCTCGAGGAGGAAGGCGTAGACCGCCACGTCGCGCTCGCGGGCCGCCGGGATGACCTCGGCGAGGACGTCGAACCCGTCCACCTCGGCATCGGGTGCGCGGTAGGGCCCGAGGACCGAGCCGGCGTAGAGCTCCTCGTGCTGGGTGACGAAGGAACCGCCGACGTGGACGTCGGAGAGGTCCGAGGGGCCGTGGTCGGGAGCGTCCTTCCAGGTGACCTGGCGCCCGGCGACGCCACGGTCGAACGCCTGGGTCGCGACGAAGAGGGCATTGACCCCGGCTCGCTCACGCACCGTGTCGATGACCTGCTCGACGCCCTCGTCCACGAAGGAGATGGCGCCGACCTGGATCCCGACGAACATGTTCGACACTGAACCTCACCGTTTTGAATCGTCTCAATTGCGATGTTCCGGCGACCGTAGCATCGGCGATTGAATCGTGTCAACGGATTCGGCGGCGGGGCTACCGGACCGTTACCGACCAACTCGCGCCGGCGCGGCATACGCTCCAGGTATGGCGCGCGTCCACCCGTCCCGGTTCGCGAGTCACGACAGCACCTACATCCGCGACTACGCCGTGATCGGCGACATGAAGACCTGCGCGCTGGTCAGCCGTTCGGGGTCGGTCGACTGGCTGTGTCTCCCCCGGTTCGACTCGCCGTCGTGCTTCACCGCGCTGCTCGGCACCCCGCAGCACGGACGCTGGCTGCTGGGCCCGGACACGGACTCGTGGTCGACGCGCCGATACGTCGGGGACACCTTCGTCCTCGAGACGACCCACCAGACCGACACGGGGACCGTCACGGTCACCGACGTCATGCCCACCGCCGACGACCGCGCCGACATCGTGCGGATCGTCGAGGGCGTCAAGGGCACGGTGCGGATGCGGCACGAGTGGGTGGTGCGGTTCTCCTACGGGAAGATCACGCCCTGGGTGAGCCGTCACCACGGCCCGGGCGGCGTGGACGACAAGGTGATCACCGCGGTCGCCGGCCCCGACATGCTGATCCTGCGCGGCGACCGGCTCCCCCACGCCGAGGACGGCCGGCACGTCGACGTGTTCGAGGTGCATGAAGGCGACCGGCTCAGTTTCTCGACGACCTGGGCGGCCTCGCACCTACCCATCCTCGAGCAGCTGGACAGCGACGCCATCGTCGAGAGCACCCGCGACGAGTGGCAGGACTGGGCCGACCGGTTCGAGTACGACGGGCCTTACCGCGAGGTGCTGGTCCGGTCGCTCCTTGTACTGCGGCTCCTCACCCACTCCGAGACGGGGGGCATCGTCGCCGCGCCGACGACCAGCCTTCCCGAGGACCTCGGCGGTACCCGGAACTGGGACTACCGGTTCTGCTGGCTGCGGGACGCGTCGCTGACCTTGGAGGCGCTGCTCGGGTCGGGTTTCGTCGAGGAGACCAAGCTGTGGCGGCGCTGGTTGATCCGCGCCGTCGCCGGCGACCCCGAGGACATGCAGATCATGTATGCGGTCGACGGCTCGCGTGACCTGCCGGAGCGGGAGCTCAGCCACCTGCCCGGGTACGCGGAGTCGCGCCCGGTCCGGATCGGAAACGCCGCCGTCGACCAGCGCCAGACCGACGTGCTCGGCGAGGTGATGATGGCCCTCTCCGACGGGCGCGACAACGGGATCGAGGAGTCGGACCGGTCCTGGCGCATCCAGCGGTCGCTCGTCGAGGAGCTGGCCCGCCGCTGGGACGAGCCCGACAACGGCCTCTGGGAGATCCGCGGGCCGCTGCGCCACTTCACCCACTCGCGGGTCATGGTGTGGGCGGCCTTCGACCGAGCCATCAGGGGCGTCGAGCAGCACGGCCTGCCGGGCCCGGTCGAGAAGTGGCGCGACCTGCGGGAGCGGGTGCACCAGGAGGTCATGGAGAAGGGGTTCAACGCCGAGCGGAACAC
This sequence comes from Lapillicoccus sp., assembly GCA_035762725.1. Taxonomy (GTDB): domain Bacteria; phylum Actinomycetota; class Actinomycetes; order Actinomycetales; family Dermatophilaceae; genus Lapillicoccus. The sequence goes on along the minus strand of DASTNV010000115.1, from coordinate 4,953 downwards.
CTTCACGCAGCACTACGACACCAACGAGGTCGACGCGTCCCTGCTGCTCATCCCCATCTGCGGGTTCCTGCCGCCCGACGACCCGAAGGTGATCGGCACCATCGACGCGATCGTCACCGACCTCATGCACGACGGGCTGCTGATGCGGTACCGCACCGACACCGGCGTCGACGGGCTGCCGGGCTCGGAGCACCCGTTCCTGGCGTGCTCGTTCTGGCTCGTCCAGGCCCTCGCGCTGGCCGGTCGGAAGGACGAGGCCACAGAGCTGATGGACCGTCTGGTCGCCCTTGTCAACGACGTCGGGCTGCTCTCCGAGGAGTACGACCCGGCCCTGCACCGGATGGTCGGCAACTACCCGCAGGCGTTCTCCCACCTGACCCTCATCGGCGCGGCGCACGCGCTGAAGGGCGTCGCTACGGTGAAGGCATGACCGACCCGACCACGACTCTGGACATGGACTTCCGGCCCCACCTCGTGGCCGTCGACCGGCATACCCAGCGGTTGCTGGAGACGGCCCGCTCGCTCGACCCCGGCAGCATCGGCGCGGCCAGCCTCTGCCCTGGCTGGACCCGCGGGCACGTCCTCACCCACATCGCCCGAAACGCCGACGCGTTGGTCAACCTCGTCACGAACGCCACGACCGGGTCGTCCACCCCCATGTATGCCAGCCCCGAGGCCCGCGAGGCCGACATCGAGGCCGGATGCGGCCGGCCGCTGGACGAGCAGGTGGCCGACGTCGAGGCCAGTGCGGCGCGGTTCGCCGCAGCTGCGGCCGGGCTGACCGAGGAGATGACGGATCTACCTCTGTTGGCGCGCAACAACACCAAGGTCAAGGCTGGGTACCTGCCGTTCATGCGGATGCGCGAGGTGGTGATGCACCACGTCGACCTGGACGCCGGGTTCGGGTTCGCCGACGTCGACGACGACACGGTGCTCCGGCTGCTCCAGGACACCATCCGGCGGCTGCGCCACGACCCCGAGACGCCGTCGATGTCGATCCGGACCAACGAGGGCGATGTCTGGTCGATCGGCGACGGGCGGCCGATCGTGTCGGGTACCCGCGCCGACGTCCTGGCCTGGTTGACGCGAGGTCAAACGGGCGGGATGACCGGTCAGCTGCCGACGATCCCCTCGCTCGGCTGATGGCGGACGCGTATGCGGGTGACGTCACCCCGGGTGGGCCGGCGGACGTCCGTTCGCTGCCGGAGCTCACGATCCGCAAGGCCAGCGTCTCGTCGATGGACAACAACGCCTACCTGCTGACCTGCCGTTCGACGGGTGCACAGCTGATGGTCGACGCGGCCGACGATGCGCCGCGGCTGCTAGATCTTGTCCAGGAGGGCGGCGGTGTCCTCGACGTCGTCGTGACGACGCACCAGCACTGGGACCACACGCGGGCTCTGTCTGACGTCGTGGCAGCGACCGGCGCTCGGACGGCGGCCGGGGCGGAGGACGCCGACGGGTTGCCGGTTCCGGTCGACGACCGGCTGTCGCATGGAGACACCGTTGTTTTCGGAGACGTAACACTGGACGTCGTGGCGCTGCGGGGGCACACCCCCGGTTCGTTGGCGCTGGCGTATCGGGATCCGTCCGGGTTCACCCACCTGTTCACCGGCGACTCGCTGTTCCCGGGCGGAGTCGGCAACACCAAGAATCCCGGGCAGAGCTTCGAGTCGCTCTACCGCGACGTCGTCGAGCGGGTCTTCGACGTCTACGACGACGACACCTGGGTGTATCCGGGGCACGGCAAGGACACGACGCTCGGCGTCGAGCGCCCGCACCTCGAGGAGTGGCGCGCCCGCGGCTGGTGACGCTGGGGTCATCGGGCGTCAACCGGCGCGGTCCGCATACTGACCGACGGCGACGGCCCGATAGACACGCCTCCGGAGGCAGATGCGGCAGCCGCAGCGGTTGGGCTTCGACACGTCGGCTAACCGACAGCTGAACCGCGTGCCGGAGTCTTGCGTCGGGGGTAATCCGGGAACATGGTGAAGGCGCCGTTGGTCATCTGTGCGGCCGTTGTGGTGCTCAGCATCGCCGCGTTAGTCGTGTCACGCAACTGGTGGATGCTGATCGCCGTCGGCGTCTCCGCGGGCTGCCTGATCGTGGTCTACGGGATGCAGCAAGGACGACGCGACTAGCGATCCGAGGGTTGTGGACCGAACCAGGGGCGATAACCCCCGGAGCGGCGCGTTTCAGCCGGAACGCCGCCGAAGGTCAGGGTGCAGCCGCCGGCGTGGGCTTGTAGAGGACCATGACGCGCCGGTTCAGGGCCTGCGAGGTCGGGTTCGCGTTATCGGCGACCGGGTCCTCCTCGCCGTACCCGGCCGTGACCAGGCGGACGTTGTGCCCGTGGAGCTGGTCCTGGAGCACCTTCGCCACCGCCTCCGCGCGCTGCGCCGAGAGCACCAGCCCGTGCTCCTTGGAACCGAGGTCATCGGTGTACCCGTGGATGTAGATCGTGCCGGTCAGGTTGCGGGCGACGATCGCGTCGGACAGCCCCTTGATGTCGGTCATGGACGCGTCGGTGATGACCGCAGAGTCGTAGTCGAACTGGACGTTCGGGCCGACCAGGGCCAACCCAGCGTTGGTGCTGGTGTCGAGAATGACGACGTTCTCGAGCGGGTTCGTACCGCCCAGCTTGGCCACGCCCTGCTGCGTCGACTCCTTGATGATCGGCGGGATCGTCGCGATCTTCGTCGGGGTCGGGGTGGGCGTGACGACCGACACCGCGATGGCGCCGGCCACCGCATCCGCCCCGGGCAGGAACCTCAGGGTGACCTGGATGACGCCGACGAGCACGGCCAGCAGGGCCAACGCCGAGACGCCCCAGAGGATGACCTGGCGGCGGGAGCGGTTGTGGACGGCCAGCGCCGGGACGATCGGCCGGTGCGGCGGCGGAGCGGCTGGGTCCGGCGTCGCTCGCGGCGGGGGCGGCGGGACCGGGAAAGCGGCGATCTCCTCTGGCGTGTAGTCGCGCACGCCGGTGGACAGCCGCTCCCGGGCGGTCGCCACCAGAGTGTCGGCGATGCCGGCCGCGCCGACGAGCACGCCGAGCTGTCCGAGCACGGCCTCCCGGCTCCCCCAGACCGACAGGGTCTCGAGCCGGCCGTCCGGCGCCAGCGAGGAGGACATCCGCAGGTTCGCGACGACCCGCTCACCGGTCGGGTCGGACCCGAGGAACGGGCCGATGTGGGTGGCGGCGAGCACGCCCTCCTCGACCTGGGCGCCACCGACGACCCGGCGCAGCGACGGGGTCCAGGAGAGCTCCATGAACGAGCGGGTGAGCCCGTCGACCATCTCCTCCGGCGTGTACGACGCGTAGTCGTGGTGGGACCCGGACACGACAACAGTGGCGCCAGGCGCGAAGCACGCGAGTGCTGCCTCCCGGTCCCCACGGGCGAGCGCATCGACCAGACGGTCGAGCACGCCGTACGCGTCCGACATTCCACCTCCCAGGCACAGGTTTTCATCCCGATTGGCCGGATCGGACCCGATTCCCCGAATCGTGGACGTTCAGCCAGATGTGCTCAGTCGTTCGGCCGCGAGCTCACCCAGCGCAGCAAATAGTGGCAGGACAGCAGTGCCGCGGTCGCGCCTCTGTCCGAATTCTTCCACGGCCAGACCGTCGGCGACGACGGCGACCACGACCCACCGGTCGCCGCGTTCGAGGAGGGCCAGATCGGCCCGCAGCCCGGGCAGGTCGCCGGTCTTGGAGCCCACCGCAACCGAGCCGGGCAGGTATGCGGGTAGGCCAGCCACGAGCTGCTGGTCGCGGAGGATCCCCACCGCCAACCCGGTGAGCCCGGGGCCGAGCAACCGCCCCTCCCGCAGCGCGACGAGGAGGTCGGCCAGGTCCTGGGGGCACGTCTCGTTCTCCAGCCCGGCCGCCGCGGAGGCGGGGTCCATCATCCGGCGCCTCAAGCGGGTATGCCGGGTCGGCACCTCAGCGAGCAGCCGGGCCACCTCGCCGCTCTCGAGCAGGCCCGCGTGCTCGAGGACGGCGTTGGTCGCGTCGTTGTCGCTGAGCGCGATCATCAGCCGCAGCGCCTCCAGGAGCGGCAGCACGGAAACCGATGGCAGCAGGCTGAGCGGCCCGGAACCGCCCACCCGCTCCTCGAACGGCGCGATCCGGACCTCGTCCGCGAGCGTCAGCCGGCCGACCTCCACCAGCCGGAGGACCGCGAGCAGGATCGGCACCTTGATCGTGCTGGCCGACCGGAAGACGCGGTCGGCGTCGTGGCTCCAGGCCCAGCCTCGGTCGTCCCTCATGGCCACCCCGAGCCGCCCGGGGGAGGTTGCGACAACCTTCCCAAGCCGCTGCTCGAGACCTCCGGTCGGATCCACGGGGGCAGTATGCCGAGCCGGTCGCCCTGGGTGCGCCGTGGGGACGTGTGAGGATGGGCGGCGTGCTGATGCGGGTGGCGGTTCCCGTCGCGACGCTCTGGGTGGCACCCGACCGGCCGCGCGAGGTCGACGCGGCGGCGGTCGCCGACCAGCCGGACGTCATCTCCTGGCTCGCCGCCCTCGACGCGCACCCGGACGACGACGAGTCCGGGGACGGGCGCCTGGGTTTGCACGACCGCGTGCTCACACAGCTCGTGGCCGGAGAGCCCGTGGAGGTGGTCGGGGCGGTACCCGCATACCCGGGGTGGCTCGAGGTCGTCTGTCCGTGGCAGCCGAGCTCGCTCGACCCGCGGGGCTACCCGGGATGGATCCGGGCGGCCCACGTCGTCGACGACGAGGATCCAGGTCCGCCGCGCGGCAGCACCGACCGGTCAGACCTCGACCTCGCCCGGGTGCACCTCGGGCTGCCGTACCTCTGGGGCGGGACGTCGCCGCTCGGCCTGGACTGCTCCGGTCTGGTCCACACCGTGCAGCGCCGGCTCGGCCACGTCGTGCCGCGGGACGCGCACGACCAGCAGGCCGCCCTCGAACCGGTCGACCCGGCCG
>DASTNV010000114.1:0-4417 GCA_035762725.1 Lapillicoccus sp. | reverse complement strand
CCGGCAGGCCGATCCGTTCCGCCTCCGCCCGGGACGAGCGAGCGAGGGTCACTCCCTCGGCGACATCTCCGGACTGCAGCAGCATCCACGCCTCCTCGGTCGCTGCCTCGAGAGCCGCGCCGGGATCGTCGTTCCGCCCGGACTCTGCGCGAGCGGCCCGGAGGCTGGCGATGGCCTCTGCCGGGCGACCGAGGAACCACAGCGCACCGCCCTCGAGGTGCCGGTACTCCGGCGGGTCCGACTCGTCTCCGAGCTCGGCGCGCGCCGCCCGGGTGAGGGCGACCTCGTCGAGCACCGACGCATACCGGAGCCGCCGTTCGGCGACGTAGGCGGTGGCCAACCGAGCGTCGACGCGCTCACGACTGGGCGCCGAGCCGGCCAGCGCGACTGCGCGGGCGGCCGCCTCCTCGTCGGTGATGACGTCGTCCGGGAAGTGGGGCAGGCTCGCCACCCTGGCGTAGACCCGGCTGGCGGCCAGCGGTTCGGTGGTCTCATCGAGCATCGCGAGCGCCCCGCGCAGGAGGTTCCGGATCTGCAGCGGCTGACCGAGGGTGAAGAGGCAGTCGGCCTCCAGACAGGCCAGATCCGACTTCGTGACCCCGGCCGGACGGTCGGGCGCAGGCACCTGGTCCCATCGCGCCATCGCCGCCTCGTACTGCGCCGCGGCATCGGCTCGTGCGCCGAACCGGCGGGCCGCCTCCCCCGCATCGAGATGGGCGCGCAGGGCGGTTGTCTGGTCACCGGCCGCCGCCGCATGGAAGGCCAGATCGGAGGCCAACGGCCAGCGCTCGGCTGCACCGGTCCTCGTGCCGAGTCGGGAGCTGAGGATCCGCGCATACCGCTCATGCGACCTCACCCGCTCGGTTGGGAGCAGGTCCTCGTAGACCGCGTCGCGGAGCAGGGCGTGGCGGAACGCGAACCCCGGCCCCTGTCGCACCAGGACGTTCGCATCGAGCGCCTCACGCAGGCCGGCCTCGAGCCGTTCGGTGTCCAGGTCGGCCGCCTCGCCGAGGGTGTCGACGTCGACGATGCTGCTGCCCACGGCCGCGAGCCGGACCAGCGACCGGGTCTCCGCGCTGAGGCCGCGGATGTGTCGGGTCAGCAGGTCGGCGAGGGACGACGGTATGCCCGTGGTCTCGGCGGTGAGGATCTCCTCCGCGTAGAGCGGGTTGCCCTCCGAGCGACGGAACAGCGCGGTCGTCGCGTCGTCGTCGAGTTCGCGGCCCAGGCGCCGAGTGGCGAGAGCACCGAGCGCCGCGGGTGGGAGCGGTCCCAGGGAGAGGACGGTGACGCCCTCTGCTCGGCGCAGGTCGACCAGGGCGTCCCGAAGGGCGGGCGCGGTGTCGTCGGAGCGGTAGGTCATCACGAGAAGTGCCCTTGCACGGGTGCTGCGGACGAAGGCCCGCGCGAAGTCGAGGGTGTACTGGTCCGCCCAGTGCAGGTCCTCGAGGACGAGAACCCCGGGCGCGCGTTCGGTGAAGGCGGCAAGGCTGTTGACCAGCAGGCCGAGCGCGTTGGGGGCGGAGGTGTCCGGAAGCGCGAGGTCAGTCCCGGCCAGCTGGTAGGCCGCCTCGAGCACCGGCCCGAACGGCAAGCCACCGCTGACGTCGACGCACAGCCCGACACCGACCAGGGCCCCCGCCCGCCGGGACCGGTCCACGAGGGCACGGACCAGGGTGGTCTTGCCGATGCCGGCCTCGCCCGCGACGAGCCGCGCGCGGGACGAGGTCGAGCCATCGGTAGTCGCGAGCAGCGCCGTCAGCAGCGCCTCGCACCGGGCGAGCTCCTCGTCCCGGCCCAAGGGTGGTTCGGGTGGCTCGACCTCGGGTTCGATGGCCGCCCAGCGTAGCCGTCGCCGGGCGGCCATCGGTGGTCCTCATGGCCGTTACTCGCCGTCGATCACCGTCTGGACGAGGTCCTGATGGACGAGCCGGCGCTCGGCGACGGTCGTGGCCTGACGACCCTCGTCGAGCAGCTGCTGCACGGTCGCCTGCAGGTTGGGCTTGAACAGCCGGAACGCGGGCGACCGGTCGACGGACTGGACCGCCACCGCCGGGTCGACGGGCTGGACGGCCAGCGCCGGGGCGCCGGAGGTGGTGAGAACCGCGGCAGCGGCGAGCAGTCCGGCGGCGGCGATGCGGGTGGTGGTGTGAGTGTTCATCGTTCTTCTCCTGTGTCGTTGCCGGCCAACTGCCGACCACTCCACGGTCCGGTTCCCGCCATCGGACCCACATCGGAAGAACTGCGTATCCTCGCGCCGCGGCTACCTATTCTTCGGTACCCATCCCTCCGGGAGGATGACGCCATGGACCCAGGAACCGACCGAGTGGGCGTCGTCGGCCTCGGCGCGATGGGCCGCCCGATGACCGAGCACCTGCTCCGCCGGGCCGCGACGACCGCGTCGACGGTCGCTATCCACGGTCGCGGTCGCGACCGCTACACCGACCTGGTCGAAGCGGGCGCCCGCTGGCACGACACGCCACGATCGCTGGCCGGCGAGGCGACCGTCGTCCTGCTGATGCTGCCCGACCTGCCCCAGGTCGAGGAGGTGCTCGCCGGCGAGGACGGGCTGCTGGCCGCCCATCCCGACAACCTCCTCCTCGTCATCTCGTCGACGTCGTCCCCCACCGGGGTGCGCCGGCTCGGCGAGCGCCTGGTCCGCGAGACCGACGGCCGGGTCCGGGTGGTCGACGCCCCGGTCTCGGGCGGGACCGACGGCGCCGAGGCCGGGACCCTCTCGATCATGATCGGCGGCGCGGACGACGACGCCCGTCGCGCGATGGCGGTCCTCGAGGCGTGCGGACGCCCGTACCACCTCGGCCCGCTCGGCTCCGGCGAAGTGGCCAAGGCGTGCAACCAGCTCATCGTCTCGGCGGCGGTCCTCGCGCTCGGTGAGGCAGCGGTGCTCGCCGACCGCAGCGGCCTCGAGCTGGACACCCTCTTCGAGCTCTTCGAGGGCGGGTATGCCGACAGCCGGATCCTGCGAACCCGGGCTCCCCGCATGGTGATTGACGACTTCAGCCCCTCCGGGCCGGCGCGGTACCTGCTCAAGGACCTCGAGTTCGCCACCGACGTCGCGACGGCGACCCGGACCGACGCCGCGCTGCTACCAGCCGTCCGCAACGCCTTCGCCGATCTGGTCTCGCGCGGCCTCGGGGACCACGACATGGCCGTGACCAAGCGGTACGTCGAGGAGCGGAGCCGGCGCCGGTGAGCGAACCTGCCCGCCGGCCGAACATCCTGTTCCTCCTCAGCGACGACCACGCCGCGCACGCCATCGGCGCTTACGGCTCGGTGGTCAACCGCACCCCGCATATCGACGCGATCGGCGAGTCAGGGGTCCGGTTCGACAACCTCTTCGCCACCAACTCGCTGTGCTCGCCCAGCCGGGCGTCGCTGCTCACCGGGGCCTACAGCCACGTCAACGGCGTCAGCACCCTCGACACCTACATCGATGCCGCGCAGCCGACCTTCGTCAGCGCGCTGCGCGACGCCGGCTATCGCACTGCGTTCGTCGGCAAGTGGCACATGGGCGACGGCGACGGCCATGACCCGCAGGGCTTCGACTACTGGGACGCCCTCATCGACCAGGGCGAGTACCACGACCCCCGGTTCCTCTCCGCCGACGGCCTGCGCGTCGAGCCGGGGTACGCGACCGACCTCATCACCGACCTGTCGATCCGGTGGCTGGACTCCCTCGCCGGCGACGAGCCGTGGTGCCTCCTGGCGTGGCACAAGGCGCCGCACCGACCCTGGGAACCGGACGACGCGCATACCGACATGTATGCGTCCCAACGCATCCCGGTCCCTGGCACCTTCACCGACGACTACGCCACGCGATCCGACACGGCGAAGCGCGCCGAGATGCGCGTCGCCGACCACCTCACCGAGGTGGACCTGAAACAGCCTGTGCCGCAAGGACTTTCGCCGGACGACGAGGCGCTCTGGAAGTACCAGCGCTACATGGAGGACTACCTCGCGTGCGTCGCGTCGGTCGACGACAACGTCGGCCGGCTGGTCGACCGGGTCCGCGAGCGCGGCGAGCTGGACGACACCGTCCTCGTCTACGGGTCGGACCAGGGCTTCTTCCTCGGCGACCACGGCTGGTTCGACAAGCGGTTCATGTACGAGGAGTCGATCCGGATGCCGTTCCTCGTCGCGTACCCGCGCTCGATCGCCGCGGGCCAGACGCATACCGGCATCGTCAGCAACGTCGACGTCGCGCAGACACTGCTGGAGGCCGCCGGGGTCCCCTCCATCGCGCGCATGCAGGGGAGCTCGTTCTGGCCGGACATCACCGGCACACGGGAACCCGAACCGGCCCAAGACGGCCTCTACTACCGCTACTGGATGCACGACGACCGCAGCCACCACGTCGGCGCCCACTACGGGTTCCGCACCGACCGGTACTGCCTCA
>DASTNV010000113.1:0-47695 GCA_035762725.1 Lapillicoccus sp. | reverse complement strand
CTTCACGCTCGGCGGGGTCGGTCGCCGCCAGCCACCGGCGGGTGGCCAGCTCACCGAGGTGTCCGAGCACCGCGATGGCCATGGTGAAGTCGCCGGTACCGCGCAATCTCCCTGGTCCGCCACCGTCGACGTAGGCGTCGTACAGCACCCGTGCCCGCGCCACGTCGACCTTGGCGTGGATCGGCGCCGACGTCGTGGCGTACTCCACCAGGACGAACGCCAGCTCCCAGGACGGGTCGCACGGCCCGCTGTTGTCGAAGTCGAACACCACCAGGCCGCCGCCGGGCCGCGCTCGGACGTTGTCGCAGAACAGGTCGCGGTGGCACCACAACAGGTCCCGCGCCGAGGCCAACAGACCCTCCAACGCGACGAGCTCATCGCGGTGCGCGGCCAGGTCCGGCCCGAACGGTGCCCTCGACGAAACCGCCGCGCCGATGACCTCGTCCCATCTCGCTGACCCCACCGGGTCGACGAACCAAGGATCCACGGCGGACCGGCTCGGTAGCTGGACCCCACGCATCCGGTGCAGGCCGGCGAGTAACGCGCCCACGGAGGCCGGGTCGAGTGAGGGGTCCGGTCCCGCCATCGCCACCCATTCCTGGACGCTGACGCTGGTCCCGTCGAGATCCGCCGTGACTCGCCCGTCGCGCGCTCGACGCACCCCGGGTGCCGGGACACCTGCGGCCACAGCCGCTTCCTGGAAGCGGGTCGACGCGTCCGACAGCTCGGCCGTCGTCGCCTTGACCGCCCACGACCCTCTCGCCGTGTCGAACCGCCAGATCTCACCGAGCCGACCCGTCGCCACCGGGCCGTCCGAGAGGGTGCCCGGGCCGAGGTCGAAGGCGAAGAGCACCTCGGTCAGGCGGCCCTGGTCCGGCACGGTGCGCTCCTCGGTCAGGCGGATCCGACCGCCACCCTGACGCCGGTGGCGTCCTCGGCAACCCGGGCATTGTCGCGGGTGAAGTGCCGGCCCGGTAGGGCGATGGCTGCCACGACCGCCCCGACCAGGCAGAGGACAGCGACGAGCGCGCTCCCGGCGTGCATACCGGACATGAACGCGTCCCGCGCCGCAGCCACCAGCTCGGGCTGGCCTTGCGCAAGGGCGGCCGCCGCGACGACCGACTCGCGGGCCTGCTCCTGAGCCGCCGCCGGCAGCTCGTCGAACGCACTGCCCATCAGAGCCGCGCCGTAGACCGACGCGAACACCGACCCCACGACCGCGACACCGAGCGTCGCGCCGAGCTCCCGAGTGGCGTCGTTGACCGCCGAACCGACACCGGCCCGCGCCGGCGGCAGGACGCGGAGGATCGACTCGGTGGCGGGCGTCGAGATGAGCCCCATCCCGAGCCCCAGGAGCACCATCTGCGGAACGATCGAGGTCGCATACGGGACGTCCACCGGGCTCATGGCGATCCACGCCATGGCCGACCCGAACATCAGGAGCCCCGTGGTCACCACGGCTCGAGTGCCCAGCTTCGGGGCCAGCAGGCCGCCGGCGATCGAGGCCACCGCGATGCTGACGGCAACGGGGAGGATCCGAGTGCCGGTGGACAGGGCGTCGTAGCCGCGAACCACCTGGAAGTACTGGGTGACCAGGAAGATGAACCCGGCCAGCGAGAAGAAGGTCACCGTCACCGCTCCGCTCGCCGCACTGAACCGCCGGTCGGCGAAGAGGGTGATGTCGAGCATCGGGTGCTCGGCGCGCCGTTCAACCAGAATGAACGCGACGAGGAGCACGGCGCTCACAGCGAACCCGACGATCGTCGCCGGCGAGCCCCAACCTCGCGTCGGCGCCTCGATGATCGTCCAGACGAGCAGGCCGAGCATCGCGCTCGAGAGCACCAGACCACGACGGTCCAGCGGCGGCGCAGCGGGGTCGCGCGACTCAGGGACGAGGAACGCCGCGAGGGCCGCAGCGACGAGTGCGAGTGGCGCGAGCGCGAGGAAGACGCTGCCCCACGAGAAGTGCGTCAGCAGTATGCCGCCCACCACCGGGCCGGCGGCCACGCCGACGCCGACGACGGCACCCCAACCACCCAGCGCGGCGGCCCGCTGCCGCCGGTCGGGGAAGGCGTTGGAGATTACCGACAGCGTCGCCGGGAAGATCAACGCGGCGAAGACGCCCATGACGACCCGAGCGGCGATCAGCGCCGAGTCGGTGGTCACCAGACCCCCCACCGTGGTCGCCGCGGCGAACCCGAGCAGACCGACGAGCAGGGCGGGTCGACGCCCGTACTGGTCGGAGAGGCTGCCACCCGCCAGAACCAGCGCCGCGAAGGCGAGGTTGTAGCCGTCGACGACCCACTGGAGCGACCGCGTCCCCGACCCGAGCTCGCGGGCGATGCTCGGTAGCGCCACGTTGACGATCGTCGTGTCGAGGTTGATGGCGAGCACCGCGGCGTACACGGCGACGAGGATTCCGGCCTTGCGCTTCATAACCCCACCTGCGACTCATTAATGTGGACGCTGTCAACATCGACCAGTGCACCACAGCAATGTGGACGCTGTCAACATGCGACTAGGATCGAGCCGTGAACACGTACCACCACGGCAACCTCCGGGCCGAGCTGCTCCGGACCGCGGTGGAACTGGCCCGCGAGCAGGGGCCCGACGGCGTCGTCCTCCGCGAGGTGGCGCGTCGGGCCGGGGTGTCCCACAACGCCGCATACCGGCACTTCGCCGACCGAGAGGAGCTGCTCTCCGCTACGGCCAGGGAGGGACAGGACGCACTGTCCCGCGCGATGTCGAACCGTGCCGCACGCGTTCGCGGCGGCGACCCCGCGGAACGGTCCGTGCGACGGCTCCGGGAGATCGGCAAGGCCTACGTCCTCTTCGCTGTGCGGGAGCCGGGGCTCTTCGCCACCGCGTTCGCCGGCACCGTCGAGCGGGAGAGCGACCAGCCCGGTCCGTACGAGCTGCTCAGCGCCGCCCTGGACGAGATGGAAGAGGTCGGCACGCTCTCGCCCGACCGGCGCGAAGGCGCCGAGGTGGCCTGCTGGTCGGCGGTCCACGGGTTCGCGGTGCTGCACATCGACGGACCGCTCCACGACGTGCCCGCCCGCGAGCGCGACCGCCAGCTCGAGGCGATGCTCGATGCGCTCCAGGCCGGGTTGGGTTGAGACACTGGATGTCGTCATGACCGACCTCCCGAACCCCACGACCGCGCCACCGCGACCGGGCCAGCTCACCTTTACCGCCCCTCGCCGCGGCAAGCCGCCCCGCCACCTGGCCGACCTCTCACCCACCGAGCGCCGCGAAGCGGTGGAGTCGTTGGGGCACAAGGGGTTTCGGGCGAAGCAGCTGTCGACCCACTACTTCGAGCGGCTGGTCGACTCTCCTGACGAAATGACCGACCTGCCCAAGGGCGTCCGCAACGACCTCGTCCGCGACCTGCTCCCGACCCTGCTCACGCCGCTCGTGCAGCGCACGGCCGACGACGGCGAGACCGTGAAGTCCGCGTGGCGGCTGCACGACGGCGCCATCGTCGAGTCGGTCCTCATGCGCTACCCGAACCGCGTGACCATGTGCATCTCCAGCCAGGCCGGTTGCGGGATGAACTGCCCCTTCTGCGCGACCGGGCAGGCCGGCCTCACCCGCAACCTCTCGACGGCCGAGATCGTCGAGCAGGTCGTGTATGCGGCCCGCTCACTCCGCCGGGGCGAGCTCGCCGGCGGGGGCGGCGAGGAGGAGCGGTCGGCGCCGCTGCGCGTGTCGAACGTCGTGTTCATGGGGATGGGCGAGGCGCTCGCCAACTACAAGGCGGCCATCGGGGCCATCCGTCGCCTCGTCGACCCGTCTCCGGACGGACTCGGCATGTCGGCCCGGGGGATCACGATGTCGACCGTCGGACTCGTGCCCGCCGTGGATCGGCTTGCTGCGGAAGGCATTCCGGTCACCCTGGCTCTTTCGCTTCACGCCCCGGACGACGAGCTGCGGAACGAGCTCGTCCCCATCAACACGAGGTGGTCCGTCGACGAGGCGCTCGACGCCGCATACCGGTACTTCCAGACCACGAAGCGGCGCGTGTCCATCGAGTACGCACTGATCCGCGACATCAACGACCAGGCCTGGCGAGCCGACCTGCTCGGCCGCAAGCTCACCGCCCGTGGCAAGGGCTGGGTGCACGTCAACCCGATCCCGCTCAACCCCACCCCCGGCTCGAAGTGGACGGCCTCACGCCCCGGCGTCGAGCAGCAGTTCGTCGAGCGGCTCCGGGCCGCCGGCATCCCCACGACTATCCGCGACACCCGCGGGCAGGACATCGACGGCGCGTGCGGACAGCTGGCAGCGTCGACAGCGTAGCCGTCAGTCCGTGAAGCAGAGCCCACGGAAGCGTTGCCGCAGCTCCGGGTCCAACGCGCTGTCGTCGGCGTCGCCGTTGGGGTCGCCGTGCCGGTCGTAGATCCAGAGGAGCAGCTGGCCACCCGTACCCCTCACCGTCGGGATCCCGTCCAGCGCCGCTCGAGACGTCCGGGTGATCGCCGCCGTCCCGGGCGGGTCGCCGTCCACCACCAGCCAGGCCGCGTCGCTGTCGGTGCAGGCCAGGCCGAACCGTCCCTCGAGCGGCCCCGGCAGCGGATCGTCTCCCGCAGCGTCGTCGGCGTTCGACACTGACAGGTGCAGGAACTCGTCGACCGAGTCGGCGCCGACGGCGGAGGAGATCGACACGCTGCGGCCGGCCGCGTGGGCGACGTCCCAGTGGTGCCCGACCACCTCCTGGACCTGGTGCCGGATGACGAACGCGGCGTCCTGCTGCGAGGGCGCCCAGGTCCACACCGGCGTCGCGGGGTCGGCCGAGCCCAGCACTCGTACCAACCGGTCGGCCCCGGTCCGGAAGACCGAGAGAGCCACGTCGTCGGCAGCCGGTTCGGGCTCTTCCAGGCGGTCTGGCCGCTCCGACAGCTGCTCCTCGACCAGCGTCGCCCAGAACCACTGGACTCTGGTCAGGTGGTGCACGACGTCGCGCACGGTCCAGCCGGGACAGAACTCGACGGGCGCGTCGAAGTTCCCCTCGGCCGCCGCGGCGAAGCCCGCACTGTGCTCGGCGATGGCGTCGGTGCACTCCTGCTGGGTCAACGGCACCGGTCCACCGTACGGTCCTGCCCATGGACACCGCGATGCGAGACGACCTCGCTCGAACCCTGCAGGAGATCCGGGACGCGGGACTGTGGAAGTACGAGCGGGAGCTGACCTCGCCGCAGTCGGCCCACGTGACGACGCAACGCGCCGACGCGCTGAACTTCTGCGCCAACAACTACCTCGGCCTTGCCGACCATCCGGACGTGCTCGCGGCGGCCCAGGCGGCCCTTGACGAATGGGGGTTCGGGATGGCCTCCGTGAGGTTCATCTGCGGGACGCAGGTCCTCCACACCGAGCTGGAGAGCCAGCTGGCCGAGTTCCTCGGCACCGACGCGGCGATCCTCTACTCGTCGTGCTTCGACGCCAACGGCGGCATCTTCGAGACCCTGTTCGGCCCCGACGACGCGATCATCTCCGACGAGCTCAACCACGCCTCGCTCATCGACGGCATCCGGCTCAGCCGAGCGCGCCGGCTGCGCTACCGCAACGCCGACATGGAGGACCTCGCCGCCCAGCTCGAGGCGGCTGCCGGCGCCCGGAGAACGGTCATCGTCACCGACGGCGTCTTCTCGATGGACGGCTCGTATGCGCCGCTCGACCGGATCTGCGACCTCGCCGACGAGCACGGCGCGATGGTGCTGGTCGACGACTCGCACGCCGTCGGGTTCGTCGGTCCGGGTGGACGCGGCACACCGGAGCTGTTCGGCGTCCAGGACCGCGTCGACATCGTGACGGGCACGCTCGGCAAGGCCCTCGGCGGCGCCTCCGGCGGGTACGTCGCGTCGCATACCGAGGTCGTCGATCTGCTCCGGCAGCGCTCCCGGCCTTACCTGTTCTCCAACTCCGTCGCTCCGGTCGTCGTGGCGGGTTCGCTGGCCGCCCTCCGGCTCGCGCGTGACGCCGCCGAGCTGCGAACCACGTTGCAAGAGAACACGAACCGGCTCCGCAGCCTGATGGAGGAGGCCGGCTTCGACCTGCTCCCCGGCACCCACCCCATCACTCCGGTGATGTTCCTCGGTGACGACGGCGCGCGGCGGGCAGCGCAGGTCGCGGAGCACATGCTCGAGGCCGGGATCTACGTCGTCGCCTTCTCCTACCCGGTGGTGCCCAGAGGCAAGGCTCGGATCCGGGTCCAGCTCTCCGCCGCCCACTCCGGGGAGGACGTGCAGCGCTGTGTCGACGCCTTCGTCGCCGCGCGGGCCGCCGTCGGCTGAGCACATCAGCGGAAGTCGGCGGGGGGAGAACCTCTTCGACGCCCCGAACGGCCGCAGTGGCGTCGGCATCCCCAGCACGCAGGGCAACGAGCTGATCGTCAACGACAACGGCTCCGTGGACATCTACGTCCAGCCCACCGCCCCCACCGCGGGGCCGGACTCGAAGGCCGGGCACAACTGGTTCCCCAGCCCGCCGGCGACGGCGAACCCGAGCGGGTTCCTTCTCCTGCTGCGCATGTACATGCCTCAGCAGGCGCTCTTCGACAAGGAGTGGACGCCGTCCTCGGTGGTGAAAGCCGCCTGCCAGTAGCCACCGACCTCGTCACGGCGCCGCGAGCAGTCCCACCGCCTCCGCGGCGTCGTCGACCAGGTGGATCCGGTCGGCCATGCCCCGACGATCGGCCATCGCCCGGAGCAGCGGCCAGACCGGCAGCGAGTCGACCCAGTGGTCGAAACCCACCAGCACCATCACCGGCGGCGTCGACCCGTCGGGGGCGTAGTACAGCCGGGTCGCGAGCTGGAACACCTCCTGCACCGTCCCCGCCGCCCCGGGCATGACGATCACGCCGGCGTTCGACCGGGCCAGCAGACCGTCCTCGCGCACCGCGTTCGAGAAGTACTTGGCGATGCCCTCCGCGAACACGTTCGGCGGCTCGTGACCGTAGAACCAGGTCGGGACGCCGAGCGACCGTGGCATCGCGGGTGCGCGCGCCGGCGAAGCTCCGAACAGGTCCAGTACCTCGAAGGCCACCCGGACCCACGCGCCGATGTCGGGGACGAACGACGCGACCGGACGTAGCCGGACGATCGCCTCGTCGAGCGCCTCCGCCGACGGGGCGACGGCGCCGAGGTTCGCCGCCTCCATGGCCCCCGGACCCCCGCCCGTCGCGACTGTCAGCCCCGCCGCGGCCAGCGCGTGACCCAGCCGCGCGGCCGCCGCATACCCGGCGCTGTCGCGAGGTTCCTCGTGTCCGCCCATGATGCCGACGACCCGTCGACCCTCCACCCACTCGTCGAGTGCGTCGCTGATCGAGTCGTCGTGGATCGCCTTGAGGAGCGTTGCGTATGCATCGCCGGCCAGGCGTACGTCGCGGCACCACTCGTACGCACGGAAGTCCACCGTCGACGCATACCCGCCCGGTCCGTCGACACCGGCGTAGAGCTCGCGTCCCGTGTAGAGGTGGGCGCGGTAGATGTCGACCGGTGCGTCGGGGCCCTCGGGGAAGACGACCGCGCCGTGGCTCTGCAGGTGGACGAGCAGCTGGGGGGAGACGCAGCCGCCGAGGACGACGAGACCGCGCAGCCGAGTCTCGCCCAGGAGCTGCTCCTCGACCGGCCCGAGGTCGACGTCCTGGAGCCGGACCCCTCCGAGCGGACGGTCCGCGGCAAGCCATGCGGCCAGTTCGGCCGTCGACTGGAGCTCCACACCGGGATCGTGTCACTAGTCTCGCGGCATGAGCACCGGTGCCTACGCGACGACGTACGCGCGCAGCCTCGAGGACCCGCAGGGGTTCTGGAGCGACGCGGCGAGGGACATCGACTGGATCACGCCGCCGGACCAGGTGCTCGACGACTCCCGGCCGCCGTTCTACCGGTGGTTCCCGGGCGCCACCCTCAACACCTGCTACAACGCCCTCGACCGGCACGTCGAGGGGGGACGGGCCGACCAGGTGGCGATCCACTACGACTCACCGGTCACCGGCACGAAGCGGTCGATCACGTATGCGGAGCTGCTCGCGGATGTGCGCCGGCTCGCGGGCGCGCTGGTCGGCGCTGGGGTCGGCAAGGGCGACCGGGTGGTCATCTACATGCCGATGGTCCCCGAGGCGGTCGTCGCCATGCTCGCCTGCGCACGGATCGGCGCGGTGCACTCGGTGGTGTTCGGCGGCTTTGCGCCGGCCGAGCTGGCCGCCCGCATCGACGACGCCCGGCCGAAAGTCGTCCTCACCGCTTCCTGCGGCGTCGAGCCGACCCGGGTGGTCGAATACACGCCGATCATCGCCGCTGCCCTCGAGCGGACGTCTCATCAACCCGACGTGTGCGTCGTCCTCCAGCGCGAACAGGCGCCGGCCGAGCTCAAGGCGGGCGACGTCGACTGGGCCGACTTCGTGTCGTCACCGGCCGCCGACGCGGGCGCCGACTGCGTCGAGGTCGCCGCAACCGACCCGCTCTACATCCTCTACACCTCCGGCACGACCGGGAAGCCCAAGGGCGTCGTCCGTGACAACGGCGGCCACGCGGTCGCGTTGCGCTGGTCGCTGGAGAACGTCTACGGCGTCAAGCCGGGGGAGACCTGGTTCACCGCCAGCGACGTCGGCTGGGTCGTCGGGCACTCCTACATCGTGTATGCGCCGCTGTTCACCGGCTGCACGTCGGTCCTCTACGAGGGCAAGCCGGTCGGCACACCAGACGCGGGGGCCTTTCTCCGGATCATCTCCGAGTACCGCGCGGTGGCGATGTTCACCGCACCCACCGCATACCGGGCCATCAAGAAGGAGGACCCGAACGGCGACAAGGCGGGGTCCTACGACACGTCGTCGCTGCGGACCCTGTTCCTGGCGGGAGAGCGGCTCGACCCCGACACGTGGGAGTGGGCCTCCGACCGGCTGGGGATTCCGGTCGTGGACAACTGGTGGCAGACCGAGACCGGGTGGCCGGTGGCCTGCAACCCGCGCGGCATCGAGACGCTCCCGATCAAGCCAGGATCGCCGGCCGTGCCGATGCCGGGGTATGCCGTGACGGTCCTCGACGCGAAGGGCGACCCGGTCGCACCGGGGGGCGAGGGAGCCATCTGCATCAAGCTGCCGATGCCGCCGGGGACGCTGCCGACGCTGTGGGGCGACGACGACCGCTACGTCTCCTCGTACCTGTCCGCGTTCGACGGCTACTACCTGACCGGCGACGGCGGGTTCCTCGACGAGGACGGCTACCTCTACGTCATGGGCCGCACCGACGACGTCCTCAACGTTGCCGGCCACCGGCTGTCGACCGGCTCGCTCGAGGCCGCACTGTCCGGACACCCTGACGTCGCGGAGTGTGCCGTCATCGGGGTCGCCGACCAGCTCAAGGGCCAGATCCCGCGCGGGTTGGTCGTCCTCAAGGCCGGCGTCGATATCGAGGCCGAGGGCGAGCGGATCCGGAGCGAGCTGGTGCAGCGGGTCCGCGACGAGGTCGGCGCCGTCGCCGCGCTGCGCCAGGTCGACATCGTGTCGGCCCTGCCGAAGACGCGGTCCGGAAAGATCCTGCGCAAGACGATGCGCGAGATCGCCGACGGCAAGAGCCCGGCCACGCCGGCGACCATCGAGGACGTCTCGGTCCTGGAACGTCTGACACCGGTGCTCCGGGGCTCCTGACAGCATCAGGGCGTGCTCGGCGTCCTCCAGGGTTTCGCGACGATCGCCGCCGTCGTTGCCCTGGGCTGGGCGCTCGCGCACTTCGGCGTACTCGGCACCAGCGGCCAGCTCTTCCTCAGCCGTCTCGCGTTCTACGTCGCCTCGCCGGCCCTGCTCATCGTCGTCATGGGCCGCACGCCGATCAGCGCGATCTTCTCGGCGAACCTCGTCGCCTCCGTCGTCTCGGTCATCGTCACCGTGGGGCTCTACCTGCTCATCGCCCGGATCCGGTGGAAGCCACCGCCAGGCGAGGCCGTCATCGGCAGCCTCTGCGCCGCCTACGTCAACGCCGGCAACCTCGGCATCCCCATCGCGCTCTACGTCCTCGGCGACATCTCCCTGATGGCGCCCACCCTGCTGCTCCAGCTGCTGGTCATCACCCCGATCTCGCTCGCCCTCCTGGACGCCGACCGGGGTGGCCACCGCCCCTCGCTCGCCACCGGGTTCCGGAGCGTCACGCGCAACCCGATCACGGTCGCGGCGCTCGCCGGCGTGCTGCTCTCCCTGGCGGTGCCGTACATCAACCCCGATCTGTTGGCCGCACTGCTCCAGCCGGTCCAGCTCGTCGGCAACATGGCGGTTCCCGCGATGCTCATCGCCTTCGGGATCTCGCTGCGGCGAGGTCCAAAGCCGGGTTCCGGTGGGTCACGGGGCCACGTCGCCACGCTCGTCGGGCTGAAGCTGGTCTTCCAGCCGCTGGTGGCGATCTCGGTCGGGTATGCGGCGGTGGGACTTCGCGGAACGGCGCTGTTCGCTGCGGCGGTCACGGCTGCTCTGCCGACCGCCCAGAACGTCTTCACCTACGCCAACACCTACCGACGGGCGACCTACCTCGCGCGGGACGCGATCTTCGTCAGCACGTTCCTGTCGGTGCCGGCGATCCTCCTCATCGCGCTGCTGTTCCGGGGCGCTGTCTAAGGACCGGTGTGAAGGCCTGTGAGGATGAGGCATGCCCATCCTGCCCAAGGACCGTGACCCGCGGCTGATCACGATCCGCCGTGGCGGCACGTTGACGGACGAGGACCATCAGCTCCTCACCGAGTGGGCCGTGCAGTGTGCCGAGCACGTGCTGCCCCTGTTCGAAGCAGAGCGACCGAGCGACGAGCGGCTGCGTCACGCGTTGGACTTGGGCCGAGGCTGGATCCGCGGCGAGGTCAGCATGATGGACTCCCGCGCGGCCGCGTTCGAGTCGAACGCCGCCGCCCGCGGTCTGCCCGACCCCGCGAAGTTCGCGGCGCTGTCGACCGGTCAGGCCGCCGCGGTTCCCCACGTGGCGGCTCACGACCTGGGCGCCGCGGCGTACGCCATCCGCGCGGTACAGGCATCGGTCCCGGCCGACCAGCGTGAGGCGGCTCGCCTCCGCGAGCGGGACTGGCAGCGGGACCGCATACCGCCGGCCCTGCGTGAGCTCGTCCTCGAAGACCAAGCGACCCGGAACCCGATCTGCTGGAACGCGTTCGCCGACTGACTACCCTCGGCAGACATGTCGAGCACGCGGTTCACGGTCCACACGACCCTGTCGCCCAGTGACGTCCTGACCCTGCTGACCGACTTCGGACCGGAGCGGTCGCGCCGCTGGCCGAACATCGACGAGTCCCACTTCCAGGTGCACGACCAGGGCGACGGGTGGGCGGAGGTCACCGAGGGCAACGGCATGGGCTGGGAGCGCGAGCGCTACGCGTGGGATGCCTCGGCCGGAACCGTCACCGTCGACACCCTCGACTCCAACCTGTGGGGGCCGGGCAGCAGCTGGCACTACGAGCTGACGCCCGCCGGCTCCGGGACCGACGTCCACGTGACCCTCCACCGGGTGCCTCGGTCGTTCCGCGGCCGGATCGTCGGAGCGCTCATCCCGGTCGTCGGAGCGCGCACCCTCGGCCGGCAGCTCGAGACGGTGCTGCGGCACGCCGAGTCGCTCTGATCAGCGGCCTTCGGCCAGGGCCTTGAGGTTGGTCATCGCCCCCATCGTCTGATCCGGGAGCTGCCGCTTGATCATCGGCGTAAAGGCCTTGCCCAGGCCCTTGGTGTCGATCGTGATGGTGTGGGTGAGGCGGCTGCGGCCGGCGTCGAGCGGCTCGGCCCGGAAGTCCACCGAGACGTCCATCATCCTGTCGGTGAACCGGTTCTCGAGGTGGCGGTTCGGCTCGTGCTGAGCCACCTCGCCGTCCATGACGCCGGTGCGGCCGCCGTCCTTGTAGTGGTACTTCATCTTCTGGCCGACGGCGATCGGGCCCTCGGAGAGCGTCTCGATCTTCGTGCAGCGCTTGAGCCACTCGGGCGTGCGTTTCACATCGTCGAGGATCGCGAAGATGGCCTCCGGAGGTGCGTCGACCTCCATGCTCTGCGAGTACTGGGGCATCGGCCAATCGTGGCACCGACCCCGATTGGTCCGCGCGGTTCCGGAGGTCTCACCCCTCATGAAGACTCACAATCTCGCCACGCTGTACGGCCTGCCGGCCATGGACTGGGAACCGGTCCGCCGCGTCATGGACAGCGGCGTCACCCAGGCGCCCGACACGGGCGGGCCGAACCGGCACTCGTCCTGGCTGACCACCGTGGACGCGAACGGCACACCGCATACGACCGGCGTGGGAGCGCTGTGGGTCGACGATGCGTACTGGTTCCAGACCGGCCCGACGACCCGCAAGGCCCGCAACCTGGCGCGGAACCCGCGGTGCAGCATGGCCGTCGCGACGCACGAGTTCGACCTCGTCGTCGAGGGCACGGCCGAGCCGGTGACCGACCCCGAGACCGTGGCGGCGATGGCCGCGCGCTGGGCCGCTGAGGGCTGGCCGGCCCACCCCGACGAGACCGGCCGGGCGATCACGGCGGAGTACAGCGCACCGTCTGCGGGTTCGCCGCCGTGGACGGTCTACAAGCTGACGCCGACGGCCGCGACCGCGGTGGGCACCGTCGAGCCCGGCGGCGCGACGCGGTGGACCTTCTGAGCGCTACTGGCCGGTGCGGCCGTCGATGCACTCGCGCAGCAGGTCGGCGTGGCCGCAGTGGCGGGCGTACTCCTCGACCATGTGCAGCAGCAGCTCCCGCAGGCTGATCGTCTCGCCGTCGCGGTAGGTGAAGACGCGGCCCAGGTCCGGCTCGGCGGCGACGAACTGCTCGCCGTAGGCGACCTCTTCGTCCCAGCGGGCGAACGCCTCGTCGACGACAGCCTGGTCGCCGACGGCTCCGGTGAAGGCCTCGTCGCGATCCTCCTCCGACCAGTACAGGCGTGGGGCGTCCTCGCGGGCACCGCGCAGCCGGAACCAGTCCCGCTCCACCTTGGCCATGTGCCGGACCAGGCCCAGCAGCGACATCGTCGAGGGCGGGACCGACCGGATGGCGAGCTGCTCCGGCGTGAGCCCTTCGCACTTCATCCGCAGGGTGAGCCGGTAGGCCCGCAGGTACTCCTGCAGGTTGGTGCGCTCGTCGACGACCTCGATGACCCCGACCTCGCGCGGGTCCTTGTCGGGGTCGACCCACATGTCGGAGAAGGCGGTCGAGGCGGTCGAAGGCATCCGGAGAGTATGCCCCGCGCTGGCTTACACGTGCGCGAGTGCCCCCTCCAGAACCGACCGCAGTCGCGACCGGATGTCCTCGAACTCCGGCGGCCCGATGACCAGCGGCGGGGCCAGCTGGACCACCGGGTCGCCGCGGTCGTCGGCGCGGCAGTAGAGGCCCGCGTCGAACAGCGCCTTGGAGAGATACCCGCGCAACAGCCGCTCGGACTCGGCGTCGTCGAACGTCTCGTGCGTCTCCTTGTCCTTGACCAGCTCGATTCCGTAGAAGTAGCCCTCGCCGCGGACATCGCCGACGATCGGCAGGTCGAGCAGGGTCTCCAACGACGCCCGGAACGCAGGGGCGTTCTCCTTGACGTGGTCGTTGAGACCCTCGCGCTCGAAGATGTCGAGGTTGGCCAGTGCCACCGCCGACGAGACCGGATGCCCGCCGAACGTGTAGCCGTGCGGGAACGACGTCGTCCCATGTCGGAACGGCTCGAACAGTCGGTCGCTGGCGATCATCGCGCCGATGGGGGAGTACCCGCTGGTCATCCCCTTGGCACAGGTGATGATGTCGGGCACGTAGCCGAAGTCGTCGCACGCGAACATCGATCCGATCCGCCCGAACGCGCAGATCACCTCGTCCGACACGAGCAGCACGTCGTACTCGTCGCAGATCTCCCGAACCCGCTGGAAGTAGCCGGGTGGCGGCGGGAAGCACCCGCCGGAGTTCTGCACCGGCTCGAGGAACACCGCAGCCACCGTGTCCGGCCCCTCGAACTCGATCGCCTCGGCGATCCGGTCGGCGGCCCACAGACCGAACGCCTTGGCGTCGTCGCGCAGGTGCTCGGGTGCCCGGTAGTGGTTGGTGTTAGGCACCTTGAACGCGCCCGGGACCAGCGGCTCGAACATCTCCTTGGCCGCCGGGATGCCGGTGATCGACAACGCGCCCTGCGGGGTGCCGTGGTAGGCGACCGAGCGGCTGATCACCTTGTGTTTCGTGGGCTTTCCGGTCAGCTTGAAGTACTGCTTGGCCAGCTTCCACGCGGTCTCGACGGCCTCGCCGCCACCGGTGGTGAAGAAGACCCGGTTGAGGTCTCCGGGCGCCTCGGCCGCCAGACGTTCGGCGAGCTCGACGGCGCGCGGGTGCGCATACGACCAGAGCGGGAAGAAGGCGAGCTCCTGCGCCTGCTTGGCTGCGGCCTCGGCGAGCTCCACCCGTCCGTGGCCGACCTGGACGACGAAGAGTCCGGCGAGGCCGTCGATGTACTCCTTGCCGCGGTCGTCCCAGATCCGGTGACCTTCGCCACGGACGATCAGCGGCGGACCCGATCCCTCTGTCTCCCAAGCCGATTGGCGGGTGAAGTGCCCCCACAGGTGGTTCCTCGCGGCGTCGGCATATGTGGCGCCGGACGGGGTATGCGTCGGGCCGGCGGGTTCGCTGAAGGTGGTATCGGTCGTGGTCATCGGGTTCCCCAGTTGTAGTGCTGCTTGTTGAGCTTGAGATAGACGAAGGTCTCGGTCGAGGTCACGCCGTCGAGTCGGCGGATGCGGCCCATGAGCAGGTCGAGGAGGTGGTCGTCGTCCTCGCAGACCACCTCGACGAGCAGGTCGAAGCTGCCGGCGGTGGTGACGACGTACGACACCTCGGGCAGGTCGCACAGCGCGTCCGCGACCCGGGCGACGTCGCCGGCGACGCGAACGCCGATCATGGCCTGTCGGCTGAACCCCACCTGGAGTGGGTCGGTCACGGCGACGATCTGCATGACGTCGGCGTCGATGAGCTTCTGGACCCGCTGCCGCACCGCCGCCTCGGACAGCCCGACCTCGCGGGCGATCGTCACGAACGGCTGGCGGCCGTCGTCCTGGAGCAGCTCGACGATCCGTTTGGACACGGCGTCGAGCGGCGCGGTGCGGGTTGGCATACTCACCATCGTGTCTGACGACGGAATCCGTCGTCAAGTTATGGATCTGAGACGAATTTCGTGGTTGGCTGGGTGGTTATGAGGACCCTGCGCAACTTCGTCGGTGGCGAGTACGTCGATCCCGAGTCCGACGCCCGGAGTGACGTCGTCGACCCGTCCACGGCCCAGGTGGTGGCCACCGCCCCCGTCTCGTCGGCCGCAGACGTCGACGCCGCATACCGGTCCGCCGCGACCGCGTTCGAGACGTGGGGCCAGACGACGCCGAGCGAGCGCCAGCAGGCGCTGCTCAAGCTGGCCGACGCGATCGAGTCGCACGCCGACGAGCTGGTCAAGCTCGAGGCCGAGAACACCGGGAAGCCTCACGCCCTCACGACCAGCGAGGAGATCCCGCCGATGGTCGACCAGCTCCGGTTCTTCGCCGGGGCGGCACGGGTGCTCGAGGGCAAGGCGTCCGCCGAGTACCTCGCCGGCCACACCTCGTGGATCCGGCGCGAGCCGATCGGCGTCGTCGGCCAGGTGACGCCGTGGAACTACCCGATGATGATGGCGATCTGGAAGATCGGGCCCGCGCTCGCGGCCGGCAACACGATCGTCCTGAAGCCGAGCGACACGACGCCGGAGACCACGCTGCGGCTCGCCGAGCTGGCGTCGGAGTTCCTCCCGCCGGGGACGTTCAACGTCGTCTGCGGCGACCATGACACCGGCCGGGCGGTCGTCGAGCACCCGACGCCCGCGCTAGTGGCGATCACCGGTTCGGTGCGGGCCGGTATGCAGGTCGCCGAAAGTGCCTCACACCAGGTCAAGCGCGTCCACCTCGAGCTCGGTGGCAAGGCGCCGGTCGTCGTCTTCGACGACGCCGACCTCGAGAAGGCGGTCGAAGGGATCGCCGTCGCGGGGTACTTCAACGCCGGGCAGGACTGCACCGCCGCGACGCGGGTCCTCGCGGCGCCGCGGATCCACGACGACTTCGTCGCCGCCATCAGCGAGTATGCGAAGAGCTCCGCGCGCGTCGGGATGCCCGACGACACGGACGCCCTGTTCGGGCCGGTCAACAGCGCGGGCCAGCTGTCCCGGGTCGAGGGGTTCCTCGACCGGCTGCCGGACCACGCGTCGGTGGGCGCCGGCGGTCACCGGGTCTCGGCGCTCGGCGACGGGTTCTTCCTCGAGCCGACCGTCGTGTCCGGGCTGCAGCAGGACGACGAGGCGGTCCAGGACGAGATCTTCGGGCCGGTCATCACGGTGCAGCGGTTCGACGACGAGGCGGAGGCGATCCGCTGGGCCAACGGGGTCCAGTACGGCCTGTCGTCGAGCGTGTGGACCCGCGACTTCGGCCGGGCCATGCGGGTGTCCAAGGCGCTGGACTTCGGGTGCGTGTGGATCAACACACACATCCCGTTGGTCGCGGAGATGCCGCACGGCGGGTTCAAGCGGTCCGGGTACGGCAAGGACCTGTCGATGTACGGGTTCGAGGACTACACCCGGGTCAAGCACGTGATGGCCAACATCGAGCCCTGAGGCCACGGGTCGGTGCCACGCTGGGGCGCATGGTCACTCCCGAGCCGCCGCCGCTGACCGTGGTCCGTCCCGGCGAAGGTCGCAGCGGCGACCTCGGCTCCATCTCCGTGGACTTCAAGCTGTTCGGCGCCGACACCGGCGGCGCCGTGGCCGTGGTCGAGCACGGCTTTCCGCCGGGTGCGCTGGTGCCACCGCACCTGCATACGCGAGAGGACGAGTACTCCATCGTCACCGAGGGGTTGATCGGGTTCCGGTCGGGTGACCGGGAGGCGGTGCTGGGCCCGGGTGGGTACATCACCAAGCCCCGCGGCGAGGCGCACGCGATGTGGAACGCGGGCCCGGAGCCGGCTCGGATGATCGAGATCATCAGCCCGGCCGGGTTCGAGCTGTTCTTCCGCGCCGTGGTCGACCTCGTCGAGCAGGCGGACGTCGACCCGGAGCGTGGCGCCCGGCTGGCTGACGAGTACGGGTTGAGCTTCGTCGACGTACCGTGGCTCGCCGACGTCGTCCAGCGGTTCGACCTCAAGGCCTGAGTGGATGGACACCGAGGACCTGAGGCTGGCGGTCTACGGGAGCTTCCGGCGAGGTGTCGCGCCGCGCGTCGTCGACCTCGTCGAGCTGGTGTCGGCGCCGGAGACCGAGGTGCGGGAGGGGCTGGCCGAGCTCGCGGCGGCGCGGCACCTGGCGCTCGGGCCAGACGGCGAGATCGCGATGGCCCACCCGTTTACCGCCGTCCCGCTGGGCTTCTCGGTCATGGGGACCGACACGCTGTGGTTCGGCGGGTGCGCGTGGGACTCGTTCGCGCTGCCGCATCTGCTGCCGGAGGAGGGGCCGATGCTCGTGGCAACCACGTGCCCCGCCTGCGACGCGGCCCACGCCTGGTCGATCGACGACCAGGTCCCGCCGGCCGGTGATCAGGTCGCCCATTTCCTCGTCCCGGCCAGGCGGATCTGGGACGACGTGGTGTTCACCTGCGGCCACCAGCGGATCTTCTGCTCGGAGGACTGCGTCGCGACCTGGCTGGACCGGACCGGCAACGAGCGCGGGTACGTCATGGATTTGCCGACGCTGTGGCGGTTCGCCTCGGGCTGGTATGCCGGTCGTCTCGACCGCGGCTACGTCCGACGTGAGCCGAGCGATGCCGCGGAGTACATGATGGGCGCCGGTCTCCGCGGGCCGTTCTGGGGTCTGCCCGACTGAGGACGGGGCCCTGAAATCTCCACCCTTGGGGCGCGGACCGGACTCCTGACCGGACCGGCTCAAGGCGCCCCGTTGCGGCGTTCCCTCGGTGTAAGTTCAGGGGCTTCCCAGGGAACGCGCAACGAGGAGCCCCCCATGGCCACGATCCACCGCCGCCGATTCCTCCAGGGAGCCGCGGGCGCCGCCGCCGCAGCCGCTCTGGGTGGACCATTCCAAGGGTTCACCGCCCTCGCTGCCAATGCGAACGGCCGTGATCGGCAGAACACGCTGCGGGCCATCCCCGACCTGAGGGACGGCAAGGTCCGACTCTGGCTGCCGGAGGGGTTCCAGTACCGCTCCTTCCACGACACCGACCTGCCCAGTGGGAGTTTCGTCACCCTCGACGACGGGACCCGGCTGCCTGGTCGGCACGACGGTATGGGCGCCTTCCGAATGGCCAACGGCCACGTCTGTCTGGTCCGGAACCACGAGATCAACGGGCCGGTGTCCGCGGCGTTCGGACCCGGCGACCCCTACGACAACCACGCGGGGAGCGGGACGACGTCGATCGAGGTCACCCTCCAGGGCGAGGTGATCCGGTCGTTCACCAGCCTCAACGGCACCCAGATGAACTGCTCCGGCGGCATCATGCCGTGGGGCAGCTGGATCACCTGCGAGGAGACCATCAACGGGCCGGACGTCGGCCCGGACTTCACCGGCGCCTCCAACGTCACGCTCGAGCAACGCCACGGGTTCATCTTCGAGGTCCCGGCTGGCGGCCAGTCCGACCGGCAGCCGATCACCGCCGCGGGCCGCTTCGCCCACGAGGCCGTCGCCTTCGACCCGCGTGAGGGGATCCTCTACCTCACCGAGGACAACTTCGGGTTCCCGTCCGGCTTCTACCGCTACCTCCCCGCGGCGAACCCCATGCGGACGGGTGAGCTCGGCAACGACGGTCGGCTCCAGATGCTGGCCGTCGCTGGGCGGCCCAACATCCACCTCGAGGCCACGGGCGTCGCGGGGACGTCGTACGACGTCGAATGGGTGGACATCGAGGAGCCGAACCCGAGCTTCCCCTACACCCCCGGAGTCCCTGCGCCGACAACGAACAACGACGCGCTTGTCTACGTCGGGAACCAAGGCCGCGCCCAGGGTGCCGCGCACTTCTCGCGGCTCGAGGGGGCGACGTACGACCGCGGTGTCATCTACTGGACGTCCACCCAGGGTGGCGGGGTCGCCGAGACCGGCCCCGACACGGTGGGCGGGTACGGCAACGGGCACGGGCAGGTCTGGGCCTACGAGCCGCGCGCTCGCCGCCTCACGCTGGTCTACCAGTCGCCCGGTCCGGACGTGCTCGACTTCCCCGACAACGTCACCACGAGCCCGCGCGGGACGTTGATCCTCTGCGAGGACAACGTCAACGACAACTACCTGCGGGGGCTGAGCCGCAAGGGCGAACTGTTCGACGTCGCGCTCAACCGCATGGTCAGCATCACTGGTGCCGACCGGTCCGGAGACGAGTTCGCCGGGTCGACCTTCAGTCCGGACGGGAGCACGCTCTACGTCAACATCCAGGCGTCGCGGGGGATCACCTTCGCCATCTGGGGTCCGTGGGGCCGCGTCGGCGTCTGAGCGGCTCGGGCCTACCGCTCGTCCGCGACGAACTGGGGTTCCCGCGTGTCCTCGGGGATCCGCAGAGCATGGTGGACCGGCGGCGCCGCCGTGTCGGATCCGACTGACGTCGTGGCCATCTCAGCCCTGACGCCCGGTCCCCACCACTCGAACCGCATACCGCCGGGAGTCGTCCAGATCTCGTCCGGCAGGTCCAGCTCGTCGATGTACAGCTCGTGACCGCTGTGCGGCCCGCCGACCAGGGTCACTCGGACCAGGCCGCCCCGGCCATCGGCCTGCGTCTTGAACTCGGGCGGCCGGGGAGAGGACTCGGTGCTCATGCGCCGGGAAGTGTAGGACACGACGAGCGCCAGTAGGGCACGCTTGGTCACCCCACGAAGTTCTGCGCTTCGCTCCGATACTTCGCGGGGACCCCGACTATGCGGCGAGCACGGCCTCGAGGTGTCGTTCGAGCACACTGCCGACGGACGGTAGGCCGGGTAGCACCGGCGGTGCGCTCGACGCATACCCATGCCCGGTCGGGGTGACGAGCACGACGGTATGCGTGCGCCATCGTTCCGGTGGTGGCGCCGGCTCAGGTCTGGCCCGCCACCCGGGTAGCTGCTTCGTGTGGTTGCACCGCACGCAAAGCCCCTGACCGTTGTGAGCGCTCGTTTCCCCGCCCAACCCGTGGTCCACGACGTGGTCGAGGTGGCGGACCGGGGCATCGCACCACGGCGTGCGACATGTGCCGTCGCGCGCCACGAGGAACCGGCGCAGTCCGCCGTCGAAGATCCGGCGCGTCGAGTCCATCGCGACCAACGTCCCGTCGACGGGATGGGTGTAGAGGCGCCGCACCCACGCCCGCGTCGTGTCGCGAGCCAGCAGGTCGTGGGCCCAACCGGCGGGCACCGTGCCGTACCCCGGCACCTGGGCTGGCGTGCCATCGCCGGACAGCAGCGACCGGTCGGTCATCACGACCTGCACTTCGACCGGGACTGCAGCTGCCGTCGCCACGCCGGTGACCCGCTCAACCAGGGTGTCCGCCGCGAGCTGCCCAGTGCTTCGGTCGTCCCCCTCGGCCCGGGCGGTCGCCGCCGCCTTCATGAGCGCCGCATGAACGGCGACGCCTTGGGCGACCGGCAGATAGGCAGTGACGTAGCACATGGTGTCCGCCGCCGGCCGGATGGTCACCCGGCGCTGGGTCTCCGCTCCGCGACATCGCGCGACCACCGACTCGGGGTCCAGGCGGTAGGCGATCGCCCGCACCCGCCGCTGCAGCTCCCGATCTCCCAGGCGCCCCACACCCTCGACGCCCAGCCCGTCGAAGAGCTCCGCGTCGAGCGCGCGCTGCTGGTCGGTGGTCAGCACCGCGGTCTCTCGCACGACGATCTCGGCCCGCCACTCGCTGATCGCGCCGGCCTCGAGCGCGGCCAACGTCGCTGGCAGGTGACGGACCAGGGCCAGGGCATCTGTCAGGTGCCGCGCACCACGGGACGGCGACTCCCGTCGGGCCAGCGCCACCTGACCGGCGACCCCGACCGCGGCGCCCGGTCGCCGACGCGAAGCCCGATCCGCCTCCGACTCCGCGCTGGCCCGCCGCGCCTGCTCGCGGGCCGCTTGCCACCCCTCGAAGTCGCTCTCGTCGGCGCACTCTTTCGCCCGCTCACGCCAGGCCGCCGCCAGCCGCTCCTGCGACTCCGCGAAGTCCACGGTGATGCGCGCCTGGATCGCCGCACACGTCGCCTTGACCCGCTCCAGCGCGGTCAGCTGGTCGATCCGCTCGGCATCGGACACGTCGCGGTCGATCCGCGTCAGTGCCGCCAGCAGATCATCGAACATGCGTTCGATTCTATCCTCAATACCCCTCTCCCACAACACTTTTCAACAGTCCAAGATCTTGTGCACTACCGTGAACGTCATGACCCGCTACGGCGCGCAGTACGGCCCCGACGTCACCTTCCTCGGCGTCGACCGCTGCGACCTCGAGGACGAGAGCACGTATGCGGGTGCCGACGTCGTCGTCCTCGGCGCACCGTTCGACGGGGGCACGTCGCACCGGCCCGGCGCCCGGTTCGGGCCGCAGGCCATCCGAACCACTGACTACCTACCGCAGGACGGCTCGCGACCGTCGCTGGCTCTGCGCACCGATGCTCTCCGCGACCTCCGGGTCCTCGACGCCGGCGACGTCGAGATGTTCTCCGGTGACATCGAGGTCGCCCTCCCGGCGCTCGAGGCCGCCGTCGAGCGGGTCGCCCGCGCGGGGGCGATCCCGGTCACCCTCGGGGGCGACCACTCGATCGCCTACCCCGACGCCAAGGGCGTGGCCAACGTCATCGGCGCGGGACGGGTCTCGATGATCCACTTCGACGCCCACGCCGACACCGGCGACGTCGAGTTCGGATCCCTCTGGGGCCACGGCCAACCGATGCGCCGGCTGCTCGAGTCCGGTGCGGTGCGTGGCGACCGGTTCCTCCAGGTCGGGCTGCGTGGCTACTGGCCGCCGCCCGAGACGCTGGACTGGATGGCCGTCGAGGGCTTCCGCTCCTACGAGATGACCGAGATCACCCGGCGCGGTCTCGACACCTGCCTCACCGAGGCGTCGCGGATCGCCACCGACGGCTGCGACGGCGTGTTCCTCTCTGTCGACATCGACGTCTGCGATCCGGGCCACGCCCCGGGCACCGGCACCCCCGAACCCGGCGGCCTCACGGCGCGCCAGCTGCTCGACTCGGTGCGCCGCCTCTGCCTCGAGCTCCCCATCGTCGGGATCGACGTCGTCGAGGTCAGCCCACCCTACGACCATGCGGACATCACTGCCGCCCTTGCGAACCGCGTTGTGCTGGAAGCCCTTTCGGCGATCGCGCGGCGCCGCCGAGACGCCGCGGGCGGCGACGCATACAACCCCGATCGACCCCTGCTGGAGCGCTGACGTCGGGCGCCGTAGCCTGCCACGTATGCCTGCACCGACGCAGAAGAGCGTGCTCGACGCCGTCCCCAAGCAGCTGTTCATCGGAGGCGCCTGGCGCGACGCCGGTGACGGCTCGACCCTCGCGGTGGAGGACCCCGCCACCGGCCGCACCCTCACCGACGTCGCCGACGCCACCGTCGCCGACGGCAAGGCCGCCCTCGACGCCGCGGTCAAGGTGCAGCCGGACTGGGCCCAGACCGCTCCCCGCGAGCGCGGCGAGATCCTCCGCGCCGCCTACGAGCGGATCACCGAGCGGGCCGATGAGTTCGCCCTGCTGATGACGCTCGAGATGGGCAAGCCGCTGGCCGAGTCGCGTGGAGAGGTGGCCTACGGCGCGGAGTTCTTCCGATGGTTCTCCGAGGAGGCCGTGCGCGTCCACGGACAGTGGGCAACCTCGCCCGACGGCAAGACCCGCCTGATGACGATGCGGCAGCCCGTCGGCCCGACGCTGATGATCACGCCCTGGAACTTCCCGCTGGCCATGGGTACCCGCAAGATCGGCCCCGCCATTGCCGCGGGCTGCACGATGGTCGTCAAGCCCGCCCACCAGACCCCGCTGACCATGCTGCTCCTGGTCCAGGTGCTCCAGGAGTGCGGCGTCCCTGACGGCGTCCTCAACCTCGTCACCACGTCGCACACCGGCGCCGTGTGCGAGCCCCTGATCCGCGACCCGCGGTTGCGCAAGCTGACCTTCACCGGCTCCACCGAGGTCGGTCGCACCCTGGTCGGCCAGTCCGCCGAACAGCTCCTCCGGGTGTCGATGGAGCTCGGCGGCAATGCGCCGTTCCTCGTCTTCGAGGATGCCGACGTCGACCGTGCCGTCGACGGCGCCATGCTCGCGAAGATGCGCAACATCGGCGAGGCGTGCACCTCGGCGAACCGGTTCTACGTCCACGAGTCGCTCGCTGACGAGTTCGCCGGCAAGTTCGCACAGCGGATGGCCGGTCTGACGCTCGGCAAGGGCACCAAGCAGGGCGTCACCGTCGGCCCGCTCATCGACGCCAAGGCCGTGGCCAAGGTCACCGAGCTGCTCGACGACGCCGTCGCCAAGGGGGCCAAGGTCGTCACCGGTGGGGAACCGCAGAAGGGTGCCGGCTACTTCTTCCAGCCGACTGTTCTCGCCGACGTGCCGCGCACCGCCCGGCTGCAGAAGGAGGAGATCTTCGGCCCGGTCGCGCCGATCACGACGTTCCGCACCGAGGCCGACGCCCTGCGAATGGCCAACGACACCGAGTTCGGCCTCGTCGCATACCTCTTCACTCGCGACCTCAGCCGGGCGGTGCGGGTCAGCGAGGCCCTGGAGTACGGCATGGTCGGCGTGAACCAGGGCATCGTCTCCAACCCGGCGGCGCCGTTCGGCGGTGTCAAGCACAGCGGGTTCGGACGCGAGGGCGGTTTCGAGGGCATCAACGAGTACCTCGAGACCAAGTACGTCGGCCTGGCGCTCTGACCGTGGGCCGTTCGGGTCGTTTCGGGCAATCCCGCCCCGGTGCGCTGGGCCGGCTGATGGACTGGGCGTCATGACGACCGCCATCACCGGCTCCGACGGCCGCCTCAGCTCAGTCGCCGACCTCCTCGCCCGCACCGACGACGCGATCAAGCGCGGCGACCGGCCGGGTGCCGCGGTCGTGCCCACCGGCTTCTCGGTCCTCGACGACGTGCTCGAGGGCGGGTTCCGGTCCGGTGAGCTGGTCCTGCTCGGTGGGCCGCAGGGCCTCGGCAAGACGACGATGGTCATGCAGATGGTCCGCAACGTCGTCCGCAACGGTGGTTCCGCGGTCGTCTTCTCCTACGAGCACGAGGGCCACACGCTCCTCGAGCGGCTGCTCTCCCTCGAGGCCAGCCTCGTCGAGGGGCCTGACGCCGCACGGCTGCCCGCGATCCGCAACGCCTTCGAGTCCCAGGGAGTGGCGGGGGAAAGCCTCGACGACCGGCTCGCGCACCTGCGCGGCGTCCCCGCCGGCCTCCAGACCATGAGGATGTATGCGAGTCGCCTCCACATCCACGAGTCGACCGGTTCGTCCACGGACCTCGACGAGATCCGCCGGGTCGTCTCCTCGCTGCAGTCCGACGACCGGCCGCCACCGCTCGTCGTCGTCGACTACCTCCAGAAGGTCCCGGTCAAGAACGGACCGGACACCGAGGAGGAGCGCGTCACCCTCGTCGTCGAGCAGCTGAAGGACCTCACTCTCGAGCTCGGCATCCCGGTACTCGCCATCGTCGCCGCCGACAAGGCCAGCCTGGTCAGCGGGAAGCGGATGCGTGTCCACGACCTTCGCGGATCCTCCGCGCTGGCCTACGAGGCCGACGTCGTCCTGATCCTCAACGACAAGTACGACATCGTCGCCCGGCACCACCTGGTCTACGACCTCGGCAACGCCGAGCGTTACCGGCAGTGGGTGGTCATGACCATCGAGAAGAACCGGCACGGCGTCGACGGTGTCGAGCTCGAGTTCCGCAAGCAGTTCGCTGAGGGCCGGTTCGACTCCAGCGGCCAGTACGTCGTCGAGCAGCTCGTCGAGGAGCGCGTCTTCACGGAGTGACGTCCGGCAGCGCCATGGCCAGGAGTGACTCCTGCATCCGGCGCCGGTCGGCCGGCTCGCGGGGGACCAGCCCCGGCACGGCCGAGGTCAGCGACGCGTGCCCGAGGTATGCGGCGTAGGCCAGGACCGCGCGCGACCTCGCCTCCGGAACGGGGACGCCGTGCTCGCGGATGAGCCGCTCGACGTAGGCCACCCGGAGCTCGGTGGCCTCCGCGACCGCGGCCTTGACGTCCGGGTCGGCACTCGCGACGAGCAACAGGTCGGCGGGGGACTGCTCCGCGGCCTTGCTGACGATGCCGAGCAGGTGACGGAGGCGCTCGCGCGGGGTGCCGCCACCCGTCTCGACCCGCTCCCGCACTGCCACCGTGTGCTGGTCGACCCAGGCGGCGAGCACCGCGCGTAAGAGGTCCGCGCGGTCGGCGAAGTGCCAGTACCCCGAACCCTTGGTGGTCCCGAGCCGGGCGGCCACCGGTTCGATGGCCACGGCATCGGGGCCGCCTTCGACCAGGGCGGCCAGCCCTGCAGTCGTCCAGTCCTCTCGGTTGAGCCGCTTCCGCGAGACCATTTCCATACGGTACCGTATGGAAATGGAGACGATGTCCCTTGCGCTCCGCGGCCAACCCGCTCCCGACTGGGCCGACGTCGTTGTCGAGAGCATCCCGGCCGAGGCCGCTCTTCTCACCGACCCGGCCGCGTGGGCGAACGAGATCTTCTCCGCGCCCAGCCTGCCGGCCCCGGTGATGGCGCTGATGGGTGTGCGCCAGCTGCTCGCGCCCCTGGTCGGAGCCTCTCGGGGCAGCTGGAACGCCTTCGCCGTGCGGGAGGTCAGCGGCCAGGAGGCCCTCATCGTGCAGACGGACCGGCACCTCGACTTCCGGGCCTCGGTCGGCGTCGATCCCGCGACGCGGCTGCTGTGGGTGACCACGGCGGTCTGGTTCCATGGCTGGCGCGGGCACAGCTACTTCCTGCCGGTGCGGTTCCTCCACGACCCCGTGACCCGGTCCATGATGAGGCGCGCGATCGGGCG
The DNA here is from genome assembly GCA_035762725.1 of Lapillicoccus sp. Taxonomy (GTDB): domain Bacteria; phylum Actinomycetota; class Actinomycetes; order Actinomycetales; family Dermatophilaceae; genus Lapillicoccus. Next base: position 21,742 of record DASTNV010000113.1, on the reverse strand, counting down.
CGTGGCGCGAGGCACAATGGCTGCGTGACCTCTTCGCCCCGGACCGTGACCCTGCTCGGGTCGACGGGCTCCATCGGCACGCAGGCCATCGAGGTCGCCCAGGCCGCGCCCGAGCAGTTCCGGATCACGGCCCTGGCCGCCGGCGGCAACCTCGAGCTCGTGGCGCAACAGGCTGCCGAGCTCCAGGTCGAGGCCGTCGCGTGCGCGCGCGGCACGGAGGAGGAGGTCACCGCAGCGGTGGCCGCGGCCGCCCGCGCTGCTGGGCTCGACGCATACCGGCCGGAGATCCTTGCCGGCCCCGACGCGGCCACCGTGCTGGCCGAGCGGCCGACCGACGTGGTCCTCAACGGCATCACCGGGTCGATCGGGCTGGCCCCCACCCTCGCCGCACTCGACGCGGGGACGACGCTCGCGCTGGCCAACAAGGAGTCGCTGATCGTCGGCGGCCCGCTCGTCAAGGCGGCGGCCAAGCCCGGCCAGATCGTGCCGGTCGACAGCGAGCACTCGGCACTGGCCCAGTGTCTGCGCGGCGGGACGTCCGACGAGGTGGAGCGCCTTGTTGTGACGGCGAGCGGCGGACCGTTCCGGGGGAGGACGCGGGACGAGCTGCACGACGTGACGCCCCAGCAGGCGCTGGCCCACCCCACCTGGGACATGGGTCCAGTCATCACGACGAACTCCGCAACGCTGGTCAACAAGGGGCTGGAGGTCATCGAGGCCCACTTGCTGTTCGACGTGCCGTTCGAGCGGATCCACGTCGTGGTCCATCCGCAGTCGGTGATCCACTCGATGGTGGAGTTCGTCGACGGGTCCACGCTCGCCCAAGCCTCGCCACCGGACATGCGGCTCCCGATCGCGCTCGGCCTGGCCTGGCCCGACCGGGTCCCCGGCGCTGCCCGCCCGGTGGACTGGTCGCAGGCGTCGACCTGGGAGTTCTTCCCGCTGGATGACGAGGCATTCCCTGCGGTCGGGCTGGCGAAGCAGGTCGGGCAGGCCGGTGGGACCTACCCCGCGGTCTACAACGCGGCCAACGAGGAGTGCGTCCAGGCGTTCTTCGACGGGCGGATCCGGTTCACCGACATCGTCGACACGGTGGCTCGGGTCGTCGAGGACCACGCGCATACTCCCGAGGCCGGGATCAACAGCGGCGACCTGGACGTTGAGACGGTGCTGCGGGCGGACGCCTGGGCCCGGAACCGGGCCCGCGAGGTGCTCGGCCTGGAAAGGACCCCTGCGTGATCGCCTACATCGTCGGCGTGCTCTTCGTCGCCATCGGCGTCGGGCTGTCGATCGCCCTGCACGAGATCGGCCACCTCGTGCCGGCCAAGAAGTTCGGCGTCAAGGTGACGCAGTACATGGTCGGGTTCGGCCCGACGGTCTGGTCGCGGAACAAGGGCGAGACCGAGTACGGCGTCAAGGCGATCCCGCTCGGCGGCTACATCCGGATGATCGGGATGTTCCCGCCCAAGCCCGGTGACCCCGAGAACCAGCTCCGTGCCTCGTCCACCGGCCGGTTCACCCAGCTGATGGACCAGGCCCGCCAGGACTCGATGGACGAGGTCGGCCCGGGGGACGAGCACCGGGTGTTCTACAAGCTCAGCGTGCCGAAGAAGGTCGTCATCATGCTGGGCGGCCCCTTCATGAACCTCCTCATCGCCTTCGTCCTCCTCGGCGGGATCCTCACGCTCTACGGCATCCCGACCGCGACTCCCTTGGTGTCGTCGGTCGCGACCTGCGTTCCCTCGGCCGCGCCGACCATCGACAAGCCGCAGCCGGAGTGCGCACCGGGCGACCCGGCCTCGCCGGCGACGCTCGCCGGGCTCCAAAAGGACGACCGGATCGTCTCGGTCAACGGCACGCCGGTCACGCTCTGGGACCAGGTGACCCCGCTGATCCGGCAGTCGGCCGGCCAGCCGATGACGCTCGTCGTCGAGCGGAACGGGTCGCAGGTCACTCTCCAGGCGCCGATCGCGGCGTTGAACCGCGCCGCTTACGTCGATACCGACAAGGTCAAGGTCGACGCCAACGGCAAGGTCGTCACGGAACAGGTCGGGTACCTCGGCGCCACCCCGTCCGGCGAGCTGATCAAGGGCACCGTGCTCCAGGTCCCCGGGTTCGTCTGGAACGCGTTCACCCAGACCGCGAGCGTCGTCGTGAACGTCCCGCAGAAGATGGTCGGGGTGGTCCAGGCGGCGTTCGGCTCGGGTGAACGTGACCCCAACGGCCCGATCTCCGTGGTCGGCGTGGGCCGGGTCGGCGGCGAGATCGCCAGCGCGGACCTCGGTGCCGACAGCACGACGGCCAAGCTCATGACCCTGCTGTCGCTCCTCGCGGCGCTCAACATGGCGCTGTTCGTGTTCAACCTCATCCCGCTGCTCCCCCTCGACGGCGGGCACGTGGCGGGCGCGCTGTGGGAGGGCGCCAAGCGCACCTGGGCTCGAGTGCGTCACAAGCCGAACCCCGGGTACGTCGACGTGGCCAAGGCGCTGCCGATCGCCTACACGATGGCGTTCGTGCTCATCACCATGTCCGCGTTGCTCATCTACGCCGACATCGTGAAGCCGGTCAAGCTGTTCTGATCCGTGGCGCCGCGCTCACCCGAAGTGGGCGGACTGAGGTCGGGGCGAAGGAGGGCTGCCCGGGCTGGGATACTGGAACCATGTCTGTCTCGCTCGGTATGCCTGCCCTCCCCGCGCCCGTCCTCGCCCCTCGGCGGCAGTCGCGGAAGATCCGGGTCGGCAAGGTCGAGGTCGGTGGCGACGCTCCCATCAGCGTCCAGTCGATGTGCACGACCCCGACGACCGACGTCAACGCCACCCTTCAGCAGATCGCCGAGCTGACGGCGACCGGGTGTGACATCGTCCGGGTCGCCTGCCCCAGCCAGGACGACGCCGACGCGCTCCCGGAGATCGCCAAGCACAGCCAGATCCCGGTCATCGCGGACATCCACTTCCAGCCCAAGTACGTGTTCGCCGCCATCGACGCAGGCTGCGCTGCCGTCAGGGTCAACCCGGGCAACATCCGCAAGTTCGACGACCAGGTCAAGGAGATCGCCCAGGCGGCCAAGGACGCCGGCGTGTCGATCCGGATCGGCGTCAACGCCGGCTCCCTCGACCCGCGGATCATGCAGAAGTACGGCAAGGCCACCCCCGAGGCGCTCGTCGAGTCGGCCGTCTGGGAGGCGAGCCTGTTCGAGGAGCACGACTTCCACGACTTCAAGATCTCGGTGAAGCACAACGACCCGGTCGTCATGGTCCGCGCCTACGAGCTATTGGCCGAGGCAGGGGACTGGCCACTGCACCTCGGGGTGACCGAGGCCGGACCGGCGTTCCAGGGCACGATCAAGTCGTCGGTCGCCTTCGGTGCTTTGCTGTCCAAGGGAATCGGCGACACGATCCGGGTTTCGCTCAGCGCGCCTCCGGTCGAGGAAGTCAAGGTCGGGAACCAGATCCTCCAGTCCCTGAACCTGCGACCGCGCAAGCTCGAGATCGTCTCCTGTCCGTCCTGTGGCCGCGCCCAGGTCGACGTCTACACCCTCGCCGACGAGGTGACCGCCGGCCTCGAGGGACTCGAGGTGCCGCTCCGGGTGGCCGTCATGGGCTGCGTCGTCAACGGACCGGGCGAGGCTCGCGAGGCCGACCTCGGCGTCGCCAGCGGCAACGGCAAGGGCCAGATCTTCGTCAAGGGCGAGGTCGTCAAGACCGTGCCGGAGAAGGACATCGTCGAGACCCTCATCGAGGAGGCGATGCGGATCGCCGAGTCGATGGAGTCCGAGGAGGAGGGCTCCCCTCAGGTCACCGTCGGCTGACGGGTTGCAGCACCGAGCTCAGCGCGGGCCGTCGTCCGCCTCGCGCTCCAGCTCCGCGGCCCGTCGGTAGATCGACCGCTCGGTTTCGTCGTCCGACTGCAGACGGTGCGGCACCGACCCCGGCGGCAGCCGTCGGTTCAGTGAGAAGAGCCGCCCCAGCACCGGCATCAGCACGATGTTGATTCCGTGCAGCACGCCGATGATGAGCAGGATCCCGCCAACGCGTGTCACTTCCTGCTGCACCAGCTCGGCCGTCACCTGCTCGCTGATCGCGCCGCTCGGCGGCGGCTCGAAGCGCATCGTGAAGAGGATGTACGCGGCGAAGATCAGGTAGTACACGACGTCGGTGAGGACGATGTAGCTCTTGCCCGTAAGCGGATTGTCGTGGAACACATCGGCCGCGTATGCCCGGCCGAACCGCTTGATGAACGGGCCCAGCCAGAGGGCGATCCCGATGAGCAGGGCGGTGGTCGCGAGCTCGAGAACCCACCAGGGCATGGTCATCACTCCTTGCGAGTTGCGCGGGGTCAGAACGGTGACGAGGGTCGTCACCAGGACGATGGCGGCGGCCCAGAGAAGAATCACGGAGCGTTGCCGGCGACGGCGGCTCCGGTCGGCGTCGATGCTGTCGACGACACGGCGGAAGAGATCGGTCGAGGGACCGGTATCCCCACTCTCGTGGAGAGCGTCGTGGACCGCGTCGCCGAAGCGGTCTTCGGGCCTGCTCATTGCTTCGCCTCCAAGGTGTGCGCCATCGACCTCAGCCCACGCTGCAGGTGGGTTTTGACCGAGTTGGTCGAGACGCCAAGGGTTTCCGCGATGTCGGGGATCGAGAGCTCGAGGTAGTACCGGAGGGCGACGCAGTCGCGTTGCCGTTTGGGGAGGGCGCGCAGGGCCTCGACGACCTCGCGCCGTTCCTGGCTACCCGCGGCGTGCTCCTCGGCGGAAGGCTCGTCGGGCGCGGCCGGTGGACGGTGCCGGAACGAGACCAGACCGCGCCGGTTGTGGTCCCGTGCCAGGTTGACGACGATCGAGCGCAGGTATGCGGCGGCTCGGTCCTCGTCGCGAATCCGGTGCGCGCTGCGCGCCAGCCGGATGAACGCCTCCTGGACGAGATCCTCCGCCGCCGTGCGGTCGTCGACGAAAAGCCTTGCCAGAGAGACCAGTCGGCTCCCTTCGGTGCGGAACAGCGCGACGACGAGAGCGTCGGCGGACGCGACGCCCTCCTGCCCTGCGGCCGTCCCGGAGGCCACCACACCGAGAGTCTCCATCAACCGGTTAGACGCGGAGCGGAGTTCGGCGGGTGACAGCTCGAAACGGCGGATTTCCGCCGCGGCGCCGGCGTCACCCGACATCCCGGGCGACGCGTCAGTCCAGGTATCAGCCGCACCGCGGGGAGCGTCTTGGGTGCGGCAACTCGCCGAATCTGTTGTCCAGCAAGGGGGATCAACCATGCCTGCCAAGAAGTTCGACCAGAACCATCACTCGTCAACCAGTTCCGCCGTCGCGCGACCGAGCCGCGGGACGGTCGTCGTGGCGGCCGGGGCCGTCGGGCTCGTCGCCCTCGCCGCTGTCGCCGCCGCGGCACCGGCACAGGCCCAGACCAGCCAGGTCGCGGCTGCTCGCGTGTTCAGGGGAGCCCTGTCCGACCTCCAGCCGGCGACAGCCGGCCCGCTCGACGGAGCCCGGGCCAAGCTGGTCTTCGTCCAGCACCGGTCCAGCTCGACCTTCGTCCTCGTCGTGAGCGGCGTGGCTCCGGCCGGCGTCGGGGAGACCTACGGTGCGCACCTGCATACCGGTGCCTGTGTCGCCGGCAACGGTGCCGCCGCCGGTCCGCACTACAACGACTCGACGATGCGAGGCGTCGTCCCGCCGGTCGTGAACGACCAGACCGAGGTGTGGCTCGACGTGACGATCGGCGCCGACGGCAGCGGTGTGGCGGTCGCGAAGGTGCCGTTCGTGCCGAGCCCCGGCAACCGCTCTGTGGTGATCCACGCGGACCACACCGACGATCACGGCGTCGCTGGTCCGCGACAGGCCTGCCTGCCGGTGAGCTGGTCATGAGAAGTCTTCGGTATGCCTCGGTCGGCCTCCTCCTGGGGGTCGGCTGGGGCGTAGCCGCCCGGATCTGGATGCGCCTCATCTCGACGGAGCCGTCGTTCTCGTGGGCCGGCACCCTGATGATCCTCGGGATGTCCGGTATCGCCGGGCTGCTGCTCGGCCTGGTCTTCGCCGCGCGCCGGCGCGGAGGCAGCCGCTGGTGGCGGCTCCTCGCCCTGCCGGTCCCGCTGCTCTTCGCCGGCGCCGGCCTCCCACTGCTGCCTGCAGTCGTGGGAGGCGGATGGGGTCTTCGCCGCGGCCCGGTGGCGCGGGTTGTGGCGGTGGTCGCGCTGCTCTCGGCCCCGGCCCTCCTCCTCTACCTCACCTGGCAGGACGTGGAGACGACGCTGAACCCATACCCAGACAACGTCTTTCGCGCCGTCATGGCGGCCGGGGCGCTCCTACTGAGTGCCGCGGCGGCGTGGGGGGCCACGGCCGCTCTTGGGCCATGGAGCAGCCGAGTCGGCACCGCATCCCAATCTGAACCGGGGAGTGACCGCATACCGATCGGGTGACGCGTGCCGATAGCGGTCGACAACCCGTGGACCGACCGGCAGGCTGTACTCGTGCTGCGGACCCAGTCCCCCGTGCGCGCGCTGACCACGGCGGACCGCGACGAGGCGTTGGAGCTCTGCGCCCAGAACCCCGCCGCCAACGTCTTCGTCGCCGCACGGATCGAGGAGGGAGCACTGCGCTCGTCGCCGGGTTCCCTCCTCGGTTTCCGTACCGGCGGACAGCTGCGCTCGCTGTGCTGGGTCTCGGCCAACGTTGTCCCGGTCGAGTGCGACGACGAGACCGCCGAGGCCTTCGCGGCCCGGATCCGTCGGTGGCACAAGGGATGCGCGTCGATCTTCGGTCCCAGCGACCAGGTGTCCGCGCTCTGGCAAGTGCTCGAGCACTCATGGGGTCGCGCCCGCGCCGTGCGGTCCCACCAGCCCCTGATGTCGACGGCGACTCGGTCGCAGGATGCTGGGGTGAGCGCCGACCCGCGGGTCCGGTTCGCTCGGCTGGAGGAGGTCGACATCGTCATGCCGGCGGCGGCAGCGATGTTCACCGACGAGATCGGGTACCCGCCCTATCGCGGCTCGTCACGCGGGTACCGGGCGCTCATCGCCGGACTGATCGCCGACCGCCACACCGTCGTGTGGGTCGAGCACGACGAGGTCCTCTTCAAGGCCGACGTGGGTTCCGCCGCCGTTGGTGCTGCTCAGATCCAGGGGGTCGGGTTGGCGCCGCGGCTTCGCGGCCGCCGGCTGTCCGAGCCACTGATGGCCGCCGCGACCGACCTCATCCTCGAGCATGTTGCGCCACTGGCCACGCTCTACGTCAACGACTTCAACGCGCCCGCCCGCGCGACCTACCGCGCGATCGGCTACCGCGAGGTCGGTGCCTTCACCACCGTCCTTCTGTAGCGGACCGGCATACCTGGGTATGCGAAAGGGCCCGTCCCCCGAGGGGGGCGGGCCCTTCCGTGTGTTGCGGGGTTCGATCAGCCGGCCGCGTTGACGATCGCGAGGAGCGTCGGGTCGTTCGCGTAGGCCTCCTTGGCGTTCGCCTTCGTGACGATCACCGGGGTGAGGAGCTGCGCGGGGACGACCTTGACACCGTTGTTGTACTGCTTGGTGTCGTTGATCCCCGGCGGCGGGTTCTGGCCCTTCTGGAGAGCCTGCACCATGGCGATGGTGTCGGCCACCAGCTTGCGGGTGTCCTTGTTGATGGTGGAGTACTGCTCGCCCGCCATGATCGACTTGACCGACTCGACCTCCGAGTCCTGACCGGTGACGATCGGGATCGGCTTACCGGCGGCCTTGACCGAGGTGATGATCGCCCGGGCCAGGGTGTCGTTGGGGGACAGCACGCCGTCCAGCGTGGCGCTGGTGTAGTTGGCGGCGAGGAGCGTGTCCATGCGCTTCTGCGCGTTCTCCGCCTTCCAGCCCTGCGTGACGACCTGGTTGAACGACGTCTGGCCAGAAGGCACCTTGAGCGTCCCGTCGTCGATCTTCGGCTTCAGCACGTCCATCGCGCCGTCGAAGAAGACCTGGGCGTTCGCGTCGTCCGGGGAGCCGGCGAACAGCTCGATGTTGTAGGGGCCGTTCGGCTTCTTCGCCTTCATGCCGTCCAGGAGGGCCTGGCCCTGGAGCTGACCGACCTTCCGGTTGTCATAGGCGATGTAGAAGTCGACGTTCGGGCTGTTGAGCAGCAGCCGGTCGTACGCGACGACGATGGCGCCCGAGTCCTTGGCTGCCTTCAGCTGCGTGCCGAGCTGAGAGCCGTCGATGGCGCCGATGACGATGACCTTGGCCTGCTTGGTGATCATCGCCTGGATCTGGTTCTGCTGCTCCGAGACGCCGCCGTTGGCGAACTGGACGTCGGGCTTGAAGCCGGCCTTGGTCAGACCGTCGTTGAACAGGGACTCGGCGAGCACCCAGTTCTCCGACGTCTTCTGCGGAAGCGACACGCCGATGACGGCGTCGGCCGGGAAGCCGCTCGTGCCGCCCGTCGAGCCGCCTCCGCCGGAGCCACCCGAGTCTGAGGCGCGACCACAGCCGGTCAGGGCAAGGGCCGCCACCGCAGTGACTCCCACCACCTTGGCGAAGAGACGCATGTGCATGTTTCCTTTCTGCTCGCGCCCCGGCGGGACGCGGGTTTGTGGGTACGGCTCGGCGCCGCGGTTCAGTTGCTCTGGCCGATGGTCTCGTCGATCTTCGAGATCTCGCTCCCGGTAGTGGGAGGCTGCTCTGCTGCCTCTCCTCCGGACCCCTTCGTCCCACGACGGCCGCCCGTCAGCAGGCCGATGATCGAGGGGCGGCCGGCGGACTTGTTGTAGATGTCGAAGGCCACGGCGACGAGCAGAACCAGACCCTTGATCATCTGAGTGGCATCGGCGCCGGCTCCGAGGAGCTGGAGACCGTTGTTGAGGACGGCCATGACCAGACCGCCGACGATCGAGCCGATGACGGTGCCCACCCCACCGCTCACGGCGGCGCCACCGATGAACACCGCGGCGATGGCGTCGAGCTCCCAGCCGACCCCGTCGAACGGGCCAGACGCGTTGGAGCGCGCGACGAACATCATGCCGGCGAGGGCGGCGAGCAACGACATGTTGGCCATGACGAGGAAGTTGACCCGCCTGCTGCGGACACCGGACAGCTCGGCAGCGTGACGGTTGCCGCCGACGGCGTAGATGTGCCGGCCGATGATCATCTTGCTGGCGATGAACCCGTAGAGCAGGACGAGAGCGATGAGGATCAGCCCGGGGACCGGGAAGCCCTTGCGACCGGAAGCGATGAGGAGCATCGCGCCGAGGACGACGATGCAGATGAGGGCCATCCGCGTGTAGGTGATCCACGCGTCCTCGACGGTCGCGCCGATGTTGATGAGGCGCCGACGGCCACGAAGGGTCCCCCAGATGATTCCCACACACGCCAGGACGCCGAGCAGGACGGTGAGGTTGTTGTACCCGGTGTTGGGCCCGACCTCGGGAAGGGTGCCGGCTCCGATCACCTGGAACTCGGGGGGGACCGGGACGGTGTTGGACTTGCCGACGAACTGGTTGGCGCCGCGGAAGAAGAGGAAGCCGGAGAGGGTCACGATGAACGCGGGGATGCCCACGTAGGCCACCCAGAAGCCCTGCCACATGCCGACCACCGTGCCGAGGACCAGGCCGAGGAGGATGCCCGCCCACCAGGGAATGCCCCAGTCGCGCATGGCGATGGCCACGACGATGCCCACGAACGCCGCGACCGAACCCACGGACAGGTCGATGTGGCCGGCGATGATGACGAGCACCATGCCGATGGCGAGCACCAGGATGTAGGCGTTGCCCTGGATGATGTTGTTGACGTTGTCGGGTTGAAGCGTCAAGCCGCCCGTCAGGATCTGGAAGAGGATGATCAGCGCGACCAGCGCGAAGATCATCCCCAGCTGACGGGCGTCGCCCCCGAAGATCTGCTTGATCTTGTTCATCGTGAGTCTCTCCGTGAGTGCTTCCGTGGCGTCAGGCGCTGGCCTGGGTGGGGACATCGGACCTTGACGAGGTCTTGGTCATGAGGCGCATGAGCGATTCCTGGTCGGCGTGGCCCTTGTCGAGGACGCCGGTGATCGCTCCTTCGAAGATCGTGTAGATCCGGTCGGAGAGGCCGAGGAGCTCGGGGAGCTCGGACGAGACGAGGATGACGCCCTTACCCTCAGACGCCATCCGCTGGATGATGCCGTAGATCTCGAACTTGGCTCCGACGTCGATGCCGCGGGTGGGCTCGTCGAGAATGAGCAGCTCTGGCTCGGTGAAGAGCCACTTGGACAGCACGACCTTCTGCTGGTTCCCGCCCGAGAGCTTGGAAACTCCCTCATCCACCGTGGGAGCCTTGGTCCGCATCGACTTGCGGTACTCCTCGGCGTACTTGTACTCCTCGCGGTCGTCCACGACGAAGTTGTGGGTGATCCGCTTGAGCTTGGCCGAGACGGTCGTGCGCTTGATGTCGTCGAGGAGGTTGAGGCCCAGCGTCTTGCGGTCCTCCGTGACGTATGCCAGCCCGGCGTCGATCGCGGCCGGCACCGATCGCAGCTGGACCTCCTTGCCGTCCAGGTAGACCGTGCCGCGCTCGTAGAGGCCGTAGGAGTGGCCGAACAGGCTGCGCATGAGCTCGGTGCGGCCCGCTCCCATCAGGCCGGCGAAGCCGACGATCTCGCCACGGCGGACGTAGAAGCTCTCGCTCTTGCACACGTAACGGTCAGGCACCGACGGGTGGCGGACCGTCCAGTCCTTGACCTCGAAGAACTTCTCGGTGATCTCCGGGGTGTGGTCGGGGAACCGGGACTCCAGGTCGCGACCGACCATGCCGCGGATGATCCGGTTCTCGTCGACGCCGTCCTCTTTGACGCGGAGGGTCTCGACCGACTTGCCGTCGCGGATGATGGTGATCGAGTCGGAGATCTGCTCGATCTCGTTGAGCTTGTGGCTGATCATGATGCAGGTCACGCCCTTGTCGCGCAGCCCTTCCATGAGCCCGAGCAGGTGCTGGGAGTCACCCTCGTTGAGGGCGGAGGTCGGCTCGTCGAGGATGAGGAGCTGGACGTCCTTCGAGAGCGCCTTGGCGATCTCGACCAGCTGCTGCTTGCCGACGCCGATGTCCTTGATCTTCGCGTCAGGGTTCTCGTTGAGCCCGACGCGCTCGAGCAGCTGGCTGGCGCGCTGGCGCGTGGTCATCCAGTTGATGACGCCGCCCCGGTTGACCTCGTTGCCAAGGAAGATGTTCTCGGCGATCGACAGCTCGGGGATGAGCGCCAGCTCCTGGTGGATGATGACGATCCCGGCGTGCTCGCTGTCGCGGATGTTGTGGAACTCGACGAGCTTGCCGTTGTAGTAGATCTCGCCGTCATAGCTGCCCACCGGCCAGACCCCCGACAGGACCTTCATCAGGGTCGACTTGCCGGCGCCGTTCTCGCCGCAGATGGCGTGGATCTCGCCGCGGCGCACCTCCATCGAGACGTTCGACAGGGCCTTGACGCCTGGGAACTCCTTGGTGATGTCCCGCATGTCGAGGATGACCTCACGCGGCTGTGTGCCATCAGGCTCCGGCCTGGGCGTCGGGCCGTTGTCCTGGGGACGGGAGTCGGTGCTCATCTGACCGTCATCACTTCCTCGTGACCAAGCGGGACTGCAGGGGATCTGGGGGACCAGCCGGCCGGCGAATCGCGGTCGCGCGACCCCGGGACCGGGCCCAGGACGCTCGTTGATTCTGGCCTACGGGTGGTCGTTTCCGTGAGGAGTTCGTCACCTCTGACCCGTCACAAGGGCGTAACGATCCCCTCGCCCTGGATCGAGGTTGAGCCGCGGCGTTCGACCAACCGACATCGTTGTCAGACAACGCGGACCACTGAACCCCATTCACCGCTTCCCCGTCAAGCACCCGACGATCACAGATCGTCCGCGGGTGGACGCGGAATCTGGTTACGGTCAGACGGAATTCGGCGGACATCCGGTTGACGATGCCGGTTCTGCCCCGGATAGTGATGGACTGTGCCAACGTTGTCGCGCCAGGGGGCATACCTGCCCGAGGACGGCTCGAGCCGTCCGACCATGGCCGACGTCGCTCGCCGCGCCGAGGTGTCGATCAAGACCGTCTCGCGGGTCGTCAACGGAGAGGCCGGGGTCAGCCCGGCCACGGCGGTCCGCGTGCGCGAGATCATCGACGAGCTGGGGTTCCAGCGGCATGCGGGCGCCACGATGCTCCGAACCGGCCGTTCCGACCGGATCGGTCTGGTCGCGCCGGACCTGGCCAACCCGTTCTACGCGCAGCTGGCCGCCGGGATCGAGCGCGAGGCGCGGCTGCGTCAGCACCTCCTGATCAGCACCTCGTCTCAGCAGTCCGCAGAGAACGAGGGCGAGCTGGTCGACGCCCTCGTCGCCCAGCGGGTCGCCGGCCTCGTCGTCGTCCCCATCGTCACTGAGCCGTCCGAGGCGCTGCGGGTCGCGGCCCGCTCGGTACCGGTGGTCTGCGTCGACCGGCCACAGCCGGACCTAGGCGTGGACACCGTGCTCAGCGATAACGAGGGCGGCATGCGCAGCGCCGTCGAGCACCTCGCGGCCCACCGGCACGAGCGGATCGGGTTCCTCGGCGACGACGAGTCCATCTGGACCGCGCGAGAGCGCCGGACCGCGTTCGCGGCGGCCGCCTCGTCGCTCTCGCTGCGCGGGCCGCTCCGGTCCCGTGTGGGTCCGTACGAGCCCGGCGAGGTCGCCGAGCTGCTCACCGAGTGGACCTCGGGTCCGGACCCGGTGACAGCTGTCATCACCGGGAACAACCGCGTCACGCTGGTCGTGCTCCACGCGATGCGGGAGGCCGGGGTCAACGTGTCTCTGGTCGGGTACGACGACTTCGAGCTGGCCGACGTCGTGGACCCGCCGGTGACCGTCGTCCACCAGGACCCGATGGTCCTCGGCGAGCGCGCGGTGCAGCAGGTGTTCGCCCGGCTGGCCGCGGGAGCGGGGGAGCCGACGACGATCATCGTCCCGACCCGGCTCATCGTCCGCGGGTCCGGACGGCCGGTGCCGGCCACCTCCGGCGCAGTGGTCTGATGGGTGGATGGCTCGCCCCGTCTCGCTGACCCGCGACATCGCCGGGCTCGCGCTGCTGTTCGTCGCCTCGGGCACGACGCACCTGGTCCGGCCGCAGGTATTCGAGCCGAGCGTGCCTCGTGCACTGCCGGGGACGCGTCAGATCGTGTATGCCTCGGGCGTCGCCGAGCTGGTCTGCGCAGCCGGGTTGCTCACCAGCCGCACTCGGTATGCGGCCGGCTGGGCCTCCGCCGCGCTGCTGGTCGTGATCTTCCCCGCCAACGTCCAGATGACCGTGACCGCTGCGAAGCGGTGGCGCCGCCGCCCGAACGACCGCTACCGGCTCGCGTTCCTCGGCGCCACCGTGGCCCGGCTCCCGCTGCAGTGGCCGCTGGTGCGGGTGGCCTTGAAGGCCGCTGGTCGGTAGCCCCTCTGGCCGGTTCGTGCTCTGAAGCGCACCGAATTCGGTGCGCTTCAGAGCACGAACCGTTTGGGGGACGCAGCGAGCAGATGAGACGCATACCGAAGCCGGGTGAGACGCATACCGAGGCGCCGATATCCTTCCCACCGCAACCGTTCCACCCCCAGGCCGACTCTCGGCCTGCTCATCTTCCGGAGTCAGCCACCGTGGCCATGCGCATGTCGACGCTGTTCCTGCGAACCCTTCGCGAGGATCCGGCCGACGCTGAGGTCCCGAGCCACAAGCTGCTGGTCCGGGCTGGCTACATCCGTCGGGTCAGCCCAGGCATCTACACCTGGCTGCCGCTCGGCCTGAGGATCCTGCGCCGGGTCGAGGACATCGTGCGCCAGGAGATGGACGCCATCGGCGCGCAGGAGCTGCTGTTCCCGGCCCTGCTGCCGCGTGAGCCGTATGAGGCGACCGGCCGCTGGACCGAGTACGGCGACGGCATCTTCCGGCTCAAGGACCGCAAGGGCGCCGACTACCTGCTCGGCCCCACCCACGAGGAGCTCTTCGCCCTCACGGTCAAGGAGCTGTACTCCTCCTACAAGGACCTGCCGGTCACGCTCTACCAGATCCAGAACAAGTACCGCGACGAGGCGCGTCCCCGGGCCGGCATCCTGCGCGGCCGCGAGTTCGTCATGAAGGACGCCTACTCGTTCGACATCGACCAGGCCGGTCTGCAGAAGAGCTACGACCAGCAGCGTGAGGCCTACACCCGGATCTTCGACCGGCTCGGCTTCCACTACGTGATCGTCCAGGCCATGTCCGGCGCGATGGGCGGCAGCAAGAGCGAGGAGTTCCTCGCCACCGCCGAGAACGGCGAGGACACCTACGTCCGCTGCCCCCACTGCGGGTATGCGGCGAACGTCGAGGCCGTGCGCGTGCCGGTGCCCCCGGACCAGGACTACGCCGACGTGCCCGCGGCGCACGCCGAGAAGACCCCGGACACCCCGACGATCGCCACCCTGGTCGACCACCTCAACGCGCACTACCCGCGCGAGGACCGGCCGTGGCAGGCGAGCGACACCCTCAAGAACGTGCTCGTCACCGTCACCGCGACGGACGGCACCACGGAGACCCTCGCCATCGGCGTCCCCGGCGACCGCGAGATCGACGAGAAGCGGCTCGCCGCGCAGCTGGAGCCGTCTACCGCAACGGTGTTCGAGGACTTTGAGGGCAACCCGGCCCTGGTCAAGGGGTACATCGGCCCGGGTGTGCTCGGGAAGGGCAAGGCCGCCGGCGTGCGCTTCCTCGTCGACCCGCGGATCGTGACCGGTACCCGCTGGGTGACCGGGGCGGATGCGCCGGGCCAACACGTCATCGACATGGTGGCCGGACGCGACTTCACGCCTGACGGCACCATCGAGGCGGCCGAGGTGCGCGCTGGAGACGAGTGCCCGAGCTGTGGGCACCAGCTGGAGGCGGCCCGCGGCATCGAGATGGGCCACATCTTCCAGCTCGGCCGCAAGTACGCCGAGGCGCTCGGCCTCAAGGTGTTGGACGAGACCGGCAAGCTCGTCACGGTCACCATGGGGTCCTACGGGATCGGCGTCTCGCGGGCCGTCGCGGCCATCGCCGAGGGCAACCACGACGAGGTCGGGCTGTGCTGGCCGCGGGAGATCACGCCGGCCGACGTCCACGTCGTCGCCACCGGCAAGGACGACGACGTCTACCTCAAGGCGCAGGAGATCGTCGGCGGCCTCGAGGCGGCGGGCCTCGAGGTGATCTACGACGACCGTCGGCAGGTGAGCCCCGGCGTGAAGTTCAAGGACTCGGAGCTCATCGGAGTCCCGACCATCGTCGTCGTCGGCCGCGGGCTGGCCGAGGGGAACATCGAGATCAAGGACCGGCGCTCGGGGGAGCGCCGTGTGGTGGGGGTCGAGGCCGCGGTGACGGAGGTGGTCGCGGAGGTCCGCGGCACACGTCATCCGTCATCCACATGAACGCCACGACTCGGGGGGGACGTGGAGCAGCGGACGCCGGCGGCGCGGGTCAGGTCGGTGCCGTGATCTTCGACTGGGGCGGCACCATCACGCCGTGGCACACCGTCGACATCAACGAGCAGTGGCGCGTCTTCGCCCGCGAGTACCACCTCGACGAGGACCCGTCTCTGGTCGATGAGCTGGCCGCCCGCATCTGGGAGGCCGAGAGCGCCGGTTGGGCCCGCGGCCGTGACGACGGCGCATCCGCGCGGATCGAGGAGATCCTCGCCGAGGCCGGCGTGGTCGCCGACGACCCGCGCGCGGTGGCGGGCCTGGCCGCATACGAGGAGTTCTGGGAACCCCACACGTGGACCGACCCGCAGATCCGACCACTGTGGGAAGCGTTGCGGGACAACGACATCCGCGTCGGCGTGCTCTCCAACACGATCTGGTCGCGGGACTACCACCGTGGGCTCTTCGAACGGGACGGAGTCCTCCACCTCGTCGACGCCGATGTCTACTCCAGTGAGACGCCCTGGGTGAAGCCGAACCCCGAGATCTTCCTCGAGGCGGCCCGGCGGGTGGGGGTCGACCCCGCCCAGTGTGTCTACGTCGGCGACCGCGGCTACGAGGACGTCCACGGTCCGCAGTCGGTCGGTATGCGCGCGATCCTCGTGCCGCACAGCGACATCCCGGCGAGCCAGCAGGTGGCCCACGACGCGACACCGGACGCCGTGGTGCACGAGCTGCTCGACGTTCTCGACATCACCCTGCGGTGGCACGGACGGCGCTGATCGGACATGCCCGACGCCTCGGTGGACCCCACGGTGCTCACCGTCGCCTTCGTGGCCGGTGCGGCCATCGTCGCCGGCTGGGTCGACGCGGTGGTCGGTGGCGGCGGCCTCATCCAGCTGCCCGCGCTCCTGCTCGGGTTCCCGACCGCGTCGCCCGCCCAGATCCTCGCGACGAACAAGTTCAGCTCGATCTTCGGGACGACGACGAGCGCCGTGACCTACTACCGGCGGGTCCACCCCGACCTGAAGACCGCGCTCCCGATGGCGGGGGTCGCCTTCGTCGGGTCGATCATCGGCGCGCTGATCGGGCTGCACATCCCGAAGTCGGCGTTCAACCCGATCGTCCTCGTCTGCCTCATAGTCGTCGGCGCGTACATCCTGCTCAAACCGGACCTGGGTCGGGAGACCACCCTGCGCTGGAGCGGTCACAAGCACCGGGTGGCGGCGATGGTCATCGGGTTCGTCATCGGGATCTACGACGGCGCGCTCGGCCCGGGGACCGGCTCGTTCCTCGTCTTCGCGCTCGTCGGGCTGATGGGGTACGCGTTCCTCGAGGCCAGCGCCAAGGCGAAGATCGCCAACGTGGCCACGAACCTCGGCGCGCTCGTGGTCTTCGCTCCTGGCGGCTACATCATGGTCAAGATCGGCCTCCTCATGGCCGCGGGAAACCTGCTCGGCGGGTACATCGGCGCGCGGACCGCGGTGCGGTTCGGCAGCGGGTTCGTCCGCATCGTCTTCATCGTCGTCGTCTCGGCCTTCATCGTGCGGATCTCCCTCCAGCTGTTGGGGGTGTGGCCCTGACATGGACTGGCCACAGAGGACCCACAGAGAGGCGGCTCAGGATGTCGTCACGGGCGTTCCCGTGGTGACCGCGGAACCGTCGACGAGGCACCTCATCGCTCGAGTGGTCGACGGACTCGCACGGACCACGGGAGGCGGCCCGTCCATGGACCCGCGGTGGTGGCGGCAGCTGGCGATGGCTCTCGGCCTGCTCTCCATCGTCATCGTCCTGGCCCTCTGGGTGGCCGGGCAGGCCCCACAGGAACTCGGTTCGCTGGCTGGTGCGCTGCACGCGTTCGGGCGACTGACCGCACTCCTCGCGTCGAACCTGCTGCTCATCCAGGTCATCCTCATGGCCCGGATCCCGTTCCTGGAGAAGGCGTTCGGCCAGGACTCGATCGTGCGCACCCACCGGCTGGTGGGCTTCACCTCGTTCAACCTGATGCTCGCCCACCTTGTCCTCACGACGCTTGGGTACGCCGCGTCGACGCAGCTGGGGATCTGGGGGACCATGGTCGACTTCGTCGTCAACTACCCAGGGATGCTGCTGGCGGTCGCCGGGACGGTCTGCCTGGTCATGGTCGTCGTCACCTCGATGCGGGCCGCTCGGGCCCGGTTGCGGTACGAGTCGTGGCACCTCATCCACCTCTACGCCTACCTCGGCGTCGCGCTGGCGCTGCCGCACCAGCTGTGGACCGGCCAGGACTTCGTCGGGAACCTCGCCGCCACGGTGTTCTGGTGGACCCTGTATGCGGTCGCCGCCGGCTGCGTGATCGGGTTCCGGGTGGTGCTGCCACTGGTTCGCTCCCGCCGGCACCAGCTGGTCGTCGACGAGGTGCGGCGCGAGACCTTCGGCGTGACCACGGTGGTCGTCTCGGGCCGGGACCTCGACCGGCTCGGCGCCCGGGCCGGCCAGTACCTGCTGTGGCGGTTCCTCGACCGGCCGGGCTGGACCCGGGCGCACCCGTTCTCCCTGTCGGCGGCCCCGGACGGCAGCCGGATGCGGATCACGGCGGTCCACGTCGGCGACGGCTCGACCGGCCTCGACCAGCTGAAACCGGGCGCCCGGGTGTTCGTCGAGGGACCCTACGGACGGCTGCACGAGGGGGTGCGTTCCGGCGACAAGGTGCTGCTCATGGCGTCCGGGATCGGGGTGACCCCGATGCGGGCGCTGCTCGAGGGACTGCCCCAGCGGCCCGGCGACGTCGTGCTGCTCTATCGGGTCCACTCGATCGCCGACGTGCTGTTCCGCGACGAGCTGGCAGCGCTCGCCCTCGATCGCGGAGCGCGCGTCGTGACGATCGCCGGCCCGCGCATCCGGGGACGGGACAGCTGGCTGCCCGACTCCGCGGCCCATCTGGAGGACGTCGAGGCGCTGCTCCACCTGGTTCCCGATGTGGCCGAGCGCGATCTCTACCTCTGCGGGAACGCGCAGTGGATGGAGCACGCCCGGAACGCGGCGTTGGGCGCCGGCGTTCTCCCGGATCGGATCCACGTGGAAAGGTTCGTCTGGTGAGGCGCATTGCCGTGTGGGCGCTCGGCACGGTGACTGTTCTCGTGTTGCTGTTCAGCTACCACACCTCAACGTCGAGCCGGTTCGCCCCGAGCCAGGCGTCGGTGGCGGCGCGCGAGCGGGGCGGCACCGACGTGGAGCTCCCAGCCTCTGGCACCTTCGACGGCGAGGCCGTCGTCACTCGGTTCGGGGTGGTGCAGGTCCGGATCACGGTGGAGGACGGGAAGATCGCGTCGGTCGAGGCCCTCCAGGTGCCGAACCGGGACCGCCACGACGAGCTCATCAACGACCGCGCGGTCCCGATCCTCAACGCCGAGGCCGTCGCGAACCAGAGCTCTCATCTCGACCTGGTGTCCGGGGCGACGCTGACGTCGATGGGGTACATGCAGTCGCTGCAGTCGGCCATTGACAAGGCCAGTGCGTGACCCGACGGGCCTGGGTGGAGCAGATCATGGGCCTGCCCGTGAGCATCCACCTGCGCGGACCCGACGTCCGCGGTCCGGAGGCGGAGCGGGCGGTGGCCGCCGCATACGCCGAGCTGGTGCGTCTCGACGAGCTCTTCTCGACGTACCGACCCGACTCGCCGATCAGCCGCCAGCGGCGTGGCGAGGCCGTCGACGTGGACCCGCTGCTGGCCGAAGTGGCGGCGTTGTGCGGCGAGGCGGCGGAGCGCACCGGCGGCGCCTTCACGGCCTGGCTTCCGGACGCCGACGGGGTGGTGCGGTACGACCCGACCGGCCTGGTCAAGGGCTGGGCGGTGGACCGCGCTTCGGTCGAGCTCACCGGTCTGCCGGCGACCGCGTGGGCGGTCAACGCCGGCGGTGACGTGCTCGTTGGCCGGCACGCTCACGTGGCGCCGGTGGGCGAGGACGCGGCGGCCTGGCGGATCGGGGTCGAGGATCCAGAGGACAGGTCCCGCATGGTCGCCGTCGTCCCCCTGACCCGCGGTGCTGTGGCCACTTCCGGAACCGCGGCTCGTGGTGCCCACCTGTACGACCCGCGAGCCGGCCGCATGGTCGACCGGACCGGCTCTCGCACCGTCGTCGCGGACTCCCTGCTCTGGGCCGACGTGTGGGCGACGGCCCTGTTCGTGGGCGACGAGTCGACGCTGGAACTGTTCTCCCGCAACGCTTCTGGCGCTCAGACGTTCGCGGTCTGAAGCTGTCGCCGCAGCTCCTCCGGGTCGGTGGTCGGCCGGTCGCAGACGAACCCGCGACACACGTATGCGGCGGCTCGCCCGTCGACGAGCGGCCGGTCGGCGAGCAACGGGATGCCGGTCGCGTCGGGGTCGCCGGCGACGACGACCAGCCCGGGTGACGTGGCTGCCCGGGCGACATCGAGGAGCGCCTCGGCCTCCGTGCCGGAGCCGACAACGGCGATCTGCAGCGGACCGGCTGCTCGCGCCTCGGCCACCGCGAGGGCCCAGCCGGCGAACCGCGGGTTCTGGGTCGCGACCGCGCCGACCGCGTCGACCGCCGCGGAGGCCGAGTCCAGATGGCGGGTGGAACCGGTGAGTGCCCCGTAGGTCAGCAGCGCCCCGGCCAGGGCGGTCGTGCCGGACGGTTCGACGTTGTCGCCCAGGGCTCTCGGGCGCGTGAACAGGGTCTCGGCGTCGTCGGCGGTGTCGTGAAACCCGCCGTCGTCGGCGCCGAACCGCGCCAGCGCGGTGTCGAGCAGGTCGCCGGCCTCCGTCAGCCACCGCGGCTCGCCAGTGGCCTGGTGCAGGGCGAGCAGCCCCTCGGCGAGGTCGCCGTAGTCGTCGGCCACACCGACGGCGTGACCGGCTACGCCGTCGCGGGACGAGCGGCGCAACCGACTGTCGACGAGGTGGTTGTCGAGGAGGAACGCGGCGCAGGAGCGCGCGGCGTCGAGGTAGCTGGACTCGCCAAGCAGCGCGCCGAGATCGGCGAGCGCTGCGACGGCCAGGCCGTTCCAGGCGGTGACGACCTTGTCGTCCCGGCCGGGCTGCGGCCGCCCTTCCCGCGCGACGAGCAGTCGGCGACGGATCTCGGCCCACCAGGCCGGGTCGTCCGGGTCGTTCCTCAGCTGGAGCGTCGACAGGCCGTCCTCGAAGGTGCCCTCCTCGGTGACCTGCAGCAGCTCGGCCGCCCGCGAACCGTCCTCGGCACCGAGGACCGCCGCGAGCTGAAGGCGACTCCAGGCATACGTGAGGCCTTCGACGCCGGCGGCGTCGGCGTCGAGCGCGCTGGCGAACCCGCCTTCCCGGCTCCCGAGGTCGCGGATCATGAAGTCGGCCGTCTCGCGGGCGACTCGCTCGGCGAGCGGCGAACCGGTGGCGCGCCACCAGCGCGCGTAGAACCGGGTGAGCAGGGCGTTGTCGTAGAGCATCTTCTCGAAGTGCGGCACCACCCACGAGACGTCGACGGAGTACCGCGCGAAGCCGCCGGCCAGCTGGTCGTAGAGGCCGCCGCGGGCCATCGCCTCGCCGGTCGCGGCCACCATTTCCAGCGCGGAAGCGTCGCCGGTGCGGGCGTGGTATCGCAGCAGGAACTCGAGGACGAGGGATGGCGGGAACTTGGGCGCGCGGCCGAATCCCCCTCTGGCGGAATCAAACTGGGGCCAAAGCGCCGCGGCCGCCGCATCGAGGTGTCCCGTGGTGAGGGCGTGCGGTGGCGGGGTCGCTGCGGACCGCAGGGCGCTGACGATGTTCGTGCTGCTGGTGAGGACCTCGTCACGACGGTTCCGCCAGGCGTCGGTCACCGCGTCGAGGACCTGGAGCAGCTGCTCCTTGGGGAAGTACGTCCCGCAGAAGAACGGTTCGCGGTCGGGCGTCATGAGGACGGTCATCGGCCAGCCGCCCTGACCGGTGAGCGCCTGGGTTGCCGCCATGTAGACGGAGTCGACGTCCGGTCGCTCCTCACGGTCGACCTTGACCGAGACGTACCCCTCGTTGAGAACCTCAGCGACCGACTCGTCCTCGAACGACTGGTGGGCCATGACGTGGCACCAGTGACAGGCGGAGTACCCCACCGAGAGGAACACCGGGACGTCGCGACGTTTCGCCTCGTCGAACGCCTCGGCCGACCACTCCCACCAGTCGACCGGGTTGTCGCGGTGCTGGAGCAGGTAAGGACTGGTCGCAGCGGCGAGGCGGTTCGCCATGCCGCCAGCCTGCCACTGACGTGGGGCTAGTCGTTCATGGCCTTGATGATCGCGACGGCCAGGGTGGCCCGGCCCGGCGGCTCGGCCGGATCGGCCGCGTTGTCGACCTCTCGGACGATGGTCCACGCCTTGGCGCGGTCCTCGTCGATGCCGGCGTGCTCGCAGACGATCTCGAGGCGGCG
>DASTNV010000112.1:0-12691 GCA_035762725.1 Lapillicoccus sp. | reverse complement strand
AACGCCTTCCACCGCCCGGTCCGGCTGATGATCTGACCGGCCACGGTCGAGGAGAGCATGGCGGCGACCATCAGCGGGATGGTCATCAGGCCGGCCTTGGTCGGGCTGTAGCCCTGGGCCACCTGGAAGTACTGGCCGAGGAACGTCGTCCCGCCGAACATCGCGATGCCCACGGAGATGCTCGCGACGATGGCGAGGATGGCGGTCCGGTTGGCCAGGACCTTCAGCGGTACCAACGGTTCCGGCGCCCGACGCTCGACCCGGAGGGTGACCCACCCGAGCACCAGCGTGGCGACGACGAACGCCGCTGACTGCCATGACCACCACGGGAAGTCGACACCCGCGAAGGTGACCCACAGCAGCGGCAGGCTGGCCGTCACGGCGATGAGGAACGCCCCCAGGTAGTCGATCCGCGGCTGCCGCTTGACCGTGTGGAGGTGCAGCTGGAGCTGGATGACGATGAGGGCGATGATCGCGAGCGGCACGCAGACGTAGAACGTCCAGCGCCAGCCCCACGTGTCGACGACGAAGCCACCGAGCAGCGGCCCGCTGACCGTCGAGACGGCCATGACTGCGCCCATGTAGCCGGAGTACCGGCCCCGCTCGCGCGGCGCCACGATGGCGCCCATGATCGCCGCGGTCAGCGCGGTTAGCCCACCCATCCCGATGCCCTGGATGACCCGGCACGCGATGAGGAAGGGGACGTTGTGGGCCAGGCCGGCGGCGACCGACCCAAGGACGAAGACGACCGTCGCGCTCTGGACGAGGACCTTCTTGCTGAACAGGTCGGCGAGCTTGCCCCAGATCGGGGTGGTCACCGTCGTCGCGAGGAGCGAGGCGGTGATGACCCAGGTGTACTGGCTCTGCGTGCCCTGCAGGTCGCCGATGATCGTCGGTAGGGCCGTGGCGACGATGGTCGCGGAGAGCATCGCCGTGAACAGCGCCGCGAGCAGCCCGGTCATCGCGCGGAGGATCTCGCCGTGCGTCATCTCGCCGGGCACGGAGATCGCGCGGTCAGTGGTCGTTGCGCGGTGCCGGCCTTTGGGCCGGCGTTCGTCGAGGTCGGAGGGTCGGTCGGTGGTCAGCGTCATGCGTACGCCTTCTGCTCCTGGTTCGAGGTGGTGTCGTCGGCGACGCTGTCGGCGAACGCGGTGGTCAAGGGGGAGAGTGTGGGTATGCCGGTGCGCATGTCCGCAACGGTGCGGGCGAGTGCGGTGTCAAGCTCGGTCAGGCCGTCGAGGACGGCGCGGGCCTTGGCGTCGTCCCAGCCTTCGAGGACCGCGGCCACCCGGCGGGCGTGCTCGCGGTGCTGCTCGGCGAGGAAGCTGACGCCGGACGGGGTCAGCGAGAGCACGTGGGCTCGAGCGTCGACCGGGTCGGTCTGCCGGGCGACGTAGCCCAGCGCCTCGACCGTCGCGACGGCCCGCGACACCGCGGACGCGGACACCCCCAGTGCGCAGGCGATGTCGCCCGATCGGCTCGGCTGGTCGGCGAGCCGCTTGAGGATGGCCAGCGCGATGCCAGTGGGTCCGAGCTGCTCGTGCCGCAGGTGTGAGTACGACCGAGCGGTGCGGATCAGGCCGGACAGGGCCCCGACGATCTCGAGGGCGACAGGTTCGCTGACGGTCATGGCATACTCCAGTTGGTTGATGAGATCAACTATATCGCAGAAAGTTGATCAACACAACCAAAGATCCTCCTGACCGAACGAGGCCTAGCCGCCGCCGGCTTCCTGGCTCTCGGCGGAGCCGCATCCGCCCAGGCCGGCGCGCCGGTGACGTGTGGAGGCCAGCCCGCAACCATCGTCGGCACTCAGGGCCGGGACGTTCTGCGCGGCACCTCAGGTAACGACGTGATCGCCGCGCTCGGCGGCGACGACGTGGTGCTCGGCCTCGGCGGTGTGACACGATCTGCGGTGGCCCCGGACTGGACGTCGTCGTCGGCGGTGGTGGACACGATGCCTGCGCCGGCGAGGTCGTTTCGATGTGAGAGCCGGGTGGTGGGGTCGCCGGAGTTCCCCTTCCTCATCGACCCATCGGCAGGCCCATTGGTGAATGGCAAGACCGACAACCTCGTGTCGGTCGAGTTCGACGGCGGTGGCGATGTGACGACGCCGCTGTGGGTCACGATCGCCTTCACCTCCGGCGCAACGTTCACCCAGACGGCTCCCGATCATGACTGGCGATGTTCGCCATGGACGACGGGACTGGGCAAGCCCTTCACGAGCGCCGTCGCGTGCGAGTACGTCGGCACCACTCCTGATGATCCCGGCAACCTGGTGTACGACCTCGCCGTGAACCTTCCCCGCCCCGCGGGTTACATCTATGCGCTCTACTGCGGCAGCTCGACGCCGGGAGACTTCGACAACGACAGCTGCACTGTGCCCTGGATCTACATGCCGGTGATGAGGGCCACGTAGTCAGGCCCCGGTCACTGGGCGAGGTCGTCGTTCAATTGGCCCAGCAGCCGGGCCAGGTCGCGGACGTCGTCAGCCGACCAGCGCCCGAGAATGCTCGAGACACGGGCGCGACGGGCGCTGATCGCCGTGTCGAGCGAACTGCGGCCCGGCTCGGTGATGGTGAGAATTCGCGCCCGCGCGTCCTCGGGCGACGGCTCGCGGGTGAGCAGGCCCAGCCGTTCGAGGACGGCGATGTTGCGGCTCATCGTCGACTTGTGCAGCCCGAGGGTGTCGGCCACGTCGATGGCGCGGACGCCGCCGGGGAGAGAGCGCTCGAGGTCGGAGATCGTCACCAGCACGGTGTACGACGCCACGTCGAGATCGGGGTGCACCTCGGCGGCGATCGATGTCGAAGAGACCCGCGACCGCCGCCAGAACCGCGTGAGCTCGCGTTCGAGATCGTGGAGTTCGCTGCGGTCCGTCGTGGTCACGGTCCTAGCCTGCCGGGTCGGCGCCTCGATCGGCGAGGACGCGCTGGAACTCGTCGTGAACGGCCTCGCTGAACAGGACGAACCGGACCAGCTCCACCCCGGATCCGTGCTGCTCGTCATGAACCGCCGCGACGGCGATCGCCGCAACCGTCGAGGCCGGCCAGCCGTAGACCCCGGCGCTCACCGCCGGGAAAGCCACCGAACGAGCGCCGAGCTTCGCGGCCACATCGAGCGATCGGGTGAAGCAGTTTCGCAGCAGCTGCGGATCGCGTTGGCCGCGGTACCAGTTCGGGCCGACGGTGTGAACGACCCATCGGGCCGGGAGGTTGGCACCGGTGGTCGCCACGGCCGCGCCGACGGGAAGACCGTCTGGGTATGCGTCCCGCCGCACCTCCCGGCAGGCGGCCAACAGCCGCGGCCCGGCGGCCCGGTGGATGGCGCCGTCGACCCCGCCGCCACCGAGCAGCGACCGGTTCGCCGCGTTGACGACGACGTCAACGCGCTCGGTGGTGATGTCGCCGAGCACGGCCTCCACGTGCATACTTCCCAGGGTAAACCTGAGCGGAATAGACTCAACTTTGCCCGACGTTGTCCCTGAAGACGCATACCCCTTGCCGACTTTGCCGACCGAAGGAGCACACCACCCGCATGGACCTGCAGCTGACGACCAAGGCCAACGAGGCCCTGGCCGCCGCGGCCCGCACCGCAGCCGCGAACGGACACCCTCAGATCGAGCCCGCCGCACTGCTCAAGGCCCTCGCCGAGCAGCCCGACACGACCACCCCCGCGCTGCTCGAGGCGGCCGGGACGACGGTGGCCGGCGCCGTCGCAACGGCGGACCGCCTCCTCGCCGCGCTGCCGTCGGTGAGCGGCTCGTCGGTGCCGCAGCCTCAGCTGTCCCGCGGCGCGCTGGCCGTCCTGGAGAGCGCTCGGTCGCTGATGGCGTCCATGGGCGACACCTTCGTGTCGACCGACCACCTGCTCCTGGCGCTCGCGCGCACCGGAGACTTCGGCCTCGACGCCGGTGCGATCGAGGCTGCCATCCCGCAGCTGCGCGGCGGCCGCCGAGTCGACTCGGAACACCCGGAGTCGAGCTTCCAGGCCCTGGAGAAGTACGGCACCGACCTCACCGCGGCCGCCCGCGAGGGCCGGCTGGACCCGGTCATCGGCCGGGACGCCGAGATCCGGCGCGTCGTGCAGGTGCTCTCCCGCCGGACCAAGAATAACCCCGTCCTCATCGGCGAGCCGGGCGTCGGCAAGACCGCCGTCGTCGAGGGCCTCGCCCAGCGGATCGTCGCGGGCGATGTGCCGGAGAGCCTGCGGGGAAAATCGTTGGTGTCATTGGATCTCGGCGCGATGGTGGCCGGCGCGAAGTACCGCGGTGAGTTCGAGGAGCGGCTGAAGGCCGTGCTCGAGGAGATCACCGGGTCGGAAGGCCAGGTCATCACCTTCATCGACGAGCTGCATACGGTCGTGGGCGCCGGCGCGACCGGCGAAGGCACCATGGATGCCGGCAACATGCTCAAGCCGATGCTGGCCCGCGGCGAGCTGCGCCTGGTCGGCGCGACGACCCTCGACGAGTACCGCAAGCACATCGAGAAGGACGCTGCCCTGGAGCGGCGGTTCCAGCAGGTCTTCGTCGGCGAGCCGTCGGTCGAGGACACGATCGCCATCCTGCGCGGGCTCAAGGAACGGTACGAGGCGCACCACAAGGTGGCGATCGCCGACGCGGCCCTCGTCGCCGCGGCGTCGCTGTCGGACCGGTACATCACCGGACGTCAGCTGCCCGACAAGGCGATCGACCTCATCGACGAGGCGGCGTCGCGGCTGCGGATGGAGATCGACTCCAGCCCGGTCGAGATCGACGAGCTCCGACGCCAGGTCGACCGCCTGAAGATGGAGGAGCTGCACCTGCAGGCCGAGACCGACGAGGCGTCGCGCGAGCGGCTGGCCCGCCTGCAGCAGGACCTCGCCGACCGGCAGGAGCAGCTCGACGGGCTCAACGCACGATGGGAGGCCGAGAAGGCCGGCCTGAACCGGGTCGGCGACCTCAAGTCCCGGCTCGACGAGCTGCGGTCGCAGGCCGAGCGGCTGCAGCGCGAGGGTGACCTCGGCGGCGCCTCGGCGATCCTGTACGGCCAGATCCCTTCTGTCGAAAGGGAACTGGAGCAGGCGACTCGAGACGAGTCGGCGGCGGCCGGCGCGGACGTCATGGTCAAGGACGAGGTGGCGGCCGACGACATCGCCGACGTCATCTCGTCGTGGACGGGCATCCCCGCCGGACGGCTGATGGAGGGTGAGACCGAGAAGCTACTCCACATGGAGCAGCACCTCGGCGCCCGGCTGATCGGCCAGACCGACGCGGTGCGTGCGGTGTCCGATGCGGTGCGCCGGGCTCGCTCCGGAATCTCCGACCCCGACCGGCCGACCGGCTCGTTCCTCTTCCTCGGTCCGACCGGTGTCGGTAAGACCGAGCTGGCCAAGTCGCTGGCCGATTTCCTCTTCGACGACGAGCGGGCGATGGTCCGCATCGACATGTCGGAGTACTCGGAGCGGCACGCGGTGGCGCGACTGATCGGCGCGCCTCCGGGCTACGTCGGGTACGAGGAGGGCGGCCAGCTCACCGAGGCGGTGCGGCGTCGGCCGTACTCCGTGGTCCTGCTCGACGAGGTCGAGAAGGCGCACCCGGAGACCTTCGACATCCTCCTGCAGGTGCTGGACGACGGTCGCCTGACCGATGGCCAGGGCCGGACCGTGGACTTCCGCAACGTCATCCTCGTGATGACCTCGAACCTCGGCTCGGCGTTCCTCGTCGACCCGCTGCTGACGCCCGAGTCTCGCAAGGAAGCGGTGCTCGGCGTGGTGCGCGCGACGTTCAAGCCCGAGTTCCTCAACCGGCTCGACGAGATCGTCATCTTCGACCCGCTGTCCACTGAGGACCTCACCCAGATCGTCGACCTCCAGGTGCACGCCCTGGCCAACCGCCTCCACGACCGTCGGATCACGCTGGAGGTGTCGGAGGCCGCCAAGGAGTGGCTGGCGCTGACCGGGTACGACCCGACCTTCGGTGCTCGGCCGCTGCGTCGGTTGGTACAGAAGGAGATCGGCGACCGGCTGGCCAAGGCGCTGCTGTCCGGCGAGGTTCGCGACGGCGGCACGGTGAAGGTCGACCTCGACGCCGAGGCGGACACACTCGTCCTCCGCTGACCCGCCCCGCGCTTTCGTACCTAATAGGAGTGCAGCGGTCAATGGGAGCGCAGCGGTCGGAATTCCGACCGCTGCGCTCCTCATAACCCCTGCGCTCCTATTAGGTGAAATCAGGCGGGGGGTGCTGAGTGGGCGATCCGCCAGAGTGAGAGGGCGATCGCGAGCCGTTCGCGGCCCGAACCACCGGACACCGGGAAGCCGAGCCGACCGTCCAGCCAGGTGAGCCGTTCCTGCAGCGTGGAGTGGTGCACGTGCAGGACCGCCGCGGCCTGTCGCATACTCCCGTTGGCGACGATCGCGAACACTGTGTCCGGAAGCCACGGATGGTTCGGGAGCAGGCTCTCGAGCACGGCGACGTCGGGAACCTCCGCCGCCCACTCCGGAGAGACCTGCTCGACCAGCGCCGCCAGCCCACCCAGGTCCTCGTAGCGGAGCACGCGATCCGGACCACTGGCGAACCCGTTGAGCCCCAACGCGATCCGAGCGCAGGCCAGGCCGCGCGGGAGGTCGTCCACGGCCGCGGTCGCCGCTCCGACGCGGATCGGAGCGGTCAGGGTCGGAGCCGCGGCACCGTCGTCGAGCAGCGCCACGGTCACGCCGTCGACCGTCGCCTGGCGCCGTACGGCGAGCCCAACTGACGCATCCCGGACCGCCCATACCGCCACCCGAGCGGATAGCCCCAGCGACTCCACCGCGGGTCGCCGCTCCGCGACCGTGAGATCCGGATCGCAGGCGACCCGCACGGCATGGGCCACCCGGCCGGCGTCGACCCGCGGGCCGGCCGTTGTGTCGAGGGCCTTACCGAGCCGTTCGAGGATCAGCTGGTCGAGCGGACCGGGGACGTCGGCCCGCTCGAGCCAGACTGCGCCGCCCCGGCCCCCGTCGAGGGCGACCCTCGGCCAGCCCGTCTGCCAGGTCCCCGCGCCGAGCGTTCGCCCCACCGCGTCGACGCGTCGGGTCATCCCCGAGTCGCTGTCGTGCCAGGCGGCGGGGCAGCCCGCGAGGGCCGCGGCCGCCCGCAGCATGGCCGGCCCGGACGCCCGTTCGTCGACGAGACCGTCGAAGTGGGCAATGACGCGGAGCGCACTGGCGGCGTCGTCGTCGACGACCTCAAGCCGCCCGATGAGCTCGCGCATCCGTGGCCTCCGCTGTCGTCATCGGCAGGCGACCATCATCGCAGGGGGTCAGCCCTCCAGCGCGCGCCGGAGGAACTCGTCCCGGGCCGCCTGAGCCGCCCGGCTGACCGCGGCGTGCGGCGCCATGAGGTCGAACCCGTGGAACCCGCCGCCCCACACGTGGAGGTCGACGTTGACCCCCGCCTGGGCCAGCCGCATGGCATACGTGATCGCCTCGTCGCGGAAGGACTCGACCGTGCCGACGTCGACGTAGCTGCGGGGCAGGCCGGAGAGGTCGGTCGCCCGCGCGGGTGCGGCGTAAATCGACACGTCGTCACCGCCGCGGCGGTCGCCGAGGAGCGCGGTCCAGCCGTAGAGGTTGTCGTTGCGGTCCCAGACGCCCTCGCAGTCGAGCATGCGGCTGCTCGGCGTCTCGAGGCGGTCGTCGATCATGGGGCAGATGAGCACCTGGTGGGTCAGGTTCGGGAAGCCACGGTCGCGGGCCAACAGCGCGGTGCCGGCCGCCAGCCCGCCGCCCGCGCTGGCGCCGGCGATGAGGATGCGGTCGGGGTCGATGCCGAGCTCCTCGGCGTGCTTCGCCGTCCAGACCAGGCCGGCGTAGCAGTCCTCGACGGGCGCGGGGTCCGGGTGCTCGGGGGCCAGTCGGTACTCGACCGAGACGACCACCGCGCCGATCTCGGTGATGTAGGGGAGGAACATCTCGGGTCCCGTCCGGCGGTCGCCGACGACCATGCCGCCACCGTGCGTGTGGTAGATCGCCGGCCAGGGACCGCTGCCGGTCGCCGGCCGAAGGACGAGCAGGGTGATGTCCGGTGCGCCCTCCGGGCCGGCGGCGGTGTGCTCCTCGAGGATGACCTGACCGCCGGCCGTGAGGTCGGCGGCGGCGATGCCGGGAATGCCCTCGGCGCTGATCGCCCGGAGCTTCGGCAGAGTCTCCTCATCGAGCGTTCCGAGCACGGCGCGAACCCCTTCGGCAACCGCGGACAGCTCGGGGTCGAAGGGCGGCCGGACGGGCGTTTCCGTGGTCATGGCGGGTCTCCTCGTGTCGGCTCCGTCATCGTCGACGGGGCGTTGGCTCCAGTCTCGGGGCGGCATCTCGCCGGCGGCAGCCGCTGCCTGGCTGGAACCATACGGTTGGCCCCCGCCAGGTGGCGGGGGCCGACCCGAACGTCAGGGCGGTCAGCTCGCGAAGAAGGTCCGCAGGTCCCCGACGAGGAGCTCGGGCACCTCGAGCGCCGCGTAGTGCCCGCCTCGATCGATCTCCGTCCAGTGGACGATGTTGTCGTTGTCCCGCTCAGCCAGCGGCCGAATGGTCTGGAAGTCGTCCTTGAAGACGACCACGCCGGTCCGGCCATGGCTGACCCGCGGCTCCGCGCCGGAGTGACCCTCGGTGTAGTGGTACCGCACGGCGTTGGCCGAGGTGTTGGTCAACCAGTAGAGCGAGACCTGGGTCAGGACCTGCTCGGCGCTCACCAGGCTGGTGCCATTGCCGAAGTTCTCGAACAGCTCGTTGTATGCCAGCTGGCCCACCGGTGAGTCGGAGAGCGCGGCGGCGATGGTCTGCGGCCGGGTGCCGTTCATCCCGTTGTAGCCGCCCACCGACTGGAACCAACCGAGGAACTCCAGCGCTGCATACTCCTTGGGCCCGAACGCGTCGAACTCCCCCTCGGCTCCGCTGGGGAACGAGAAGAGCTGGAGGACGTGCGCGCCGAGGAAGCCCTCGGGGTTGAGCACCGCGAGCTCGCGCGAGACCATCGCGCCGCCGTCGCTGCCGTGGGTGCCGTAGGACTCGTAGCCGAGCCGGCGCATCAGGGTGTCGTATGCGCGGGCGACCTTGGCCATCGTCCAGTCGCCACCGTCGGGGGCCGGGTTGAGCGGGGTGCTGAAGCCGAAGCCGGGCATCGAGGGGACGACGACGTGGAAGGCGTCCTCGGCGCGGCCGCCGTGCGCGACGGGGTCGGTGAGTGGGCCGATCATCTCGAGGAACTCGGCGAACGAGCCAGGGTAGGTGTGGAGGAGTAGCAGCGGTGTGGCGTTCGGCTCGGCCGAGGCGACGTGGACGAAGTGGATCGGCTGGTCGTCGACGTCGGTGATGAAGTTGGGGTAGGCGTTCATCCGCGCCTCCTGCGCGCGCCAGTCGAAGTGCTGCCACTGGGCGACCATGTCGCGGAGGTAGGCGACCGGGGTGCCGTAGGTCCAGGCGTCGCCCGGAGCGGCCTGCGGGTAGCGGGTGTTGGCCAGGCGGGTCTGCAGGTCGTCGATGGCGTCCTGGGGGATGTCGATGGTGAAGGGCCGGATCTCGGTGGTGTTCGTCATGACCGCTACGCTAGGAAAGGTTCAGGAACGTTTCGTTCCTGTTAATCCGAGGAGTTTTCGGCGATGTTGGAGAGCTCGGCGCGGCTGCTCGCGCTCCTCGGGCTGATGCAGTCGCGGCGCGACTGGACCGGGCCCGAGCTGGCCTCGCGGCTGGGAGTGACTGACCGCACGGTGCGCAAGGACGTCGACCGGCTCCGGCTGCTCGGGTACCCCGTGGATGCGGTGGTCGGGCCGCACGGGCGGTACCGGCTCGGGGTGGGTGCGTCGCTGCCGCCCTTGCTGCTCGACGAGGAGGAGGCAGTGGCCGTCGCAGTCGGGCTGCGCGCGGCGACGGGGATCGACGGCATCGAGGAGACATCGGCGCGGGCGCTGGCCAAGCTCGACTCAGTGCTGCCACACCACCTGCAGCGGCAGGTGTCGGCGATGCACCAGGCGGTCGTCAAGGGGCCGGAGAACACCGGTTCCAATGTCGAGGACCCGGTGGTCGACGCGGGCCTGCTCACTGCGCTGGCGGCGGCGATCCGCGACCGCGTCGAGGTGCGGTTCGACTATCCGGGGGACCGCCGGCTCCAGGTCGAGCCGTACCGGCTGGTGTCGTGGCAACGGCGCTGGTACCTCGTGGCCCGCGACGCGCGTACCGGCTCGTGGGCGCCCTACCGCGTCGACTGGCTGACGCTGAAAACCCCTGGGGGACGGCGGTTCTCGCCGGTGACGTTTCCGGGAGAGGACTACACGTCGTTCGTGCTGCGGGAGGTCGCCTTCGCGGGGTGGGCGGTGCATGCACGGGTATTGGTGGACGCGCCGGCCGAGGAGGTACTGGCCCGGATCAACCCGACGGTCGGCGTGGTCGAGGCGGTCGACGAGGGCCACTCGGTACTCGTCACCGGCGGCGACAGCGTGGAGGTCGTGGCCGTGTGGATCGGCATGCTGGGCCTGGACTTCCACGTGACGGACCCACCGGAACTGGTCGAGGCCCTGCGCGTCCAAGCCCGCCGCTACGCGGGCGCTGTGTCGCGTGCCGATCGTGGGAACAAGTAGACCCCAGAGGGGCAGCTTGTTCCCACGATCGTGGGGTAATCGCCAGCCGCCAGCGGCTACGCGTTGACCTGCTGCTGCTTGGCCAGCTCGGCCGGCATGTAGTCGTACCGGAGCAGCGCCCGGGTGAACAGCCCCGTCCCGTGCGATACGGAGCGCAGGTCGATCGGATACCGCGACAGCTCGACCTGCGGAACCTCGGCGTGGACCACCGTCCGCCCCGACACCTCGGCCGGCTCGGTCCCGAGCACCGCCCCACGACGCCCGCGCAGGTCGGACATCACCGAACCGACGTAGTCATCGTCAACGGTGATGTCGACCTTGTCGATCGGCTCGAGCAGCGACACCGTGGCGTCGTTGGCCGCCTCCTTGAGCGCCAGCGCGGCCGCCGTCTGGAAGGCCATGTCCGAGGAGTCCACAGAGTGGGCCTTGCCGTCGAACAGCGTGATCCGCACGTCGACCACGGGGTACCCCGACAGCACGCCCTTCTCGAGCTGCGCCCGCGCACCCTTCTCGACCGACGGGATGAACTGCCGCGGCACCGCGCCGCCGACCACCTTGTCGACGAACTCGATGCCACCGCCCCGCTCCAGCGGCTCGATCTCGATCTGGCACACCGCGTACTGCCCGTGCCCACCGCTCTGCTTCACGTGCCGCCCCTGCACGGTGCACTTGCGCACGAACGTCTCGCGCAACGCCGTCCGGAACGGCTCGGCCTCCACCTCGACGCCGTACCGGTCGCGTAGTCGCCCGAGGATCTCCTCCACGTGGGCCTGGCCCATCGTCCAGAGGACGACCTGGTGGGTCTCCGGGTTGTGCTCCATCCGCATCGTCACGTCCTCGGCGACGAGCCGTTGGAGAGCACCCGCGAGCTTGTCCTCGTCGCGCTTGTTGGACGCGTGGATCGCAATGGGCAGCAACGGTTCCGGAAGCACCCACGGTTCGATGAGCGCCGGCCGGTCCTTGGCCGACAGCGTGTCGGAGGTCTCCGCGTGCGACAGCTTGCTGACCAGGACCACCGAACCGGCGATGCCCTGGTTGGTCGGCCGCATCGCGTCCTCGAGCGGCGAGCTGAGCGGACCCACGCGCTCGTCGTCGTCGTGGTCGCGGTGTCCTTCGACCGGGATGCCGCCCCGCCGTTCGACGAACTCGCCGAGGTGACCCGACACGTGCACGACCTCGTCGGCCCGCAGCGTCCCGGAGAACACCCGAACCAGTGACAGCCGGCCGACGTAGGGGTCGCTCGTCGTCCGGATGACCTCGGCCACCAGCGGTCCGTCGACGTCGCAGCTCAGGGCCGGCAGGGTGGCGCCGACCGGGCTGTATGCCGTGGGTACTGGGCGTCTTGCCGGCGACGGGAAGCAGCGCTCGATGACCTCGAGGACCTCCTCGAGGCCCACGCCCGTCGCGGGCGAGATCGGGACCAGCGGGAAGAACGTCGCCTTGGCCACGGCGGTGAGCAGGTCCTCGATGACCGTGTCGGTCGAGATGTCCTCACCCTCGAGGTAGCGGTCGAGCAGGGAGTCGTCCTCGGACTCCTCGATGATCGCCTCGATCAGCGGACCGCGCCGCTCCTCGATCGCGCCGGCCTCGTCCGACGACGGGTCACGCTCCACCCGCGAGCCGCTCGACGAGTCGAAGACCCGCTGGCTGAGCAGACCCATCGACCCGACCACCGCCTTGTCGGCGTCGTGGAGCGGCAGGTAGAGCGCCTGCGCGTCGCCGAACGCTCGCTGGCAGCGGGCGATCGTGTCGTCGTAGTCGGACCGGGGCATGTCGAGCTTGCTGACGGCGACCGCCCGTGGGACGCCGACCGCCGCGAGCTCCTGCCACAGCAGGGCGGTCGCGCCGTCGATGTCGTCGGCCGCCGAGATGACGAAAATAGCCGCGTCCGCCGCGCGCAGCCCCGCCCGGAGCTCGCCGACGAAGTCGGGGAACCCCGGCGCGTCGATGAGGTTGATGGTCAGGCCGTTGCTCTCGAACGAGGCGACGGACAGCGCGACCGATCGATCTCGCTCTCCCTCGTGCGGACGCCGTCCGGGGACTCGGGCCGCGACGAGGTGGTCGAACAGCGTGGACTTTCCGGCTCCGCCCGGACCGACGAGGAC
>DASTNV010000111.1:0-8305 GCA_035762725.1 Lapillicoccus sp. | reverse complement strand
ATCGCGAACAAGGCCACCGGCAAGAAGGTTCTCCTCGTCGAGCCGCTCTACTGGGGTATGCGCGTGGCGCGGATGGACATCCCCCTCGCCAAGGTGAAGGGCCAGTGGGTCGTCGACGACTCGGCGGTCGTCGGCACGGTCTACAACGCCAACACCGTTCCGGAGGACGCGACGATCGCGGCCATCATTCGACCGGCCCACGAGAAGGTCCTGACCTACGTCAACAGCGTCATCGGCACCTCGAAGCAGGCGATGTCTGCGGCCACCTCACGCTACGAGGACACCGCCGCCATGGACTTCATCAATTACGTCCAGGCCGACGCGGTGAAGAAGGCGCTGGCCGGCACCGCCGACGCGGCCACTCCGGTCCTCTCGATCGCCGCGCCCTTCAACAAGGCGGCCGCGATTCCGGCCGGCGACGTGACCGTTCGCGACGTCGCGGGGCTGTACATCTTCGACAACACCCTGCTCGCCATCAAGTTCACCGGTGCGCAGGTGCTCGCCTACCTCGAGTACTCCGCGCAGTACTTCAAGCAGGTGGCCAACACCGGCCCGTTCGCCGCCGACGCGGTCACCAACGCGGTCACCCCGACCGCGCCGAACGGCACGCCCGACTACAACTACGACATCATGGGCGGGCTCGACGCGCAGCTGACCTACGACATCGACATCGCCCAGCCGGTCGGGTCGCGCATCACGAACCTGCAGTATGCGGGTGCTCCCGTCACTGCGAACCAGGCCTTCGTCATCGCCATCAACAACTACCGCCAGAGCGGCGGCGGCGGATTCCCGGGTGTGACGACGGCGCCGGTGCTCTACAACGCGCAGGTCGAGATCCGGCAGATGCTCATCGACTGGGTCACGGCCAACAAGGTCATCGACGCGGCCACGTTCTCCACGCAGGACTGGAAGCTCGTCGCGAACGGTCAGCCGGTGGTGATCGCCGGCTGACGGGCGCGGCGAGCGCTCAGCGGAGCCGGGCCTCCAGCGCGGCGAACCGCTCGTCGATCCGCGCCTCGATCCGGGCAACCGCCGCCTCGAGCTCCCCGGCGTTGGCGTTCTGCTCCTTGCGCTTCAGCGCAACGTCGAACGCCCCGCCGGGGCGCAGCATGGCGTACTCGACCTCCGTCGCGTGGTCCGCGCCGTTCCGGTGGAGGATCGTCCTCAGCTCCGCGTCGCGGATGCCCACTCGCCGCAGCTGGTCTTGACGCACCTCGCCGTCCTCGACCAGGACGACCGGCGGACCATCCAGCACCCGCTCGGAGTGCTTGATCATGTACGCAACTCGGTCGACGACGTAGTCGAACACCACCAGGACCGTCGCGCCGAGCACCGCACCGACGACGGAGTTGTCGTCGCCGATGATCGCGTTCTGCACGACGTTCGAGAGCAACAGGACGACGACGAGGTCGGACAGGTTCAGCTGCGCGAGCATCCGCCTCCCGAACAGGCGGATGAGGATCGCGATCACCAGGTACACGACGACGGTCCGGATGACCTTCTCGACGGGCGGCACCTGGAAGGTGAACATGTCCGACCAGATCGAGTCGGCGGCGACGGCAATGGTCTGCATGGGCCGAACGTAGGCCCCAGCGCTGGGAGCTCGCTCGTATGCGGCGGCTCAGCTCTCGAACACCGTGGGCAAGGCGACGTCGCCCCGCTGCAGCTGGAGGGCGGTCGCGGGGAGCTCGGCGCGAGACGCGGCGTGCCGCGCCCGAGCGGCGTCGAGATCTGGCGCCGCCAACGTCTGGCCGAGGCTGACCAGGTCGACCATCAGGGGACGGTCGTCGCCGTCGTCCGCCGGGCGCTCCTCGATCCCCACGACCTCGGCTTCCGCGACACCGTCAGGCGAGAGCCGCCGCATCGCCCACTTACGACCGCCGACGGAGGTCTTCGACTCGCTCTTCTTCTCGACGGACCGCATCACGCCGTCGTCGTCGGACCGGGACACGAGCTTGTAGACCATGCTCGCCGTCGGCGCCCCGGAACCGGTCACCAGCTGGGTCCCCACCCCGTATGCGTCGACCGGCGCGGACGCGAGGGAGGCAATCGCGTACTCGTCGAGGTCGGAGGTGACGACGATCCGCGTCGACGTCGCCCCGAGCTCGTCCAGCTGTTTGCGGACCAGGCGGGCCTGCTCAACCAGGTCGCCCGAGTCGAGGCGTACCGCCCCGAGCGACGGCCCGGCGACCTCGACGGCGGTCCGGACACCCTCGGTCACGTCATACGTGTCGACCAGCAGCGTGGTTCCCGGCCCCAGACTGGCCACCTGCGCCTCGAACGCCTCGCGCTCGGTGTTGTGGACGAGGGTGAACGCGTGCGCGGCGGTCCCGGCCGTGGGCACGCCGTAACGACGGCCGGCCTCGAGGTTGCTGGTCGTCGAGAACCCCGCGATGTATGCCGCGCGCGCGGCCGCCACCGCGGCCTCCTCGTGCGTCCGCCGGGACCCCATCTCGATGCACGGGCGGCCACCAGCCGCGGCCGTCATCCGGGACGCCGCCGACGCAATTGCCGTGTCGTGGTTGAGGATCGAGAGGACGAGGGTCTCCAGGACGACGCCCTCCGCGAAGGAGGACTCGACGACCAGCACCGGTGAGCCGGGGAAGTAGACCTCGCCCTCGGCATACCCGCTGACGTCCCCGGAGAAGCGGTAGCCGGCCAGCCAGTCGCAGGTCGCTTCGTCGACGACTCTGCGCCGGCGCAGCTCCTCGATCTCGGCCTCCCCGAACCGGAACTCCTGGAGCGCCTCGAGGAACCGGCCCGTGCCAGCAACGACGCCGTACCGGCGTCCCTCCGGCAGCCGGCGGGCGAACGCCTCGAAGACGCAACGTCGCTGGGCCGCACCGCTGCGCAGCGACGCCTCGACCATGGTCAGCTCGTAGTGGTCCGTGAGCAGCGCGGTACTCGCCACGGCGACAGCCTAGGGTGGACCGGTGGGTATCTCTGGGACGATCTCAGGGTCGCTGGCTCCCGTGGAGGAGCGCAGCACCGAGATCCTCGAGAACCTCGAGGTCGACGTGCCCTGGATCACCCTGGTGTGGAACGACCCGGTCAACCTCATGTCCTACGTGACCTACGTGTTCGAGACGTACTTCGGGTATCCGCGCAGCAAGGCCGAGAAGCTCATGCTCGACGTCCACACCAAGGGCAAGGCGGTCGTGGCGCACGGGAGCCGCGAGGAGATGGAACGCGACACCGAGGCGATGCACGGGTTCGGGCTGTGGGCCACCTTCGAGAAGGACGCCTGAGCCGTGGCACGAGCGTTCCGGCGCAAGGGCGACCGCTTCGTCGCGAAGTTCGACGAGATGGAGCGCGGTGTCGTGGCCGGGCTTATGGAGCAGACCCGCGAGATCGTCGCCCCCGTCGAGACCTCGGAGCCGACGCCGACCGGCGACGCGTTCGACGACATCGTCGCCGGCCTGGGGGTGTCGGTGGCGGCAGGCGACCAGGAGCCCGTGGAGGATCCCGCCGACCGCGACCCAGCGCTCGAACGACTGCTCCCGACCGCGCACCGCGGCGACGAGGAGGTGGCCGCGGAGTTCCGGCGGCTGACCGAGCACGACCTGCGTGACCGGAAGGCGACGAACCTCGCGACGGCGATCGAGGCGCTGCGCGGCGCTAGCGGCGACCGGCTGGAGCTCACCCGCGAGCAGGCCCAGGCGGTTCTCGTCGCGCTGACCGACACCCGGCTGGTCCTCGGCGAACGGCTCGGTCTCAGGACCGACGAAGACGCGCTGGTCCTCGACGAGCGCATCGCCACCCTCGACCCCGACGACCCCGCCGTTTACGCCGCCTCGTTCTACGACTTCCTCACCTGGATGCAGGAGTCGCTGACCACCGCGATGCTCGGTCGCGGGTTGTTCTCCTGAGCCGATGCTCGCGGAACCCGAGGACGTGACGCCGGACGTCGTCCTCGATGTCGTTCGCGAGCACTGGGATCCGGGCGCCGGGTCGGCCGCCCACCTGTCGCGCGGCGCCGGCGCCCACCACTGGGTGGTGAGCGGGCGGCACCAGCCGCGCTGGTTCGTCACCGCGGACGACGTCACCGCGGACGGACGGCTCGGCGAGCTGCTCGACACGTATGCGGCGGCCCGTGAGCTCGCCGACCGCGGCCACCACGTTGTGGTCCCGACGGTGGCTCCGCTCACCGACACGGCCGGTGTGGGGGTGACCGTCGGCGCATACCTGATGACGGTCAGCCCCTACCTGGAGGGCGAACCCGGCTCTGGCGTCTACGTGGACGACAACCAGCGGGCCCTGATCGCCGGTGCCCTGGGAGCCATCCACGCGGACAAGCCGCCAGAGCGCATCCGGGCGTGGACGCCCGGACCACCGCTGCGACGTGACCTGGGTCAGCTGCTGACCCTGCTCGACCGCCCCTGGACCGCGGGACCGTTCGGCGAGTCGGTGCGCACCGCGCTCCAGCGGAGCGGGCCGGAGCTGGGGCGGCTCAACCAGCGCTTCGACCAGCTGGCGCGGCGCGCCGTCAAGCGGCGCAAGCGCTGGGTGCCCACGCACGGTGAGCCGCACACGGCCAACGTGCTGTGGCGGTCGGGTGGGCCAGTGCTCGTCGACTGGGAGTCGTTGCGAGCAGCGCCGCGGGAGCGCGACCTGCGCACGGTGCTGCGCGGTGCGGAGGGAGCCGAGCCGCTGTCGGCCTACGTCGCGCACGGCGGCACGGCTGACCTCGACGACGACATGGTCGAGCTCTTCGACCTCGAGTGGTGGCTCTGGGAGGTCGCGAGCTACGCCGTTCGGTTCCACGGACCGCACGCGGGTGACGCCGACGACGAGCGGTTCCACGAGGCGTTCCTCGAGGAGGTCGTGCCGGCCGTCGAGCGCGCTGTGAGCAAGCAAACGGCCCGCTGATTGGGTCGGCCCTCTCCGGCATACCTATTCTGCAGGGGTGACGGACGCGCCGATCGGCATCTTCGACTCGGGGTTCGGCGGTCTTACCGTCGCCCGGGCGGTGCTCGACCAGCTGCCCCACGAGTCCGTCGTCTACTTCGGCGACACCGCCCGCGCACCCTACGGACCGCGACCGATCGCCGAGACCCGCCGGTACGCGCTCGAGTGCCTGGACCGGCTCGTCGACCACGGCGTCAAGGTCCTTGTCATTGCCTGCAACACCGCGAGCGCCGCGGTGCTCCACGATGCCCGTGAGAGGTACGACCTGCCGGTCATCGAGGTGATCCGGCCGGCCGTGCGCCGGGCGGCGGCCGCCACGCGGAACAGCCGCGTGGGAGTGATCTCCACGGCCGGTACCCACCAGTCGCAGGCCTACGTCGACGCGTTCGCTGCCGCGCCGCAGATCCAGGTCTTCAGCCAGCCGTGCCCACGATTCGTGGAGTTCGTCGAGGCCGGCGTGACCGGCGGCAAGGAGCTGCTCGACGTGGCCCGCGAGTACCTCGAGCCGGTCGCCGACCAGGGCGTCGACACGGTCGTCCTCGGCTGTACCCACTACCCGCTGCTCACCGGCGTCATCTCGTACGTCATGGGCGAGGAGGTCACCCTGGTGTCGTCCGCCGAGGAGACGGCCAAGGACGTCTACCGGGTCCTCGCCGACGCCGACCTACTCCGCCCCGACGACCTGCCGCCGCCGACCCTCGCCTTCAGTACCACCGGCGACCCCGAGGAGTTCCGTGGCCTCGCGCGCCGGTTCCTCGGGCCGGAGGTCGAGACGGTGTTCGGCAACCTGGCCGCCGTCCCGGTAGCGGTGGCGCCGTGAGGGTCACCGTCGTCGGCTGCTCCGGGTCGTTCGCCGGGCCACGCTCGCCCGCGTCCTGCTATCTCGTCCAGGCCGAGCACGAGGGTCGCACCTGGAACGTCGCCCTGGACATCGGCGCCGGTGCGCTCGGCACGCTGCAGCAGCACATCGACCCCCGCGACCTCGACGCGATCTTCCTGAGCCATCTCCACCCAGACCACTGCATCGACCTCTGCGGCCTCTATGTCGTCCAGCGGTACCACCCGGACGGTCAGTCCGAGCCGGTCGTCGTCTACGGCCCGACCGGGACCGGCAAGCGGATGAGTGAGGCCTACGGCCTCGACGACGTGCACGCCATGGACACCGAGTTCGACTACCGCGACCACGTCGAACGGGAGCCGGTCGTCGTCGGGCCGTTCACCATCACCCCGTATGCCGTCCATCACCCCATCGAGGCGTACGGACTGCGCGTCGAGGCCGACGGAGCGACGCTCGCCTACACGGGTGACACCGACGAGTGCGACATCCTCCTGCCGCTCATGCGCGGCGCCGATCTCGTGCTGGCCGACTCTGCCTTCGTGGAGGGCCGCGACACCGTTCGGGGGATCCACATGAACGGGGCGCAGGCGGCTCGGGTCGCCACGCGGGCCGGGGGAGTCGGCCGCCTGATGCTGACCCACATCCCGGCCTGGAACGACCGCGAGCTCTGCCGGGCCCAGGCGGCTGCGCACTGGGACGGCGAGGTCGAGCTGGCGGAACCCGGCGCCGTCTACGTCCTGTAAGGCATTCGTGAGGTTCACCGGGGGCTGAGGGACAGGTCGCCGACGTACTCTCAGGGCGTGGTTAGCCTTGCGGCCATGACCGATCCGACGACGACATCCGCCACTCGGCACGACGGCCGCACCCCCGACCAGACGCGGGAGGTCCGGATCACCCGGAACTGGCTGGACCACGCCGAGGGCAGCGTCCTCGTCGAGTTCGGTCGCACCCGCGTGCTCTGCGCGGCCTCGTTCACCGAGGGCGTACCGCGCTGGCTCAAGGGGCGGGGCACCGGCTGGGTCACGGCGGAGTACGCCATGCTGCCGCGATCGACCAACACCCGCTCCGACCGGGAGTCGGTCAAGGGCCGGATCGGCGGGCGCACACACGAGATCTCGCGGTTGGTCGGGCGGTCCCTACGGGCCGTCGTCGACACCAAAGCGTTGGGGGAGAACACGATCGTCCTCGACTGCGATGTCCTCCAGGCGGACGGCGGGACTCGAACCGCCGCGATCACCGGGGCATACGTTGCCCTCGTCGACGCGGTGGAGGACGCGCGGAAACGCGGGCTCCTCGCCTCGAGCGCGCAGCCGCTCACCGGGTCGGTCGCCGCCATCAGCGTCGGCGTGGTGGCCGGCGAGCCGGTCCTCGACCTGGACTACCCCGAGGACTCGACCGCCGAGACGGACATGAACGTCGTGATGACCGGCGACGGCCGGTTCGTGGAGGTGCAGGGCACGGCCGAGGCCGAGCCGTTTGACCGCGAACTCCTGGGGCGGCTGCTCGACCTCGCCACCAAGGGATGTGCTGACCTGACCGCGGCCCAGCAGGCCGCGCTGGACGCCCCCGCCAGGTCGCGGACGTGAGCAACCGGACATTGGTCCTGGCGACCCGCAACGAGCACAAGGTGCACGAGCTGCGGCAGATCCTCGCCGACCTCGTCGACGAGCTCGGCCTCGAGATCGTCAGTGCCGCCGATGTCGACGGTCCGGACGTGCCCGAGACCGAGGTCACCTTCGAGGGGAACGCGCGGCTCAAGGCGGTGGCCCTGGCCGAGGCGACGGGTATGCCGGCCGTCGCCGACGACTCCGGGCTGGCCGTCGACGTCCTCGGCGGATCGCCGGGGGTGTTCAGTGCGCGGTGGTCCGGAAGCACCGCTGGGGTCGACCTGGCCCGCGCCGAGCGCGACCGGGCAAACCTGCGGCTGCTGCTCGAGCAGGTGTCGGACGTGGGGGAGGAGCACCGTGGCGCCGCGTTCGTCTGCGCCGCGGTGTTGGCGCTGCCGGACGGGACGACCGACTCGACGGAGGGTCGGGTCCAGGGGTCCCTGACCCGAGAACCGCGCGGTAGCAACGGTTTCGGCTACGACCCGATCTTCCTCGTCGAGGGCGACGAGCGGACGCTGGCCGAGTACACCGACGACGAGAAGAATGCGATCTCGCACCGCGGGCGCGCGTTCCGCGAGCTGGCGCCGATCCTCAGGAAGCGCCTCACCGAATGACCGACGCGCGCCCCCGACCGGTCGAGACCGACGACGCCCCCAGCGCCCCGCCGGTCCAGTCGGCGTGGGGCGCCGCGCTCAACGGCGTGCTGGCGGGCGCGGTCTCGATCGGGGTCGCGACCCTCCTCGCCGGCGTCCTCGCCTGGTTGGGTCTCGCGGGTGGGACGCCCTCACCGATCCCCGCCGTCGCGGGCGCGTTCATCGACCGAACCCCGCCGTGGCTCAAGGACTTCGC
This sequence comes from Lapillicoccus sp., assembly GCA_035762725.1. Classification (GTDB taxonomy): domain Bacteria; phylum Actinomycetota; class Actinomycetes; order Actinomycetales; family Dermatophilaceae; genus Lapillicoccus. The sequence continues at coordinate 103 of DASTNV010000111.1, read as the reverse complement.
CGTCTCGGCGTTCGGCACCAACGACAAGCTGGCCCTGTCGATCGGCATGACCGTCGTCCTGCTCGTCGTGTGTGCGCTCATCGGGGTGCTGGCCCGGACCCGC
>DASTNV010000110.1:0-2189 GCA_035762725.1 Lapillicoccus sp. | reverse complement strand
ATGCCGAGCCGGTGGGCCAGCGGCGCGTAGATCTCGAGGGTTTCATGGGCCTTGCGCTGGGCAGACTCCTTGGAGACGTAGCGCCAGGTGCGTGCGTTGTGGAGACGGTCGGCCAGCTTGATGACGAGGACCCGGATGTCGCGGGCCATCGCCACGATCATCTTGCGGACCGTCTCGGCCTGGGCCGCCTCGCCGTAGGTGAGCCGGTCCAGCTTGGTCACGCCGTCGACGAGCCCGGCGATCTCCTCGCCGAAGTCGCGGCGCAGCTGCGGCATCGTGTAGGCGGTGTCCTCGACCGTGTCGTGGAGCAACGCGGCGGCCAGGGTGGCGGGGGTCATGCCCAGCTCGGCGAGGATGGTCGTCACCGCGAGCGGGTGGGTGATGTACGCGTCCCCGGACTTGCGGAGCTGCCCGCGGTGGTACTCCTCGGCGACGACGTAGGCCTTCTCGATGACCGCGAGGTCGGCCTTAGGGTGGGTCGTGCGGACGGTCTGGAGGATCGGTTCAAGGACGGGGTTGCCGGTGCGGGGGCCGCCGAACCGAGCGAAGCGCGCGCGCATCCGGGCCGGCGTCGCCAGCGGCGACGTCACGGTAGCCGGGTCCGCGCGGACCTCCTCACTCATGAACAGAGTCTAGGCGCCGCGTCCGTGCATTCCTTCGTGGAGGTATAGCCGAAACGCTAGAGCGCGCCCGGATATACGTCCACCTGATCGCTCCAATAGGAGTGCAGCGGGCGGATTGGGTCAGAGCGGGGCGATCGCGTAGAGGGGGCGGTCGCCGAGCTTCTCGCGACCGCCGAGGAAGGTCAGCTCGAGGACGATGTCGATACCGGTGACCGTGGCGCCGGCGCGCTCGACCAGCCGGCAGGTCGCCGCGACGGTGCCGCCGGTGGCGAGGACGTCGTCGATCACCACCGCGCGCTGTCCCGGTGACAGGGCGCCCTGGTGGACCTCCAGCACCGCGCTGCCGTACTCGAGGGTGTACTCCTCCCTCAGGGACGGACCCGGCAGCTTGCCGGACTTGCGCACCGGGACGAAGCCGAGCCCGAGCTCGTGGGCCACCGCCGCTCCGAGGATGAACCCGCGGGCCTCGATCCCGACGATGACGTCGGACTGACCGGCATACCGGCCGGCGATGTCCCTCACGACTGCGGAGAAGGCTTCCCCGTCGGCGAGCAACGGCGTGAAGTCCTTGAACATCACCCCGGCCTGCGGAAAGTCGGGGATGTCGCGGATCCGGCTGAGGACCAGGTCCCTGATCGACCCGTCGGACTCCGCAGACATCGTCAGCGCTTCGACTTCGGGGTCCGCCGCGGCTGGTTCCGGGGACCGCTGCTGGCCCACTTGTGCACCTCACGACCGGACGTGACCGGCGCAGCCGGGGCGGCGGCCATTCCGTCGACCGGGGCGTCGTCGGGTGCGTCCGCGAGGACCGAAGCCGTCGCGGGAGCACCGGCGGACACCCCCGCCGGAACGCCGGCGGTAGCGCCCTCGCGGGCCTGGTACCGCAGCGCGGCCTTGTCGAGCTCCTTGACCGCAGGCTCGTTGCGACGGAGGTCGACCAGCAGCGGCGTGGCGATGAAGATCGAGGAGTACGCACCGACCGCAATGCCGACGAAGAGCGCGAGGCTGAGGTCGAGCAGCGTGCCCGGGCCGAGCAGGGTGAACCCGACGACGAGGATCGCCGCGATCGGCAGCAGGGCCACGACGGTGGTGTTGATCGACCGAACCAGGGTCTGGTTGACCGCGAGGTTCGCCGCCTGCGTGTAGGTCATTCGTCGGGTGATGAACGCTTCTGCGGTGTTCTCGCGGACCTTGTCGAAGACGACGACCGTGTCGTAGAGGGAGTACCCGAGGATGGTGAGGAACCCGATCATCGACGCCGGGGTGATCTCGAACCCGAACAGCGCGTAGATGCCGACGGTGATGATGAGGTCGTGGAGCAGGGCGACGAGCCCCGCGACGGCCATCTTCCAGGTGCGGAAGTACACCGCCATGACGAGCGCCACGAGGATGAGGAAGACGATCAGCGCTTGGATCGCCTTCTGACTGACCGACTGTCCCCAGGACGGGCCGATGAGCGACGCGCTGACGTTGGTGGCCCCGACGCCGAAGGTCTGGGCCAGGGCCGCCTTGGCCTGGTCGTTCTTGTCGCCGGCCGCCTCGGTCTGGACCCGAATCGTGTTGGTG
>DASTNV010000109.1:0-12714 GCA_035762725.1 Lapillicoccus sp. | reverse complement strand
GGCGCTGGCCGAGGGGCAGCTGGCGATGCTGGAGATCGATCTGCAGGGCGCGCGGCAGGTCCGGGCGTCCATGCCCGGGGCGCTGTTCGCGTTCTTGGCGCCGCCGTCGTGGGACGAGCTGGTTCGCCGGCTCGTGGGCCGGGGCACCGAGAGCGAGGAGGAACGGGAGCGCCGCCTGCAGACCGCGCGGGACGAGCTGGCGGCCGCCTCGGAGTTCGATGTGGTCATCGTCAACGACGACGTTCGGCGGGCGAGCGAAGAACTCGTATCATGGATGCGATCGCGTCAGCGGGTCAGCTGACGCTGGCCCCATCGGGCGCCTATCGACGAAACGAGAGAGAACGCATGTCCGGAACCGTGGCGAACCCCATCGGCATCACCAACCCGCCGATCGACGACCTGCTCCAGGCGGCCGACAGCAAGTACGCCCTGGTCATCTACTCGGCGAAGCGCGCCCGCCAGATCAACGCGTACTACAGCCAGCTCCAGGAGGGCCTGCTCGACTACGTCGGCCCGCTGGTGGAGACCGAGATCAGCGAGAAGCCGCTGTCCATCGCGCTCCGCGAGATCAACCAGGGTCTGGTGACCGCCGAGGCCGCTCCCGAGGAGTGATCGGTGACTGACGCCCAGGTACGCCCGATGCGGGTCGTCCTCGGCGTCGGCGGCGGCATCGCCGCCTACAAGGCCGCCCTGTTGCTGCGGCTGTTCACCGAGTCGGGACACGACGTGACCGTCGTGCCCACCGCCGCCGCGCTGCGGTTCGTCGGCGCGCCCACCTGGGAGGCGCTGTCGGGCAAGCCGGTCTCGACGGAGGTCTGGGCCGACGTGCCTCGGGTGCCGCACGTGCAGATCGGCAAGCAAGCCGACCTCGTCGTCGTCGCGCCGGCCACGGCTGATCTCCTGGCCCGGGCGGCTGCGGGTCTGGCCGACGACCTGCTGACCACGACGCTGCTGACCGCTCACTGTCCGGTCGTCTTCGCCCCCGCGATGCATACCGAGATGTGGGAGCACCCGGCGACCCAGGCCAACGTCGCGACGCTCACCTCGCGCGGCGCTCACCTCATCCCGCCTGCCTCGGGCCGGCTCACCGGCGAGGACACGGGTCCGGGGCGGCTCCCCGAGCCGGAGGAGATCTTCGCGGTCTGCCAGCGCCTTCTCTCGCTTCCAACCCGACGTTCTGTTGAGTTTTCGGGCGCCCAGACCCCAGAAACTCTGCAGAACCCCGGGTTGGAAGCGGGAAAGCCGTTGGTCGGGCGGCGGGTCGTCGTCTCGGCGGGCGGCACGCGCGAGCCGCTCGACCCGGTGCGGTACCTCGGGAACCGGTCCTCCGGCAAGCAGGGGTATGCGTTGGCGCAGGTCGCCGCCGACCGCGGCGCCGCCGTGACGCTGGTCGCCGCCAACACCTCGCTGACCGCGCCGGACGGCGTCGAGGTCGTCACCGTCGGTACCGCCCTGGAGTTGCAGGACGCCGTGACCCGAGCAGCCAAGGACGCGGACGTCGTTGTCATGGCCGCCGCGGTGGCTGACTTCCGGCCCAAGTCCTACGCCGCGGCGAAGATCAAGAAGACCCACGCCACCACCGCGGACGGCAGTCCGGACGAGTCGGCGCCGACCATCGAGCTGGTCCGCAACCCCGACATCCTCGCCGGCCTCGTCGAGAGCCGCGGCGCCGCAGAACGCCCGCTCATCGTCGGGTTTGCCGCGGAGACCGGCGACGACACCGGCTCGGTGCTCGACCTCGCCCGCGCCAAGCTGGCCCGCAAGGGCTGCGACCTCCTCGTCGCCAACGAGGTGGGCGCCGACAAGGGGTTCGGCACGGACGGCAACACCGTGCACCTGCTGTTCCGCGCCGGACTGCCCGGCGCGCCGGAGGACCGCACCGCCGGCCCCGCACCCAAGGCGCAGATCGCCGCCGAGGTGTGGGACGGCGTACAGGCCGTTCTCGATCCCCGTTAGACTCGCCCGCCGACCGCCCCATCCCCGTACCACCAGCAGGAGACCTTGTGTCCGCACGCCTCTTCACGTCCGAGTCCGTCACCGAGGGACACCCGGACAAGATCTGCGACCAGGTCAGTGACGCCATCCTCGACGCGATGCTGGAGCAGGACTCCGGCGCGCGGGTGGCGGTCGAGACCATGGTCACCACCGGACTCGTCCACGTCGCCGGTGAGGTGACCACCGAGGCCTACGTCGAGATCCCGAAGATCGTCCGCGAGACGGTGCTCGGGATCGGGTACGACTCGTCCACGAAGGGCTTCGACGGCGCTTCCTGCGGCGTCGAGGTGTCGATCGGGCAGCAGTCACCCGACATCGCGCAGGGCGTCGACACCGCATACGAGAGCCGGACCGGCACCGTCGACCCGCTGGACAAGCAGGGCGCCGGCGACCAGGGCCTGATGTTCGGGTATGCCTGCCGGGACACCGCGGAGTACATGCCCCTGCCGATCTACCTGGCCCACCGGCTCGCCGAGCGGCTCACCGCCGTCCGTAAGAGCGGCGACCTCGCCTACCTGCGTCCCGACGGCAAGACCCAGGTGACGATCGGCTATGAGGGCGACAAGGCCGTCACCCTCGACACCGTGGTGCTCTCGACGCAGCACGCGGCGGACGTCTCCCTCGAGGCGCTGCTGCAGCCCGACATCCGCGAGCACGTCATCGCGCCTGTCCTCGCCGAACTGGCCGACACGGGGGTCGAGCTCGACACGTCCGACTACCGGACCCTCATCAACCCCACGGGTCGGTTCGAGATCGGTGGGCCGATGGGCGACGCCGGTCTGACCGGCCGCAAGATCATCGTCGACACCTACGGCGGCATGTCCCGCCACGGCGGCGGCGCCTTCTCCGGCAAGGACCCGTCGAAGGTGGACCGCTCGGCCGCCTACGCGATGCGCTGGGTCGCCAAGAACGTCGTCGCCGCGGGACTGGCCAAGCGCTGCGAGATCCAGGTCGCGTATGCGATCGGGACGGCGAAGCCGGTCGGTCTCTACGTCGAGACGTTCGGTACCGAGTCGGCGCCGGTGGACCGGATCCAGGCGGCGATCACCTCGGTGTTCGACCTGCGGCCGGCAGCGATCGTCGACCAGCTCGACCTGCTGCGGCCGATCTACAAGCCCACTGCCGCCTACGGCCACTTCGGCCGGACCTCGGCGGACGGCGTCGAGAACCCGTTCACCTGGGAGAAGACCAACAAGGTCGAGGCGCTGCAGGCCGCCGTCCACGGCTGACGCGTTTTCACCTAATAGGCGTGGAGCGGTCGGATTCCCGACCGCTCCACTCCTATTGCGTGCGGAGGGTGCAGGGGCGTCGCCGCCGTCTGCTAGACCTGCGGCCGTGACCCCGGATCCCGCCCCGACGCTGCCGATCGCGGCCGTCGTCGTCGACACGGGACTGCCGCACCTCGACCGGGAGTTCGAGTATGCGGTACCGGCCGAGCTGGCCGACGACGCCCAGCCCGGCTGCCGGGTCCGGGTCCGGTTCGCCGGGCGCGACCTGGACGGGTACGTGGTGGCCCGCCGGGACCTGCCGGAGCATCCGGGCCGCCTCGCCGCGATCCGCCGCGTCGTCAGCCCCGAACCGGTCCTCACGCCCGAGCTGCTCGCCCTCACCCGCGCCGTCGCCGATCGCCAGGCCGGCGTTCTCGGCGATGTACTGCGGCTCGCGGTGCCCAAGCGGCACGCCGCCGCGGAGCGCGCGCTCGACAAGGCCGGGACGCCCACGCCGGCGATCGTCTCCACCCCCAAACCAGGACCCTGGGCGGCATACCCCGCCGGCGAGGCGCTGCTGAGACGGATCGGCGCCGGCGAAGGACCCCAGGCGGCCTGGCTGGCTCTCCCTGGGCAGGCCCGGGAGCAGGACTGGCCGCGAGCGCTGGCCGTCGCGGCCACGACCGCGGTGGCCTCTGGTCGCGGCGCCCTGGTCGTCGTCCCCGACCACCGCGACGTCGACCGCGTCGACCGCGAGCTGGCCGACCTGCTCGGCCCCGGCCAGCACGTCCGGCTCACTGCCGACCAGGGCCCGCAGGCGCGCTACACCGCCTGGCTCAAGGTGCTTCGCGGCCACGTCCGGTGCGTCGTCGGGACCCGCGCCGCCGCCTTCGCGCCCCTTCACGACCTCGGCCTCGTCGCGTGGTGGGACGACGGTGACGACCTGCTCGACGAGCCGCGTGCGCCGTACCCCCACGTCCGCGACGTGCTCACGGTGCGCGCGGAGCAGACCGGAGCGGCCCTCGTGACCGGCGGCTTCGGCCGCAGCGTGCCCGTGCAGCAGCTCGTTGAGGACGGCGCGCTCGCCCCCGTTCAGCCGGCCATCGACACCCTCCGCCAAGCCGCTCCCCGCGTGCTGGTCGCCGCCGACGACCTCGACCGCACCGGTCCCGCGGCCCTCGCCCGACTGCCCCCAGTCGCGTGGCGGACCGCCAAGACCGCCCTCGAGCGCGGGCCGGTCCTCGTCCAGGTTCCCCGCCGCGGGTACCTCCCCTCGCTCGCCTGCCAGCACTGCCGCGAGCCCGCCCGCTGCTCCCGCTGCCACGGCCCGATGGGAATGCCCGCCGGCGGCTCCGTCCCCACCTGCCGCTGGTGCGGCGCGACCTACGGGCCGGAGGGCTTCGTCTGCCCCGAGTGCGAGGGCCGCCAGCTGCGCTCCACTGTCGTGGGCGCCCGCCGCACCGCCGAGGAGCTCGGTCGTGCCTTCCCCGGCGTCCCGGTGCGCACCTCCGGCTCCGGTGAGGTCCTGGCCCAGGTCGGCCCTGAACCGGCCCTCGTCATCGCCACCCCCGGCGCCGAACCGGTCGCGGACGGCGGGTATGCGGCCACCCTGCTCCTCGACGCCTGGGCCCTGCTCGACCGGTCGGGTCTCGACGCTCCCGTCGAGGCTCTGCGCCGCTGGCTCGGCGCCGCCGCACTCGCCCGGCCGGCCGGTGACGGTGGTGCGGTCGTCCTCGCCGGCGCCCCGACGCATACGACGATCCCCGCCGTCGAGGCCCTGGTCCGCTGGGACCCGTCCTGGCTGGCCTCCCGAGAGCTCGCCGAGCGCGTCGAGCTCGCCCTCCCGCCGGCGGTGACCATGGCGCAGGTCGTCGGACCTCGCGGTCCGCTCGTCGCCGCTGTGGAGGCCGCCGACCTCGACGGCAGCATCGAACGGCTGGGCCCGCTGCCGTTTCGGTCGTCGGCCCCCTCAGGCTCGCCCCTGGCCCAGGTGCTCCTCCGGGTCCCGCGCGAGCGGCGCGCCGACCTCGCCCACCGCCTGGCAGCGATGCGGGCCGAGCGGTCCGCCCGCAAGGAGCCCGAGTCGGTGTCCGTGCGGATGTCCCTCGCCGACGGGGCCGCCTAGATCACCCCGAGAAGTTCCGCGCTTCGCTCCGATACTTCACGGGGCCCCGACTAAAGCCCGCGCTCGCGCTTGATCCGCCGCCAGCCGCCGGCCCGGTTGTCGGCGACGATCTGCCGGAACATCGCCAGCAGGGCCGGCCGGTTGACCGGCTGTCCCTCGTAGACCGCCACCGTCCGGCCCGTCGAGTTCTCGTGGCCGCCGGTGATGATCCCCTCCGGGTCGGGGACGATGCCGCCGTCGTAGAGGAACACGTTGACATGGTTCTTGGTCGCCAGCAGGGCACAGATATTGCCCTGCAGGACGAAGTACGGCTGCACGGTCCGCTTGATCGTCTCCTCGACCTCCCGGTCGGCCTCGTGGACGAGGTCGCGCACCTCCTGGCAGATGGCCCGCTGCCATGCGGGCAGCGCGTCGATGTACGTGTCGACGCGGGGGTCCTTGTCGTATGCGGGTTTCTGGGCCTTCGCGACCACAGGCACCTCCTCAGGGCAGTATCAGGACCGTACTGCGGCCGGACGACAAGGGAGACAACGATCGTGACCGCGATGGTGGCGGTCCTGCTGTCGGCGGTCTGCGCCGGCACGGCGACCATCCTCCAGGCCGGACAGGCCCGGCGGCTCCCCACCGCCGACCGGCTCGACGCGGGGCTGCTGCTCCGACTGCTCAGCCGCTGGGCCTACCTCGCCGGGCTCGGCCTCCTGGTCGTCGGCCTGCTCCTCACCATCTTCGCCCTCCGAACGTTGCCGCTCTACCTCGTCCAGTCGGTGCGCTCGTCGAGCCTCGGCGTCACGGCGATCCTCTCCGTCCTCATCCTCAAGCAGCGTCTCCTCTGGTCCGAGCTGGTCGCCGTACTGGCCGTCGCCGCCGGGATCGTCGTACTGTCGCTGAGCGCCGGCCAGCAGGAGTCGGCCGAGGTCGGCAACCCGGTGCGGTTCGCGATGCTCGGCGCCGTCCTGGTGCTCGGGCTGCTGGCCGTACCCGTCGCGCGGATGCCTCCGGGACTCCGGTCCGGAGTCACCTTGGGGATCATCAGCGGACTCATCTTCGCGGTGCTCGTGCTCGGCGCCCGGATCCTCCACGGCCTGGGCCCGCTCACCCTCATCGCCGACCCGGCCGCCTGGGCCATGGGGTTCGCGGCGCTGCTCGGGCTGCTCATCTCCGCGACCGCACTGCAACGAGCCTCAGTCGTCACGGTGACCGCCACTGTCGTCGCCGTGGACGCCGTGGCCGCCGCCGTGCTCGGGCTGGTCGTCTGCGGCGACCGGCCGGTGCCGGGAGGCGAGCTGTATGCGGTCATCGGCTTCGTCCTGGCCCTCGGCGGCGCGCTCGGGCTGGCCCGGTTCGGAGCGCCGGCCGAGGAGGAGATCACCCACCCCCCAACAGATGTTTGACAGGTAGGGGCACCCAGCGGCATACTCCCAAACATGTCTTTGGCAGATGAGGCGTCGGGTGTCCGGCGACTGCGCGCCACGGCCCACCCGCTGCGGCTCGAGATGCTGTCGCTGCTCACCGGCGCCGAGCTGAGCGCCGCCGAGGTGGCGCGCGAGCTCGGCATCACCCAGGCCAACGCGTCGTACCACCTGCGCCTGCTGCGCGCCGCCGGGCTGCTCGCCGAGGCGGGCCAGGAGAAGGTCAACGGCGGCGTGGCCAAGCGGTACCGTGCGATCTGGGACGCCCAGGAGCCGCGCGACCTGGTGCACGGCGACGCCGACGCGGACGCCGAGATCCGGACCATGCTGGACGTCGGCGGTGCCCGGCTCACCCAGCGCAAGCGGGGGACCTCAGGGAACTTCACTGACGCGGCGCTCTGGGTCGAGCCGGAGGTCTGGGCCGAGGTCATCGAGCAGCTGACGGCGGCGTCGCGACTGTTCCACGAGTCAGCGCGCGCGCCTCGAACAGAGGGCACGATCCGCGCCAACCTCTCGGTCTTCGCCTTCGAGCTGGACGGCGACCGGTGACCTGGGCCGAGTCCGTCGACGTCCTGCGGCAGCGCCGGTTCGCGTGGTACTTCGCCGCCCGGACCGTCTCGACCGCGGGCACGGCGATGGCCCCCGTCGCCCTCGCCTTCGCCGTCCTGCACCTCACCGATTCGGGGAGCGCGCTGGCCCAGGTGCTCACCGCGCGAACCGCGGCGATGGTGCTGTTCCTCCTCATTGGTGGGGTCGTCTCGGACCGGATGTCCCGGACCACTGTTCTCCAGCTGGCGCATGCGGCGACGGCGATCACCCAGGGAGCCGCGGCGGCGCTGGTCATCAGCGGGCACGCCGACCTGTGGATGATCACCGGCATCGAGGCAGTCAACGGGGCCGCCTCGGCCTTCACCTTCCCGGCGATGATGGGGATCGTCCCGCTCATCGTCGACCGGACCCGGCTGCAGCCGGCCAACGCGCTGCTGGCGTTCTCGCGCAGCGGCCTGACGATGATCGGCCCGGCGGTCGCGGGGCTGCTCGTCGTGACGGTGGGTCCGGGCTGGGCGCTCGCCTTCGACGCGATGACCTACGTCGTCGCGATCCTCTGCCTCTGGCAGGTCCGGCTGCCCCGCCGTGACCCGGTCGCGGTACCCGAACGCACGTCGATGCTCACCGAGCTGCGGGACGGCTGGTCGGAGTTCAGCTCGCGCACCTGGCTGTGGGTCGTGGTCGTCGTGTTCGGGCTGCTCAACGCCATCCACTTCGGGGCGATCGGCGTGCTCGGCCCGCTGGTGTCGACGCGGGTGCCGGCGCTCGGTGCCGGCGGCTGGGGTCTGGCTCTCAGCGCGGAGGCGGTCGGAACGGTCGTCGCAACGGTGGTCATGCTGCGGGTGTCGTTCCGGTACCCGCTTCGGGTCGGGATGATCGCCATCGCCGCGATCGCCGTCCCCATCGTCATGCTGGGCCTGTCGCCGTCGACGTGGCCGCTCGTCATCGCGATGTTCGTGGCCGGTTCGGGCACGGAGCTGTTCGGCGTCGGGTGGTCGACGGCCATGCAGGAGCACATCCCCGAGGCGGTCCTGTCCCGTGTCTCGAGCTACGACGCGCTCGGCTCGTTCGTGGCAATGCCGTTGGGATCATTGCTGTTCGGCCTGCTGGCCGACCGGTTCGACCCCGAGCCGGTGCTGATCGTCAGCGGCGTCGTCTACGTCGCGCTCGCCCTGGGCACGCTGTTCTCCCGGTCGGTCCGCAACCTCGAGCACGAGGTGGTCCACTCTCGTGCCTAGACTTGATCGCCGTGTCGGTCAAGGAGATCCGCCTGTTCGGCGACCCCATCTTGCGCACCCGTGCGATCGAGGTCGTCGACTTCGACCGGGAGCTGCGGCAGCTCGTCGCCGACCTCACCGACACGATGGTCGACGCACCGGGGGCGGGGCTCGCGGCACCGCAGCTCGGCGTCGGTCTGCGGGTCTTCACCTGGCACGTCGACGGTGAGCTCGGGCATCTCGTCAACCCGGTCCTCAAGCTCTCCGAGGACTGCCAGGACGGCCCCGAGGGCTGCCTCTCTTTCCCTGGCCTCCGCCAGGAGGTGCGCCGCGCCGCGACGGTGGTGGCGTCCGGGTTCGACATGTACGGCGAGCCCGTGACGGTCGAGGGGTCCGAGATCCTCGCGCGCTGCATCCAACACGAGACCGACCACCTCGACGGGATCCTCTTCATCGACCGGATGGACCCGACCCAGCGGAAGCTCGCGATGAAGGCGGTTCGCGAGGCCGAGTGGGCCGGCGGCCCGGTCCCGACGGTCCGGCTGAGCCCTCACGCCACCTTCGGCCGGGGGATGTAGTGCGGCTGGTCTTCGCCGGGACGCCGGAGGCGGCGGTCCCCAGCCTCGAAGCGCTCGCCGCCTCCTCCCATGACGTGGTCGCCGTGGTCACCCGGCCGGATGCGCCGGCCGGGCGAGGCCGTTCGCTGGTGCCGTCACCGGTTCGGGTTCGTGCCGAGGAGCTCGGTATGCGCGTCCTCACCCCGGCGTCGGCCAAGGACCCGGAGTTCCACGACTCCCTCCGGGATCTGGCCCCGGATGCGTGTCCTGTCGTCGCCTACGGTGCGCTGATCCCGCGGGCCGCGCTCGACATCCCGCGCCACGGCTGGGTGAACTTGCACTTCTCCCTGCTGCCGGCGTGGCGCGGGGCGGCGCCGGTGCAGCGGGCGCTGATGGCCGGCGACGACGTCACGGGTGCGTCCACGTTCGTCATCGAGGAAGGCCTCGACACCGGCCCGCTCCTCGGGACGATGACCGAGACGATCCGCCCGACCGACACGGCCGGCGAGCTCCTGGCCCGGCTGGCCGTGGCCGGTGCTGGACTCCTCGTCGCGACGATGGACGGCCTCGAGTCGGGATCGCTCGTCCCGGAACCCCAGCCCGCAGAAGGGATCTCGCTGGCGCCGAAGATCACCGTGGACGACGCCCGCATCGACTGGTCCCGTCCGGCTTTCGTTGTCGACCGTTTGGTGCGCGGGTGCACGCCGAACCCTGGCGCCTGGACGACCTTCCGCGGGGAGCGGCTCAAGGTCGAGCCGGTCACCGTGGCCACGGACGAGCGCACGGAACCGCCGGGAACCCTGATCCCCGGTAAACGCGACGTCCACGTCGTCACGGGTGTCGGGAGGGTCCGGCTCGGCGTTGTCCAGGGGCACGGCAAGAAGGCGATGCCGGCCGCCGACTGGGCGCGGGGCCTTCGGATCGAACCGGGAGAGCGGCTCGGGGATGCCTGACCGGCGACCCCCGCGACGTCGGTCGGCGCAGCGTCCGTCCGAGCGCGGTCGGCGGGCCGACCCGGTTCGCCTCGCTGCCTACACGGTGATGCGGGCGGTGGCCGACGGCGCATACGCGAATCTCGAGCTCCCGAAAGTGTTGCGCAGCAAGCGGATCGAGGGTCGGGACGCGGCATTCGCGACCGAGCTCGTCTACGGCGCGACCCGTTTGTGCGGCCTCTACGACCGAGTGGTCGAGGTGGCCGCGCAGCGTTCGCTGGCCGAGATCGACGGTCCGGTCCTCGACACGCTGCGGCTCGGCGCGCACCAGCTGCTCGGTATGCGCGTCGCCACCCACGCGGCGGTCGACGAGACGGTGGCGCTGGCCCGGCAGGTCAACGGGATCGGCGCGTCCGGGTTCGTCAACGCGGTGCTCCGGCGGGTCGCCGAGCGTCATCGCGACGCCTGGCTGGAGGTGGTCACGCCGGAGGACCCGATGGCGGCGCTCGCCGTTCGCACCAGCCACCCGGAGTGGGTGGTACGCGCGCTGCGCCAGGCGCTGCTCGGGCACGGCGCGGCTACCGCAGATGACCTCGACGCGCAGCTCGAGGCGCTGCTCGTCGCCGACAACGCGCGGCCTCGGGTGACGTTGGCGGCACGGCCCGGACTGGCCACGACCGAGGAGCTACGGGTCGACGGTGCCGCTCCCGGACCGTTGGCCCGAACCGCGGTGATACTCGACCACGGCGACCCCGGCGCGATCCCCGCGGTCCGGGAGGGCCGGGCCGCTGTGCAGGACGAGGGCTCGCAGCTGGTCGCCCTCGCGCTGGCCGCCGCTGACGTCGAGGGAGGAACCGGACGGGAGCGCTGGCTGGACCTCTGTGCCGGACCCGGCGGGAAGGCCGGCCTGCTGGCCGCGCTGGCCCTCGAGCGGGATGCTGACCTCGTCGCGAACGAGGTGAACCCGAACCGCGCCGACCTGGTCCGGCAGACCCTGTCGGCAGCGATCGACCGCGGCCGCCCGGGACAGATCTCGGTCCGGACCGGCGACGGCCGCGAGGTCGGCGCGAACGAGCCCGACGCATACGACCGCGTGCTCGTGGACGCCCCGTGCACCGGCCTCGGCGCACTGCGGCGCCGGCCCGAGGCGCGCTGGCGCCGGCAGCCGACCGACGTGCCGGGGCTGGCCGCCCTGCAACGCGAGCTACTGACTAGTGCGCTGGACGCGACCCGGCCCGGCGGCGTGGTGGCCTACGCGACCTGCAGCCCGCACCTCGTCGAGACCCGGTTCGTCGTGGCCGACGTGCTCAAGCGTCGGTCCGACGTCGAAGCGCTGGACGCCGCGAGCCTCCTCGTCGACCGAGAGGGCCGGCCGATCGAGGGGACCGGTGCCGCCCCCTACGGCCAGCTGTGGCCCCATACCCACGACACCGATGGGATGTTCCTGGCAATCCTCCGCCGCCGCAGTCCCTGACCCCCCGTTTTCACACCCGGTTCGTGCTCTGAAGTGGGCCGAAAAACGGTCGGTTCAGAGCACGAACCGAGCGGGGGCCGTCAGCGGGCGGCGCGGTAGCTGACCGACTGCTCCACGGCGAGGCGGTCGACGAGGTCGTTCATCGGGTCGCCGGAGTGGCCCTTGACCCATCGGAAGGTCACGTCCCCGCGGTCGTTGACCAGGTCGACGAGCGGCTCCCAGAGATCCCGGCTGACCACCGGCTTCTTAGCCGAGGTGACCCAGCCGCGGGCCTGCCAGCCGCGCCACCAGCCGTCGCGGAAGCAGTTCACGACGTAGGTCGAGTCGCTGACCACGACGAGTGGGCTGTCGGCGATCGCCCGAACCGCCTCGAGCGCCGCCTGGATCTCCATCCGCTGGTTGGTCGTCGCGGGGTGGCCACCGGACGCCTGTCGGCCGTCCGCCACGGCCCAGGCCCAGCCGCCGGGGCCGGGATTCCCCGAACAGGCACCGTCGGTGTAGACCGACGTTGCGCCGGCCGGCAGCGGAGGGTCGACCCGCCGGGGCTTGGCGACAGCGACCGGCTTGGCGGCAGCGACCGGCTTGGCGGCAGCGACGGGCTTGGGTGCGGCGGCCGGCGTCGGGTCCCCGAACAGCCCGGCCTGAACCGGCTGGGCGCACGCCTCATGGACCCACGGACCGCTGCGCCCACCGGTCGAGACAATCTCGTCCCCCACCCGAACCGGCCGCGCGCACGCGCCGCACGTCGTCGCATACCGGGCTTGCACCGAACGACCGTACCCAGTGCGCCGGACGCCGGGACTTCTAGGGTGGACGCGTGCAGATCTCGCCGAGCATCCTCTCCGCCGACTTCGCGAACCTGCAGGCCGAGCTGGACGCGATCCGCAGCGCCGACTGGGCGCACGTGGACGTCATGGACAACCACTTCGTCCCGAACCTCACCCTGGGCCTTCCCGTCGTGGAGTCGCTGAAGAAGGTCAGCCCGGTACCCCTCGACTGCCACCTGATGATCGACGACCCGGACCGATGGGCGCCCGGGTACGCCGAAGCCGGCGCGGAGTCGGTGACCTTCCACGTCGAGGCCGCCTCCGACCCGCGCGGGCTGGCGCGGACCCTGCGCGGGCTGGGCGCGCGAGCCGGCATGGCGATCAAGCCGAGGACCCCGTGGGAGCCGTACGCGGACCTGCTGCCCGACCTCGACATGGTGCTAGTGATGACCGTCGAACCGGGCTTCGGCGGACAGTCCTT
>DASTNV010000108.1:0-2952 GCA_035762725.1 Lapillicoccus sp. | reverse complement strand
CCGACGCGTCGGAGGCGGCCGGAGTCCGGCAGCGCCCACGAGCGCCGCAACAGCGGCCGGCTGTTCCGCTTCGGAGGGAGCTCACTGCTCCATGGACGTATGCCGGTGGCGCGCCTTCTCGAGGTGAGTGCCGTCGACGAGGTTCGGCTGGTCGGGTCGCCGGGGCCGGTCGACGGGGACACCGTCGTCGACACCCATGACTTCGTCCGGCCGACAATGCACGACGGCGTCGTGCGCTTGGTGCTCCGCCCCGCGGTGGACGAGATGCTGGTGCCGTTCGAGCAGCCGAACCCGACCCCGTGCTGCGCCGACCACTGACCGCTGGAGCGGACTCGTCGCATACCTTCGTGAGCGGCCGGCCGCACGGCAGGATGAGCCCATGACGTCCTTCGCCGTCGATGGCTCCGGCTCGCCCCTGCTGTCGACGCGCGGGTTCCGGGTGCTCGACGACGACGATGACGACCCGGTGCTGCTCCGCGCCGACGGCTCGGCGGTCGACACGTGGCGGCAGGGCTATCCGTACGAGGAGCGGATGGACCGCACCGACTACGAGCGGGAGAAGCGGCTGCTCCAGATCGAGCTGTTGAAGCTGCAGTACTGGGCCAAGCGGCACGGCCAGCGGCTGGTCGTCGTCTTCGAGGGGCGGGACGCGGCCGGCAAGGGCGGCACGATCAAGCGGTTCATGGAGCACCTCAACCCGCGCGGCGCCCGGATCGTCGCGCTGGAGAAGCCGACCAACCGCGAGAGCACCCAGTGGTACTTCCAGCGGTACATCGCCCACCTGCCGTCGGCGGGCGAGATCGCCCTGTTCGACCGGTCCTGGTACAACCGCGCCGTCGTCGAGCGGGTCATGGGCTTTTGCACCGACGAGGAGTACCGCGAGTTCCTGCGCCAGGCGCCCCGGTTCGAGGAGATGCTGACGCGGTCGGGGATCCTCCTGGTCAAGCTCTGGTTCTCGGTGTCGCGGGCCGAGCAGCACACCCGGTTCCTCATCCGGCAGATCGACCCGGTCCGCCAGTGGAAGCTCTCACCCACCGACCTCGCGTCGCTCGACCGCTGGAGCGACTACACCGAGGCCAAGGAGGCGATGTTCTTCTACACCGACACGGACTTCGCGCCGTGGACGGTCGTGAAGAGCAACGACAAGAAGCGGGCCCGGCTCGCGGCGATGCGCCACGTCCTCAGCCTCTACGACTACGAGGAGAAGGACACCGAGCTGGTCGACGAACCGGACCCGCAGATCCTCGGGCCGGCGTCCCGGATCTTCGAGCAGGGCGAGGCGGTCGGCCGCCAGTTCCCGCCGCTCTAGGTCGCTCGGCCGTTAACAGGCGGAACTGTGGAAATTCGCTCACTCCAGACGGTGAGCAGGGTTCCACGCTCGCTCGGGGCGATCAGCGGTGGGCCTGGTCCAGGGCCGACTGGAGGGATTGGATGTAGCCCTCACTGGTCACCGTCGCGCCGGAGACGACGTCGATATTGGCACTCTGGGCCTGGGTCGCCTCCTGCGCGAGAACCGGCAGCGCGTAGGCGTTGATCTGCCGGTCGCGGGGGTTCTCCTGGGGATACTCGACGGCCTCGACCGCGGTGACCTTCCCGTCCGCCACGGTGATCTCGACCTGGACCGCGCCCCACCGGGTCATCACCGATGACCCGGTGTAGGTGCCGGACGCGGCGCTCCCCCGCGGCGCCGCGGCCGACGACCCAGGTGCCGCAGCGCCTCCCACCGCAGGAGCCGTGGCGACCGCCGTCGACCCCTCGTTGCGGCTGGTGTGGTAGCTGAACAGCAGAACCAACCCCGTGACGGTGCCCATCAGGGCGACGACGATGCGACGCATGCCCGCCCCTACCAGCTGAACCGCTCGAGGTGAACCGCCTCGCGCGGGACGCCCGCCGCGAGCACCGCTTGCTCGGCCGCGTCCATCCAGCCGTCGGCGCCGCAGAGGTAGACGTCGTGCTCGGCAACGTCGGGGACGAGCTGGCGCAGCGCCTCGACGTCGGTGAGATCCGCGGCGGCTTCCGGTAGCCAGGAGTGGCGGTCAGCGACCCGCGCGCCGATCGCGTAGAACACCCGCGCCCCGCGCTCCAGAGCGAGCGCCTCGATCTCGTCGCGCAGCACGAGGTCGGACTCGTGCGACGCCCGGTAGACGAGCGTCACGTCAGCGACGTCCTTTGGCAGCGCCTCCAGCAGCCCCCGCAGCGGTGTGACCCCGATGCCACCGGCGAGCAGCAGCACCTTCCGGCGGGAGCGGACGCCGTCGTGCAGGCGACCGTACGGCCCTTCGATCGCGACTCGGGTGCCCGGCCGCACACCGCCCAGCCCGTGGCTGGCGTCGCCCAGGTCCTTGACGGTGATCCGCAGCATGTCGCCGGTGGGGGCGGCCGAGAGCGAGTACGGGTGCCCGCGCGTCCACCCCGGTGCGTCGAGGAACCGCCACACGAAGAACTGGCCCGCCGCCACCGGCAGTCGATCCAGCCGGCGTCCGGTCATGACGACCGAGACGGCCTGGTCGCCCTCGCGCACCACCTCGACGACGCGGAGCCGGTGGGTCAGCGTCCGGTACAGCGGCACCCCGACCCGCCACACCAGCACCGCCCCCGCAGCAGCCGCCCACAACGTCCACCAGTAGGCCGCGGCCACCGTCGAGGACATGAACTCCTGGCCGGACCACAGCTGGTGGGGCAGGGCGAGACCGACTCCGAGGTACGCATACAGGTGGAGCAGGTGCCACGACTCGTACCGCAGTCGGCGCCGCGCCGTGCGGATACTGGTCACGGCGACGAGGACGAGAAGGGCGGCTCCCGCGACGGCGAGGAGGATCCCGGGATAGTCGACGACGAGGTCCCACGCCTCGGCGACCACGTTCGTCCGCGCCTGCACCGCGTAGCCGATCGTCACGACGATGATGTGCGCGGCCATGAGGTTGACCGACCAGAAGCCGACCAGGCGGTGCC
>DASTNV010000107.1:0-8406 GCA_035762725.1 Lapillicoccus sp. | reverse complement strand
GGACCGCCGTGACCGCGGCGGCTACCCGGTCGGCCGGCCTGGCCGCCGCGACGAACCGTCCGCCGCGGAGTGCGGCGTTGGTCAGGCCCGACCCGTCGAAGAACGCGGGGCCGATCCGCGTGACGAGGACGCCCTCGGTGGCGAGCCGCTCGAACACGGTCGGCACGGGCTGCCAGGCGAATGGGTCCGGCCCGTTCTCCCAGGAGAGCTGGTTGAAGACCCGGTCAGCAGCCGGGTCCAGCACCTCCATCCCCACCAGCCCGTGCGCGCCCGTCGGCGTCCCCGTCCCGAAGGTGCCCATCGACGCCGCCGTCGTCGTCGGGAACCCGCAGTCCAGTCGCAACGTCGACGGCAGGTGCGTGCGGAGGAACGGTGCGTGCCCCGCCCGACGAACCAGCTGCCCGTGTCCGAGGCCGTCGACGAGGACGACCACGGCCCGGCGCGCCGACGCCAGCCCGAGGTCCGGCACCGACGCATACCGGCTCGAACCGAGGCTGCGCGCGACGGCCGGAAGGACCGACGCGAGGGTGCCGCCCGACGAGTAGTCCGGCGGGAACGGGGCGGCGTGGCTCAACGGTGGGCGGGTGTGCCGATGGCCGCAGACAGGGTGCGGGCGAAGCTCAGGGCGTCGGTGAGCGCGCGGTCGCCGTCCGCGTCGGCGCTGACCCGGAGCGAGATGTCGTCGGAGGCCACGGTGCCCTCGAAGCCGTGGTCGGCGTCGCATTCGGGATCACCGCAGGTCGCGGGGACGATGTCGATGCGGGCGACAGCGCCCCAGCCGATCGTCAGGGTGATCTCGCGGCCCAGCGTGCCGGGGACGTAGGTGTCGGGCGAGCTGACGACGTGGGTGAGCATGACGCCACGCACCGAGGTGAGCGGGACGGTCTCGCTGGTCGCGGTGGCGACCGGCAAGCCCGGCTCACCCTCGCCCCCGGCTCCGGGGACGCCCTCGTGGTCGTCGGCGTGGGCGATGACCAGACGGGTCGGCGTCATGGCCAGCACGGTGATGTGCCGCCGGACGGCGTCCTGGTCGAAGGTCGTCTCCTGGTGGACCAGGTGCGTCACCACGGTGTCCGGTCCGAGGGCCGACTCGACGACGTCCGCGACGAGGGCCGGGTAGTAGCCGGCCCGCTCGATCGCGGCCGTGAGGTCGGCCGGGAGGGCCGGCGCCGACCGCGTGTCGCGTGGGGTGGACATATCAGCATCCTTGCACTTCGGCCGGCGAGTACCGGTCCGGAGGGCGATGCCGCACGGGATAGCCTCGACGGTGTGACCTCGTCACCGCGCCTCGAACCGCCGCGGGTACTCGTCATCGTCCCCGCGTGGAACGAGGAGACGACCCTGGCCGCGGTCGTCGAGGAGACCCGTGCCGCGCTCGTGGCGAGCGAGGTCGCCGCCGACATCCTCGTCGTCGACGACGGCTCCGACGACGGGACGGGGGCCGTCGCGGAGGCGTCCGGCGCGCTCGTGGCGCACCTTCCGGTGAACCTCGGGGTCGGCGGCGCGATGCGGACCGGCTACCGGTATGCGAGCCGGCTCGGGTACGCCGTCACGGTCCAGGTCGACGCGGACGGGCAGCACAACCCGGCTGACATCCCGGCGCTGCTGGCGGTGCTGGCCGACGGGGCGGACATCGTCATCGGGGCCCGGGTGGCCGGGGACGGCGCCTACCTCGCCCGTGGGCCGCGCCGGTGGGCGATGAGCATGCTGTCGGGCACGATCTCCCGGATCGCCCATACCCGGCTGACCGACACGACGTCGGGTTTCAAGGCGTGCGGGCCGCGCGCCATCGAGCTGTTCGCGCGGTCCTACCCCGCGGAGTACCTCGGCGACACCGTCGAGTCGCTGGTCGTGGCCGCCCGGTCGCACCTGGTCATCCGCGAGGTGGGCGTCGTCATGCGGCCTCGCGCCGGCGGCCAGCCGTCGCACGGTCCGGCCCGGTCGGCCGCCTTCCTCGGGCGAGCCGTGTTGGCGCTCGGGCTGGCGCTGACGCGTCCGCGGCCGGAGCTGCGTGGTGCACCGCACCGCCGGTACGAGGAGCTGGGCGCGTGATGCTCCTGTCGCAGAGCGGCTACCCGTTCGCCCTCGTCGTAGCGGCGCTGCTCCTCATCGCCCTGTTCTGGCTGCTGCGAACCCAGCGGCTGCGGGAGAAGTACAGCGTCCTGTGGTTCGCCGTGATCGTCGGCGTGGTCGTGCTGACGTTCATCCCGGCGATCACCGGGTGGCTGACCGCGCTGGCGGGCGTGACGACGCCGATCAACCTCGTCTTCATCCTCGCCTTCCTCGTGCTCCTGGTCGTCTGTATCCAGCTGAGCATCGAGATCTCGACGTTGGAGGAGTCCGCGCGCACCGTGGCCGAGGAGGTGGCCCTCCTGCGCCTGGAGCTGGAGCGGCGGACCGGGTCACCTGCGGTGCCGGACGAGGACAACGAGCCCAGCACGACGCATACGGAGGACTAGGTCATGACGCGTTTGTCGGAGTCCTTCCGGGTGATGGCCGGCTGAACCGCGATCTCGGCGTCGAGCACGTCGACGCCGCCGCTCCACGCGTTGACCGGGTTGAGCCGCACGTGCACCACCTCGGGTAGGTCGTCGGCGAGGCAGGACAGCCGGGCGACAAGGTCGGCGAGCGCAGCACGGTGGACGGGCATGGCACCGCGGTGGCCGTTGAGCAGCGGGGCGGCCCGGACCGCCCCGAGCAGGTCCTGGACGTCGACGTCGGTCAGGGGCGGGATCCGGTGGGCGATGTCGCCGAGCAGCTCGGTGGGCGGACCGGCCACGGAGAAGCTCACCACCGGACCGAACAGCGGGTCCTCGACGCTGGTGAGGACGCAGGTGACACCAGGCGGGGCCATGGCCTGGACGAGGAAGGAGCCCTGGGCGATCGGCCCGAGCCGCGAGCGCATCGACTCCATCGCGGTGCGAACGGCGTCGGGCCCGGGCAGGTCGGCGCGAACGCCGGTGAGCCCAGGCTGGTGCCGCAGCACGGGTGAGGTGGTCTTGAGGATCACGGGGTAGCCCAGCGCGTCGGCCGCGGCCACCGCCTCGTCGGCCGTCTCGACCAGCCGCGACTCCCAGACGTGGATCCCGTATGCCGCAAGCAGGTTCGCCGTCTCGTTGCGGCTGAGCGCCCTCCCGTCCGGGTCGGCGGCGAGGATGTCCTCGACGATCCGGGCGGCGGCGGTGCGGTCGATGTCGACGGGGTCGACCGGGGTACCGCGGTCCTTGGTCCGCCACTGGCTGTAGCGCGTCGCGGCGGCCAGGGCGCGAACGGCGTCCTCCGGCATCCCGTAGACGGGGACGATCCGCCGGTATGCGGCGCCGTCCGTCTCGACCTCGAGCGCCTCGTGGACCCCGGAGAGGCCGAGGAAGGTGGCGACACACGGCTTGTCGCTGGCCCGAGATGAGTCGCGGACGGCGGCGACGACCTCCTCGTCGACCGTCTCCAGCGGCGGGATGAAGCAGGTCAGGACGCTGTCGACGTTCTCGTCGTCGAAGGCGGCGCGCAGGGCCTCGGAGAACCGGTCCGCCGTGGCGTCGGTCGGCAGCGAGACCGGACCGTGGGCGATCTCGAGACCCCAGCTCACGGCGGCCTGGGCGGTGAGGGCGCCCAGGGCGTCGGAGTTGCCGACGACAGCGACCCGCTGGCCGGCGGGCAGGGGCTGATGGATCACCAGCTGGGCGACGTCGAAGAGCTGGTGGACGTTCTCGACCCGAATGACTCCGGCCTGCCGGAGCATCGCCCCGAACGCGCCCGGTGGCATGTGCGTCTGACGGACGCGGTGGCCGGGGGGTGCGCCGTATGCCGACACTCCGGACGAGACGGCGATGACCGGCTTGCGCTGAGCCAGGGCTCGGGCGATGCGCGAGAACTTGCGCGGGTTGCCGATCGACTCGAGGTAGAGGCCCACGGCGGCGGTGGTGTCGTCGTCGATCCAGTACTGCATGAGGTCGTTACCCGAGACATCGACCCGGTTGCCGGCCGACGCGAAGTCGGAGACGCCGAGGCCGCGCCGGTCGGCCGAGGCGAGGACGGCGATGCCCAGCGCACCGCTCTGCGCGAATAGGCCGAGGCCACCGTGACCCGGCAGCCGGGGCGCCAGGCTCGCGTTGAGCCGGACCTCGGGGTCGGTGTTGATCAGGCCGAACGAGTTCGGGCCAACGACGCGCAGGCCGTCCAGCCGGGCCTGGCGACGCAGCTGCTCCTGGCGCTCCGTCCCCTCCTCCCCGCTCTCGGCGAACCCGGCGGAGACGACGAGGAGGTTCCGGACGCCCTTGGCCGCGCACTCGTCCACGACGGCCAGCACGCTCTCGGCGGGGACGGCCACGACCGCGAGGTCGACCGGGTCCGGGATCTCGCCGACGCGGGCATACGCGGGAAGGCCGAGCACCTCGAGTGCCTCGTTGTTGACGGCGTAGACCGCGCCGGCATACCCGCCGCCGAGGATGTTGGCGAGGAACCGGTGCCCGATCGAGGCCGGCCGCCGGCTCGCGCCGATGACGGCGATCGAGGTGGGGTGGAGCAGGGCCTGGATGCTGACGGCCTCGGCGCGGTGCTCCCGGGCGAGCCGGACCGCCGTCGACTGCTCGGTGGGGCGGATGTCGAAGCTGACCGCCACCACGCCGTCCTCGAAGTGGTGGTGGACCGCATACCCGGCCTCTTTGAAGACGTTGAGCATCCGGCGGTTCTGCGGGAGAACCTCGGCGGTGAACTGCTCGATCCCGAGCTCCTGGCCGATCGCCGCGAGGTGCTCGAGAAGGACCGAGCCGATGCCCTTGCCCTGGTAGTGATCCGAGATGTTGAAGGCGACCTCGGCAAGACGCCCGTCGAACCGGTCGAACCGGCCGATCCCGATGATCGCGCCGCGCACGGTGACGACGAGGGCGACCCGGTCGACGTTGTCGACGTTCGTGAACCGGTGGATGTCGCGGTCGCTCAGCTCCCGAATGGGGGCGAAGAACCGCAGATAGATCGACTCGTCGGACTGGCCGGCGTGAAACGCGCGCACGCCGTCGGCGTCGTCCGGGCGGATCGGTCGGACGTGACCCACCGAGCCGTCACGCAGGACGACATCCGCCTCCCATTGGGCGGGGTCGACGGCAACGGGGCCGCCCTTGCGGCGGTCTCGGGGCATGGGCCCCATGGTTCCATCCGGGTGGCAGCCTGGCAGCATCGCGCCATGGAGTTCTCCCAGGTGGTCCGCCGCCGGCACATGGTCCGCCGCTACGACGCGGAGCGGCCGGTGCCTCCGGAGGTGCTGTCGGAGATCCTCGACAACGCCTGCCGGGCGCCGAGCGCGGGGTTCAGCCAGGGATGGGACTTCATCGTGCTGACCTCGGACGACGACCGGAAGCGCTTCTGGGCGGCGTCCAAGGAGGACGAAGAGGAGGAGACCCACTGGCTCCGCGGTATGCAGGCGGCGCCGGTGTTGGTGCTGTGCTGCTCGGATCGCCAGGCCTACCTGGACCGGTACGCCGAGCCGGACAAGGGCTGGGTCGACCGGAGCGAGTCGCGGTGGCCGGTCCCCTACTGGGACATCGACACCGGGATGGCGGCGCTGTTAATGCTGCTGACGGCAACCGACCACGGTCTGGGCGGGCTGTTCTTCGGGGTGGCGCCGGAGTGCCATGACGAGGTGCACGAGGAGTTCGGGATCCCGCGGGAGCGGTCGCTGATCGGGGTGGTGGCGATCGGGTACGAGGTTCCCGGTCCCAAGAGTCCGTCGTTGAAGCGCGGGAAGCGCGGCGCGGAGCAGGTCGTCCACTGGGGCCAGTTCGGTACACACGCCTGACGGCGCCGACTTCTCCGCACGTGCGGAGAAGGATTGGGACAAATCGGATTTCGGCCATCCAGTTCTCATCACGAGCGGAGAAGTCGGCGGCGAGCGCGCGGCGGGCGGGGTGAGCGGAGCGGCCCCGGGGAGTGGCGCTGACGCATACCGGTGGGTCGGGCCAGGCCCGCTGACCCCGGTGGGCCAAGATGGGGAAGGCCCCACCCACGCAAGGAGTACCAGCCCGTATGCCGCGCAGCAGCACGCGCACACCCCCGCCGCAGGAGCCGGTGGAGGAGCGCATCATCGACATCGACGTCGAGGAGGAGATGCGCAACGCCTTCCTCGAGTACTCCTACTCCGTCATCTACTCCCGAGCGCTCCCCGACGCTCGCGACGGCCTGAAGCCGGTTCAGCGACGGATCCTCTACGGCATGAGCGAGCTCGGCCTCCGACCCGACCGCGCCCACGTCAAGTGCCAGCGGGTCGTCGGCGAGGTCATGGGGCGGTACCACCCCCACGGCGACCAGGCCATCTACGACGCGTTGGTCCGGATGGCCCAGCCGTTCACCATGCGGCTCCCCCTGGTCGACGGCCACGGCAACTTCGGCAGCCTCGACGACGGCCCCGCCGCCGCGCGCTACACCGAGGCCCGGATGGCCCAGGCCGCGCTCCTCATGGTGCAGAGCCTCGACGAGGACACCGTCGACTTCATCCCCAACTACGACGACACGGCCACCCAGCCCGAGGTCCTCCCGGCCGCCTTCCCCAACCTGCTCGTCAACGGCGCCAGCGGGATCGCCGTCGGCATGGCCACCAACATGGCGCCCCACAACCTCGTCGAGGTGATCGGCGCCGCCCGCCACCTCATCGCGAATCCGACCTGCTCGCTCGACGACCTGATGAAGTTCGTCCCGGGGCCTGACCTCCCCGGCGGCGGACGGATCATCGGCCTGGACGGGATCCGCGACGCCTACCTCACGGGCCGCGGCGCGTTCCGGACCAGGGCGACCGCCCGCATCGACAACGTCAACCCGCGCCGCAAGGGCATCATCGTCACCGAGCTCCCCTACCTCGTCGGCCCCGAGAAGGTCATCGAGAAGATCAAGGACCTCGTCCAGGGCAAGCGCCTCCAAGGCATCGCCGACGTCAAGGACCTCACCGACCGCGCCCACGGGATGCAGCTGGTCATCGAGGTCAAGAACGGGTTCAATCCCGACGCCGTCCTCGAACAGCTCTACCGGCTCACTCCAATGGAGGAGTCGTTCAACATCAACAACGTGGCGCTCGTCGAGGGCCAGCCGCGCACTCTCGGCCTCAAGGACCTGCTCAAGGTCTACGTCGACTTCCGCACCGACGTCGTCCGCCGCCGCACCTCTTACCGCCTCGCCCGACGCCAGGAACGCCTTCACCTCGTCGAGGGTCTGCTCCTTGCCATCCTCGACATTGACGAGGTCATCCAGCTCATCCGCGGCTCAGACGACGCCGCGATCGCCCGCGAGCGCCTGATGGGCGTCTTCGACCTGTCCGAGGTCCAAGCGACCTACATCCTCGACCTCCAGCTTCGCCGCCTCACGAAGTTCTCCCGGATCGAGCTGGAGAACGAGAAGGCCGACCTCGAGCGCCAGATCGAGGAGCTCTCAGCGATCCTCGGTGACGAGAAGCTCCTGCTTCGCATCGTGTCCAAGGAGCTGGAGGACGTCGCCAAGCAGCACGGCACCCCTCGCCGGACGGTCCTGCTGGAGTCGGCCGGTATGCCGGTCTCCAGCCCCGCGGGCGGCGCCCTGCCGCTCGAGGTCGCCGACGACCCGTGCTGGGTCCTCCTCTCATCGACCGGCCTGCTCGCGCGCACCCTCAGCGACGAGCCGCTCTCGTCGGACGGCGGACGCAGCAAGCACGATGTCGTCGCCGGCGCCGTCCGCACTACCGCTCGAGGCGAGGTCGGGCTGGTCACCAACCGAGGACGGATGATCCGGCTCTCCGCGATGGAGCTCCCGGCCCTTCCGGCGACCGCCGGCGCCCCCTCCCTCGGCGGCGGGGCTCCCCTGGCCGCCTACGTCGACCTGCCCCGCGGCGAGGAACCGCTCACCATCGCCTCCGTGACCTCGGATTCGCCCGGCCTTGCTCTGGGTACCGCGCAGGGCGTGGTCAAGCGGGTCACTACCGACTACCCCGGACGCTCCGACTTCGAGCTCATCACCCTCAAGGACGGCGACAGCGTCGTGGGTGCTGCCGAGGTACCCAGCGACCGGCTCGACCTGGTCTTCGTCACCACCGACGCCCAGCTGCTGCACTTCCCCGCGTCCCAGGTCCGCCCGCAGGGTCGAGCCGCGGGCGGGATGGCCGGCATCAAGCTGGCATCCGGGCAGAAGGCCGTCTGGTTCGGCGTCGTCGACCCGGCCCAGGATCCCGTCGTCGTCACGTCCAGCGGATCGTCTGGCGCGCTCCCGGGCACCGAGGCCGGGTCGCTCAAGGTGACGCCGTATGCGGAGTACCCCGCCAAGGGCCGGGCCACCGGCGGCGTGCGCTGCCACCGCTTCCTCAAGGGCGAGGACACCCTTGTCTTCGCCTGGGCGGGCGCCTCCCCGGCCCGCGCCGCGGCCGCGAGCGGAGCACCCGTCGACCTGCCCGACGCG
>DASTNV010000106.1:0-3452 GCA_035762725.1 Lapillicoccus sp. | reverse complement strand
GCCGCTGGCCATCGTCTGCCGCAGCGGCAACCGGTCCGGCCGCGTCGTCGCCTGGCTCGCCGCGCAGGGCATCGACGCGGTCAACGTCGCCGGCGGGATGCAGGCCTGGGACGCCGCCGGCAAGCCGATGGTCGCCGAGGGTGCCGGTCCCGCCCGGGTGATCTGACCCCGCGCCCGCGTATGCGCATCCTCTCGATCCAGTCGCACGTTGCCTACGGGCACGCGGGCAACTCCGCCGCGGTCTTCCCGCTCCAGCGGCTCGGGCACGACGTCTACCCGGTCCTCACTGTCACCTTCTCCAACCACACCGGCTACGGCGCGACCCGCGGCCCGCTGATCGCCCCGGACGACGTCCGCGAGGTCATCAACGGGGTCGAGGACCGCGGTGCGTTCCCGACCATCGACGCGGTCCTCTCGGGGTATCAGGGCGCCGAGGCGGTCGGTGAGGTCGTCCTCGACGCGGTCGCCCGGGTCAAGGCAGCCAACCCCGCCGCGGTCTACTGCTGCGACCCTGTCATGGGCGACGTCGGCCGAGGGTTCTTCGTCCGGCCCGGCATCCCTGAGTACATGCGCGACCAGGTCGTCCCGGCCGCCGACATCGTCACGCCGAACCAGTTCGAGCTGGAGTTCCTCACCGGCCACGAGCTGTCCACCGTGGACGACGTCGTGGGGGCCGCCAACCAGCTGCAGTCGACCGGACCCGCCACCGTGCTCGTCACCAGCGTCCTCACCACCGACACCCCGGACGACACGATCCAGATGCTCTGCGCGTCACCGGAGGGAACCTGGCTCGTCTCGACCCCCATCCTGCCGATGACCGTGCGCGGCGGCGGTGACGTCACCGCGGCCGTCTTCCTCGCGCATACCCTCACCGACGGCCCCAAGGCCGCCCTCTCGCGCACCGCCGCGACGATGTACGGCGTCCTCGAAGCCACCCACGCGGCCGGCCTCGAGGAGATGGCCCTCGTGGCACAGCAGGACGCCATCGCCCATCCCGACGAACGCTTCGAGGTGATGAGCCTGTGAGCACCCTGGCCGACTTCGACCGGCACCCGCTGCTGTTCGGCCCGTCGCCGGTCCATCCGCTGAAGAGGCTGACCGAGCACCTCGGCGGCGCCCAGCTCTGGGCCAAGCGCGAGGACTGCAACTCGGGAATCGCGTTCGGAGGCAACAAGACTCGCAAGCTCGAGTACCTCGTTGCAGACGCCCTCGCTCAGGGCTGCGACACCCTCGTGTCCATCGGCGGCGTTCAGTCCAACCACACCCGGCAGGTGGCCGCGGTCGCCGCCCACGTCGGGCTGAAGTGCGTCCTGGTCCAGGAGAGCTGGGTCGACTGGCCGGACGCGGTCTACGACAAGGTCGGCAACATCCTGCTCAGCCGGCTGGCCGGCGCCGATGTGCGCCTCGTGCGCTCCGGGTTCGGGATCGGGTTCAAGGAGAGCTGGGAGCAGGCGCTCGCCGACGTCGAGGCCGGCGGCGGCACTCCGTATGCGATCCCGGCCGGTGCCTCGGACCACCGGCTCGGAGGGCTCGGGTTCGCCAACTGGGCCGACGAGGTCGCCGAGCAGGAGCGCGAGCTCGGGGTCTTCTTCGACACCGTCGTGGTCTGCTCGGTGACCGGGTCGACCCAGGCCGGGATGGTCGCCGGGTTCGCGGCCATCGAGGCGGCCGGTGGACGCCCCCGCCGGGTCCTCGGCATCGACGGTTCGGCCAAGCCGGCCGAGACCCGCGAGCAGGTCATCCGCATCGCCCGCAACACCGCGGCGCTGATCGGTCTGGATCGAGAGCTGGGCGACGACGAGGTCGAGCTCGACGAGCGCTACCACGCCGGCACCTACGGCATCCCCGACGAGGCCACCCTCGACGCGATGCGGCTGGCCGCCCGGACCGAGGGCATGATCACCGATCCGGTCTACGAGGGAAAGTCGATGGCCGCGATGATCGATCTCGTTGCGCGGAAAGAGATCTCGGCTGACTCCACGGTGCTCTACGCGCACCTCGGTGGACAGCCGGCGCTCAACGGCTACAGCGCCCTGTTATCCTGACGCTACTGGTCTGACAGCAGCTCGACGACCTCGGTCATCACCTCGGGAACGAACCCGGAGACGTGGCCGCCTTGGAAGACGTGCAGCGTGGCTCCAGCGTCCTGCAGCCGCTCCGCGAAGGGGCGGAACGGGTCCGCGCTCCCGGTGAACACGTCCACCGGCACCGGGAAGTGCGAGAGGTCGACGCCCCACGGCCGGTTCCAGATGATCGAGGCCTCCTCGGTGTAGGCCTGCGGCTGGCGGCTACCCTCGTCCGCCGCCGCGCGGAACGGAGCCTGGACCTCGGGCCGGTGCAGGACCTCGACGTCGCTGGGGTTCAGGCTGCGCATCCGGGCCGACTCCAGCATCTCCGCCGCCTTGCCACGGCCGCGGAACTGGGTGGCGTTCGCCACCACCCGGAACATAGACGGGTGGTCGCGAGCCAGCCGCATGAACCGCGAGATCTGGCCCGGGAGGGCGGTCAGGACGAAGTCGTCCGCGGGCGGTCCGGGGTTGATCGCAACGACGCCCTGAACCAACGGCGCGCCGGCCGCCGCGAGGACGAGGACGTGCGACCCGCCGCCCGAGAGCCCGGCGACCCGGACGCCGTCGACACCGAGGTGGCCGGCGACCGCCTGCGTGTCCGCGACCACGTCGAGCATGGTGCGGCCGGGCTGAGCCGGGGAGCCACCCGACCCGGGCCGGTCCCACCCGACCAGCCGCACGCCGTGCGCGGCGGCCGCATCCGCATACAGGGCGACCTCGAGCCGTGAGCTGCCGGTGCCGTGGAAGTAGAACGCGACCACCCCAGCGGGGTCACCGACCTCGCAGAGGGCGAGCCGGCGGCCACCGGGGAGGACCAGGTCGTCGAGCTCACGGACGGTCATGACGGGGCGTCCTTCTTCTCGCGGGCCCGGGCGCGGCGCTTGCCCTCGTGCATGGCGATGACCCGGGCGATCGGGATCTCATGGCCCTCGGCGACGAGATCGGGCGGGAGGGTCTGGGGTGTGGGCATCAGCTCCGCCCACGGGTCGGTGCCGTCATCGAGCAGCTCGGGCACGGTGCGGATAGTGAAGTCCCGAGGCGTGACGGTGTCGAGGTCGGTCCACCGGATCGGGAACGACACCGGTACGCCGGGCCGGATCCGCGGGCTGTAGGCGGCGATCACTGTCGCGCCGCCGGCTCGGGTCGAGTCGACGAAGACCTTGCCGTGCCGTTCCTCGACGACGAACGCGGTCGTGGCGAGGACAGGGTCCAGCGCGGCGGCGCGGGCGGCGATGGCTCGGGTGGCAGCCGCGACGTCGGGGAACTCGGCTGGGGCGAGGGGCACGAACACATGCAGTCCCTTGGCACCACTGGTCTTCGCGGCTCCAGCGAGTCCGAGGTCGTCCAGGACCTGCTTGACGAGATGCGTGGCGCCGATGGCCA
>DASTNV010000105.1:0-7074 GCA_035762725.1 Lapillicoccus sp. | reverse complement strand
TCGCGTCTGCGGACGCGGCGCGCCGACGCCACGACGCCCGCCTGGTCCTGGTCGGGCTCTCGTTCATGGCCGCCGCCGGGTTCCTGGGCCTCCACGCCTTGGCCACGCCCGGGGTGCTGCTTCCGAGGTCGAACGCGGGGTTCGTCGTCGCCACTCCGGTCGGCCTGCTCATCGCCTCGGTGCTCGCGGTGTTCTCGAGCCTGGACCTGCAGAAGTCCGGCCCGACGATCGTCGCTTGGCAGCGACCGATGACGTACGGGCTCCTCGCCGCGATGGTGGTGTGGGCGGCGTTCTCGCTGTCGGGGGTCCCGCCGCTCAACACCCCCCTCGACGAGGACCGCGCGAACGCGGTGCTGCTGCTGCTCGCGCTACCCGGTCTGGTTGCGTACGCGATCGCCTCGTGGCGCTATCTCCTGCTCTACCAGCGGCGGAAGTCCTCCCTCACGCTGGCTCTGTTCGCGGCATACGTGCTGCTGGCCGAGGCGTTGGTGGCGGTGACGTTCGGACGCAACTGGCACGCCTCATGGTGGGAGTGGCACGTCCTCATGCTCGTGGCGTTCGTCATCGTGGCGTGGACGGCGCGGGTGGAGTACCGGCGCTCGGGGTCGTCGATCGGGACGTTCAGCGGGCTGTACCTCGACCAGACCCTCAAGCGGGTCGACCAGAAGACCGCGGCCGGGCTGGAGCGGCTGGTGTCGGCCATCGAACGGGGCGAGCCGACCGCGCCGGTGGTCGATACGCTCGTCACCCGGGACGGCATCTCCCGCGACGAGGCCAAGGCGCTGTCGACGGCGGCGCGGGAGATCTACGAGCTGGACGCGCTGTTCACGCCGTACGTCTCGCCGCAGGTCGCCGAGCGGCTGCGGGCCGACCCGTCGTTGGCCGCGCTGGGCGGCGTCGAGCGTCAGGTGTCAGTCCTGTTCGCCGACCTTCAAGGGTTCACCGCGTTCTCGGAGACCAGGTCGCCGGCCCAGGTGATCGGGATGCTGAACCGGTACTGGTCGGCGGCGGTCCCGGTCGTCATGCGGGAGGACGGCTTCATCGAACGGTTCGCCGGCGACGCGATCATGGTGGTGTTCAACGGCACCGGTGACCAGCCGGACCACGCGAAACGAGCGCTTCGCGCCGGGCTCGGGCTGCAGCGGGCCGCAGCCGACATCGCCGAGGACGCTGACTGGCCGCGGTTCCGGGTGGGGATCAACTCGGGGCGGGCGGTGGTCGGCAACGTCGGGACGGCCGAGCAGCGGAGCTTCACAGCGATCGGCGACACGACGAATCTCGCCTCCCGGCTGCAGGGGTTGGCCAGCCCCGGCCAGGTCGTCATCGGGGAGACGACGCGGGGGCTGATCGACGACGACTCGATCCTCATCGCACTCGGAGCGGTCGAGGTCAAGGGCAAGCGCCAGCCGGTGACGGCCTACCTCGTCGACAGCTCGGACAGCTCCGACGCGACCACCTGAGCCGTCACGCCGAGGGAGGAACGTCAGCGGACGGCGGAGGGGAAGGCGTCCCGCCAGGACCGCAGGGCCACGCCGCCCTGGTCGGTGCAGTCGACCGACTCGGCGGCGAGTAGTCCGTGCGCGATCGCCCGGGTCACGCAGTCGCCGGCCGCCTGCATGAGGAGAAAGAGGCCCATGAGGTCGGGCGCCGGGCGTTCGCCGGTGGCCAGCGTGAACAGGGTGTCGCCGTCGACGAGCGTGTGGACCGGGTTGATGGCCCGGGCCAGCCCGTCGTGGCCCATCCCCGCCACCTTCTGGCACTGCGCCTTCGTCAGGGTCGCGTTCGTCGCGACCACGCCCAGCGTCGTCGCCTGGGCGGCGTTCATCCGCTCGGCGAGGCGCGCCGCCGCGCGCTCGCGCTCGGCGGCCGCCTCCTCTGCCGTGGGAACGCCGATGTGATCGAACTCGCCGTCCAGCCCGTGCCGCACGGCCCAGAGCTCACCCGTGCGGGGGTCGATGGGCGAACCGGCCGAGTTCACCGCGAGGAGGGCACCGACGATCGTGCCGTCCGGGAGGACGGTGCTGGCCGTGCCGATCCCACCCTTGAGCCCGCCGGAGGCCGCTCCCGTGCCGGCCCCGACGGCTCCCTGCTCGACGGGCCCGCTGTCAGCCGCGGCATAGGCGGCCGACCCCTCGTCCGGACCGGGGAAGTGGCCGACTTCGCCGCCGCGATCGAGGTCGAACAGCACGGCACCAGGGACGATCGGGGCCACCTGCCCAGGTTCACCGAAGGGCCAGCCCCGCCCTTCCGCATACAGCGCCCGGACGATGCCGTCGGCCGCGGCCAGGCCGAACACGCTGCCGCCCCCGAGCATCACCGCGTTGACGCGGTCGACGAGGTTAAGCGGGTCGAGCAGGTCGGTCTCCCGCGTGCCAGGACCACCCCCGCGGACGTCGACGCCGCATACCGCTCCGTCACCCGGCACGACGACCGTCGTGCCGGTCAGCCACCCCGGCTCTCGGCGGGTCGCGTGGCCGACGCGCAGGCCGGCGACGTCGGTGAGGGAGTTGGTCGGGCCGGGTAGCACCGGCCCAGCCTGTCAGACGTTGATGCCGAGCCGGCGGGCGCTGCGCGCACGCTGCCGGGACGCCCGCAGGCGGCGAAGGCGCTTGACGAGCATCGGGTCGGCCTCGAGCGCCTCAGGGGTGTCGATGAGCGCGTTGAGCACCTGGTAGTAACGGGTGGCGCTCATGTCGAAGAGCTCCTTGATCGCCTGTTCCTTGGCGCCGGCGTACTTCCACCACTGCCGTTCGAAGGCGAGGATCTCGCGGTCGCGGGTCGCGAGGGTACCGTCGCTGGAGCGAGCCAGATCCTCGTGTCGCTGCGCGTCCATGGTGGCCACACTATAGGCCGAAATCACACCCATGTCATTCGCGTCGGGCCCGTCAGCGCATCGTGTCGAGAATGGCAAGGATGTCGTCCTCTGTGGTAGTCGGGTTGACGATGGCGAACCGGGTCACGGTCTCCCCTTCGTGCGTCGTCGGCACGACGAAGGCGAACTCCTCGGCGAGCAGCCGGTCCGACCACGCCTGGTAGTCCTCACGGCTCCAGCCCTGGCGCCGGAACACCATGACCGACAGATCGCGCGCACGGAGCAGCTCAAGGCGCTCGCGCCGGTTGATCTCCTCCTCGGCGAACCGCGCGACCTCGAGGGTGCGCTCGATCGCTCGCATGTAGGCCGCGGTGCCGTGGACTGCGAGCGAGAACCAGAGCGGCAGCCCTCGGGCCCGCCGGGTGAGGCCGACGGAGTAGTCGGTGGGGTTCCAGTCGGTGGCCTCGGTGAGGACGTCGAGGTAGCCAGCGTGCTGGGTATGCGCGGCGCGGGCGAGGGCGGGTTCGCGGTAGATCAGGGCGCAGCAGTCGAACGGCGCGAACAGCCACTTGTGCGGGTCGACGATGAAGGAGTCGGCGCGTTCGACACCGGTGAACAGGTGGCGGGCGGAGGGGGCCGCGAGGGCGGCGCCGCCATAGGCGCCGTCGACGTGGAACCAGACCCCGAACTCCGCGCAGACCTCGGCCACCGAGGCGAGGTCGTCGACGATGCCGAAGTTCGTGGTCCCGGCGGTGGCGACAACGGCGAAGAAGGTCCGGGGGTCGTTGTCCTCGAGGGTCCGCCGGAGGTTCGCGCCGTTGAGGCGCCAGTGGTCGTCGGCGTAGACGGTGACCAGCTGGGCGTCCATGACGTCGCACGCCGACTGGATCGAGGAGTGCGCGCCGTACGTGGTGGCGACGCGCCAGGGGCGGACGTCGGAGCCGTTCTCGAGCGCGCGGTGCCGGGCGGTATGCCGGGCAGCGACGAGCGCGGACAGGTTCCCGATGGTTCCGCCGGGGACGAACGCGCCGCCGGCCCCGGGCGGCAGACCGGCGAGGTCGGCGATCCAGCGGAGCGTCTCGTTCTCCGCGTGGACCGCGCCGGAGCCCTCGAGCCACGACCCGCCGTAGATCGAGGAGGCGCCGACGACGACGTCGAACGCCGCCGCCTCCTGGGTCGGGGCGCAGGGGATGAACGACAGGTACCGCGGGTGGTCGGTCGACAGGCACGACGGGGCGAGGACGTCGGCGAAGACGTCGAGCGCCCGGGCCGCGCCGAGGCCGGCCGGCGTCACCGTGACGCCGGCCTCCTCGAGGAGCTCCTGCTCGTCGAGCGGGCCGTCCAGCGGGACCGGGTCGAGGCCCAGGCGGTCCGCGGCGTAGGCCAGGATCGCGTCCACGTCGGCCGGTGCGAGGGGCTGGTCGAACCGGTGCACCGGCGGATTGTATGCGCGTGGCCAGGGTTCGCTCACCGGCCCGGCTATGGCCGCGGCGGCTCCACACCAGCCGCCCTCACGCAAACCGGGCGTTATGCGGTGAAGCGACGGAAATAACCGTCGGATCGGCGACTAACGTCCGGGTTGCGATGGATCCGCGCCCTTCCGGACTCCTCAGAGGAGCGCCGCCCGCAGCTCATCGATCGTGCCGGCCACCACGTCCGGTGCGGCCGCGACCAGGTCCTCCCGCGTACCTGCTCCCCACGTCACGCCGACCGCGCCCATCTCCGCCCGCCGCGCCGCCTGCACGTCCACGA
The DNA here is from genome assembly GCA_035762725.1 of Lapillicoccus sp. Classification (GTDB taxonomy): domain Bacteria; phylum Actinomycetota; class Actinomycetes; order Actinomycetales; family Dermatophilaceae; genus Lapillicoccus. The sequence continues at coordinate 2,510 of DASTNV010000105.1, read as the reverse complement.
CGGCGTCGCCGACGTAGACCGCCCGCTCCGGCGTACCGCCCAGGCGATCAACGGCTAGCAGGAGCGGCGCCGGGTCGGGCTTGTGCTCGTCCGTGTCCTCGAGGGTGACCAGCACGTCGAGGTAGGCGTCGAGCCCCGCCAGCCGCAGTGCCTCACTCGCCGAGCCGCGCCGCTTCGACGTCGCCGCCGCCACACTGACTCCGGCGCCGACGAGGTCGGCCAGCAGCGCGTCCATCCCGGCGAACCGCCGGATCAGCCGCTCGGTGTGGGCGTGGTTCCACTCGATGTAGGTGTCGAACAGCTCGTCGGCCCGCTCCGGCGACCGCTCGCGGAAGGCCCGGATCAGCGGCTGCCCGATCCACGACCGGATGATCCCCTCGTCCTCCTCCTCGCCGAGGACCGTCGTGAACGCGTGCTGGTACGAGTCGACGATCAGCCCGATGGTGTCGACGAGGGTGCCGTCGAGGTCGAAGACGACGTAGGGCCAACGGGGCACGGCCGCCACCCTAGGCCGCGTCGGCGACGACCTCCCGCAGCGTCCGGAGCGCCGACTCGGTGAACGCCGGGTTGGTCTCGCGGTAGTACGGCACGATCAGCGCGGCCTGGGTGAGCGCGTACCCGCGGGCCCGCTCCCAGGTCGCGTCGTCGACGTCGAGTGCTGCTCGGTATGCGGCGCGACCGGTCGGGCCGAAGACGGCCCAGGCTGCGATGACATCGGCCGCCGGATCGCCGATCCCGACGGCGCCGAAGTCGATGACCGCGTCCAGGCGCCCGCCGCTGACCAGCAGGTTCGGGCGGAGCAGGTCGGTGTGCACCCAGACCCGCTCGCCCGCGAACGGTGGCGCCGCCAGCGCCCGGTCCCACGCGCGTATGACCGCGGGACCGTCGAGGAGGTCTCCGGCCTGCACGATCGCCGTGCGGGTGACCGCATCCAGCTCGGCCAGCGGCCGCCGACCCGTCAGGGGCGCATCCTCGACCGCACCGTTCCGCAGCTCCCGCACGAAGCCGGCCAGATCCTCAGCGGCTCGCTCCTCGTCGGACACGAGGCTGTCGTCGTACGGCTCGCCGTCCAGCCACCGGTACACCGCCCACGGCAGCGGGTACCCGTCCGCGGGACCGCCGTACGCGACCGGCTCCGGTATCCGCAACGAGACCCGCTCCTGCAGCCGCGGCAGCCACTCGCGCTCGCGGTCGAGGTCGCCGACCCACGCCGCCGTCCGCGGGAGCCGCACGGCCAGATCGTCGCCGAGCCGGAACATCGCGTTGACCGTCCCGCGCCCGACCTCCTGCAGCGGCCGGTCCGCCAGCGACGGCATCTGGTCGGCGAGCAACCGGCGGATGAGGTCGGCGTCGATCCTCAGCTCGTCCTCGTGCATTCGCGGCGCCGACCCCACGAAACCAGTCGACCGGCATACCTCGGCCTCCGTCCAGTGGAAATCGGGACGCGTGTGGACAACTCCGTCCTGGTGGTGGCCCGTTCATAGACTGGTCCCGCGGGTGAAGGGGATCGATGTCCGACTTTGTGAGCTGGCTGACGAGCCTCGACGAAGAGCGCCTGGCCGACCTGCTGCGCCGACGACCGGAGGCGCTGCGGGGGTCGGCGGCGGTTGACCTGGCGGCCGTCGAGTCGCGGCTGGCCCAGCCGCACGACATCGCCGCGGCGCTGCTGGAACAACCGCGCCCCGCCCTACAGGTGCTCACGGCGGTGCTCCTGCAGGGTGGTCACGTCTCCGTGGGGCAGTGCGCCGCAGCCCTCGAGGGACGCGCCGGCGACGAGCACAGGCAACGCATACGCTCGTGGCTGGGCCGACTCGAACAGTGGGGGTTGGCGTGGGTCGACGACGATGAGGTCGTCCAGGCGGCCCCCCGCGTCGGCGCTGTCCTGGCCGTGCCCGCCGACTGGGGCACGCCGGCCCGCACCCTGATCGAGGCGTTCTCGAAGGACGCGTTGGCGCCCATGCTGCGCGCCTGGGGGCTGCCGAGGCAGAGCACCAAGGCCGCGACGGTCGCCGTACTGGCCGAGTCGTTCCAGGACCCGGAGCGGTTGGGCCGGCAGCTCGACCTGCTCGCCCCCGAGCACCGGAAGATGCTCGGTGAGCCCCTGGACGTCACCGCCGGCTACGCCGACCAGCGGTGGTTCGCCCAGCACGCGAACGCCTACCGGGCCGCCAGCGACGCGGGACTGATCTTCGGTCTGTATGCGTACTCGCCGCTCGACGCCGAGGTTCCGGCCGAGGTGCGGATGGCGGTTCGAGGGACGCTCCTCCCGTTCGACCCGATGGCACCCCCGCTCCCGACCATCGAGACCAGCTCCGACATGGTGGAGCGCGAGAGCCGCGCAGCGCTGGAACTGTTCAACGAGTCGAGCCTCACGGTCCTGGACGGCGTTCGCGCCCACCCGGTGAAGCGGCTACAGAACGGCGGCATCGGCGCCCGGGAGATCGCCCGCGTGGCCAAGGCGGCCAAGGTCGACGCGATCGTCGTCCGGCTGGTCCTCGAGCTGGCGTGCG
>DASTNV010000104.1:0-6766 GCA_035762725.1 Lapillicoccus sp. | reverse complement strand
CAGCTCGACGAAGATCTCCTCGCGGGTGCCGAAGTAGCGCACCACGTTGGACTTGGCCAGCCCGACCGCCTCGGCGAGGTCGCCGAGGGTGATCGCCCGAACCCCTCGACGTAGCGCGAGGTCGCGGGCGGCGTCGAGAATCGCCTCGCGGCGCTGCTGCTTGTGCTCGGGCCGGCGCGCTCGCATGAACTCGTTCGTCACGGCCACCTCCCACTTGCTAGCGCAACGACGTTGCGTTAGCGTACCGCCAATCAGAACAGAACGTCGTTGCGTTATCTGGGAGCTGTGATGACCGACCCTCTCGCCCCTCCGGCGGTCCGCCCCGTGCACCTCACGGTCAACGGCGTTCCGGCCACGCTCGAGCTCGAGGCGCGCGTCAGCCTGCTCGACGCGCTGCGGGAGCACCTGCACCTCACCGGCACGAAGAAGGGCTGTAACCAGGGCGCCTGCGGAGCCTGCACGGTTCTCGTCGACGGGCGTCGCATCGTCTCGTGCCTCGCCCTGGCGGTGCAGTACGACGGCCGCGAGGTGACGACCATCGAGGGCGTCGGCCCGCACCCGCTCCAGGACGCCTTCGTCCGCTTCGACGGGCTCCAGTGCGGCTACTGCACGCCGGGGCAGATCTGCTCGGCGATCGGCATGCTCGCGGAGCACGACCATGAAGCCCCGAGCGCCGTGACGGATGACGTCACCGAACCAGTAGCGCTGTCGCGCAACGAGATCCGCGAGCGGATGAGTGGGAACATCTGCCGGTGCGGCGCCTACAACGGCATCGTCGACGCGATCGAGTCGGTCACCGAGGTGCCGGCATGAGGCCCTTCGACTACACCCGGGCGACCGACGTCGCCGAGGCCGTCGCCCTCGTCACCGAGCGGCCGAACGCCCGGTTCCTCGGCGGCGGCACCAACCTCGTCGACCTGCTCCGGCGGGGCGTCGAAGCGCCGGACAGCCTGGTCGACGTCACTGGCCTGCCCCTGGCCGAGATCGAGGACACCGCCGATGGTGGGCTGAAGGTCGGCGCGGTCGTCACGAACGCCGACCTCGCCCACCACCCGGTCGTGCGTTCCCGGTACCCCCTGCTCTCCCAGGCCGTCCTGGCTGGCGCATCCGGGCAGCTGCGCGCGATGGCCACCGTCGGCGGCAACCTCCTCCAGCGCACCCGCTGCGTCTACTTCACCGACCTCACCACCGCCTGCAACAAGCGCGAACCGGGGAGCGGCTGCGCTGCTCGCGACGGGTTCACGCGGTACGCCGCGATCCTCGGGGCGAGCGAGCACTGTGTGGCCGTCCACCCGAGCGACATGGCCGTCGCCCTCGCCGCCCTGGACGCCCGGGTCGAGTTGACGTCGCTCGGCGGTGTCCGCGAGGTCGCCGTCACCGACCTCTACCGGTTGCCCGGCCAGACCCCGCACATCGACACCGTCGTCGCACCCGGCGAGCTGGTCACCGCGGTCGTCCTCCCACCCCCGCCCAGCGGCGGTTCGCGGTACCGCAAGGTGCGAGACCGGGCGTCGTATGCGTTCGCGTTGGTCTCCGTCGCGGCTGTCCTCGGCGTAGAGCAGGGTCGGATCGCCACCGCCCGGCTGGCGCTCGGCGGGGTGGCGCCGCGACCCTGGCGGGCGGCGACCGCGGAGTCGCAGCTGGTCGGCGCGGAGCCGACCGACGAGGCCTTCGGCGACGCCATCGAGGCCGAGCTCGCCGCGGCCATTCCGTTGCCGGGCAACGAGTTCAAGCTCGGACTTACCCATCGGACGGTCGTCGCGGTACTGCGCCGGCTGCGCGACGAGGCGGTGCCGGCATGACCACCGCGCCCGCCGTCCCCGCAACCGCACCAACGCGCATACCCGACCGTGCGGCTCCCCCGGCAGACGCCGGACCCTGGACCGGGCGTCCTATCGACCGATCGGACGGCACCGCCAAGGTCACCGGGACGGCGATGTACTCCGCGGAGTACCAGGTTCCCGACATCGCCCACGCCGTCCTCGTCCACGCCACGATCGCCCGCGGCCGGATCCGCTCGATCGACACGGCTCTCGCCGACGCGCACCCCGGCGTCGTCGCGGTGCTCACCCATCGCAACGCGCCCAAGCTCGCACCCCCGCCGAGCCGGGTCAACCTCATGGACCTCAGCAGCATGGCCGCCGGCAGCAGGGTCCCCTACCTCAACACGGACGAAGTCTTCTACGACGGCCAGCCGGTGGCGGTGGTCGTTGCCGACCGGCTGGAAGCGGCGCAGTACGCCGCATCCCTCGTCGATATCGACTACGAACCGCTGCCCGCCCACGTCGACTTCGCCACCGAGCAGAGCCGCGCGACGCCGGTGAAACAGTCCCTCGGCATGCCGACCCTGGTCGGCCGCAAGGGCGACGCCGCCGCAGCGCTCGCGTCGGCCCCACGCCGGGTCGACATGCGGTTCACGACGCCGTCGCAGAACCACAACGCCATGGAGCCGCATTCGACAACCGCAGTCTGGGACGGCGACCAGCTCACCGTCTGGGACTCGTCGCAGAACATCGACTGGGTTCGCAAGCACCTTGCACTGCGGTTCGGTGTTCCGGCGGAGCACGTTCGGGTCGTGGCGCCGTTCGTGGGTGGCGGGTTCGGTGGGAAGAGCTTCGTCTGGTCGGGAACGCTCCTCACCGTCATGGCGGCCCGGACAACCGGGCGACCAGTGCGGCTGGCGCTGACCCGGGAAGGCGTGCATCGCACGGTCGGCGGCCGGTCGCCGACGACCCAGCGGGTGGCCCTCGGCGCGACGCCCGACGGCCGACTCGCCGCGCTCGTCCACGAGGCCGTGATGCGGACCTCGCCGATGGGCGGCAGCGCCGACCAGGTCGTGGGCGCCACTGGTGACCTCTACGACGCCCAGACCATCGCGGTGCACAGTTCGGTGGTCGAGCTCGACCTCGTGCCGAACACCGCGATGCGGGCCCCCGGCGAGTCGGTCGGGTCGTTCGCCCTGGAGTCGGCGATGGACCAGCTCGCCCACGACCTCGACCTCGACCCGGTCGACCTGCGCCTGCGTAACGAGCCCGACGTGTCCCCGATCCACGGAAAGGCCTTCTCGCACCGACGGATCCGTCAGGCGATGGAGCTCGGTGCCCGCGAGTTCGGTTGGTACGAAAGGCAGTCGACGCATACCGGCTCGATGCTCGTCGGGTACGGCATGGCCCTGGCCTACCACCCGTCCTGGGTCTTCACCGCCAACCTCACCCTGAGCCTCGATGCCGAAGGGACGGCAACCCTGCGGTGCGGGTTCCACGAGATCGGGACTGGTACCGGCACGGTGCTCTCCCAGGTCGTCGCGGACGAGCTGGGCGTGCCGTTCGACGCGGTCCGGGTGGAGTACGGCGACACCGAGCTGCCGATCGCCCCCGGAGCCGGCGGCTCGGCGCAGTCGGCCAGCGTGGTCGGGAGCATCGCAGCGGCCGCTGGGCGCATCCGCAAGCAGGTCCAGCGGTGGGGTGGACGGGAGGGCGAGAAGCTCGCCGATGCGCTGCGGCGGACCGGGCACGATCGCGTCGAGGTGTCGGTCGGGGCCGACTCCGGGGTGCGGGCGATGGCGGGGCAGGCCCGGTTCCTCGTCCAGACGTTCCTCGACCAGCGGCGGTGGGTGCGCGCGGCCTCGGGCGCGCACTTCTGCGAGGTTCACGTCGATCGCGACACCGGCGAGGTCCGGGTGGCCCGGTGGTTGGCCGCGTTCGACGTCGGGCGGGTGCTCAACGCCAAGACGTTGGCCAGCCAGCTGCGCGGCGGCATCGTCATGGGCCTCGGCCTGGCGCTGACCGAGGAGACGGTCATCGACCCGCGGACCGGGCGGATCATGAGCGCTTCGCTCGCCGACTACCACGTACCGGTACACGCCGACGTCCCCGACATCGCGATCCACGTCCTCGACGATCCCGACCCGTCGATGCCCAAGGGCGTCCTCGGCGCGGGCGAGGTCGGCATCACCGGGGTCGGTGCGGCGGTCGCCAACGCGGTGTACGACGCGACCGGCGTGAGGGTCACGGACCTGCCGATCACGCTGGACAAGGTGGTCGGCGGCCGCTGACCGGCACGCGTCGGACGGCCCCGCCGCACCCGTTAGGCTCCGGCTCATGTCGATCTCGAAGGTGCTGATCGCCAACCGCGGGGAGATCGCCGTACGCATCGCGCGGGCCTGCCGCGACGCCGGCCTCGGCTCGGTGGCCGTCTACGCCGAACCGGACCGCGACGCCCTGCACGTCAAGGTGGCCGACGAGGCATACGCCCTCGGTGGGTCGACCCCCGGCGACAGCTACCTCGTCGTCGACAAGCTCCTCGAGATCGCGGCGAAGTCCGGTGCCGACGCGGTGCACCCGGGCTACGGGTTCCTCGCGGAGAACGCCGGGTTCGCCCAGTCGGTCATCGACGCCGGACTGACCTGGATCGGCCCCGGGCCGGAGGCGATCGACGCCCTCGGCGACAAGGTCAAGGCGCGGCACATTGCGCTCAAAGCCGGGGCACCACTCGTCCCGGGTACCCCTGACCCGGTCGACGGACCCGACGACGTGGTGGCCTTCGCCAAGGAGTACGGGCTGCCCGTCGCCATCAAGGCGGCCTACGGCGGCGGCGGTCGCGGCCTCAAGGTGGCCCGCACCATCGAGGAGATCCCCGACCTGTTCGAGTCCGCGGTGCGGGAGGCCGTGACCGCGTTCGGGCGCGGTGAGTGCTTCGTCGAACGGTTCCTCGACAAGCCCCGGCACGTCGAGACCCAGTGCCTCGCCGACCAGCACGGTGGCGTCGTCGTCGTGTCGACCCGCGACTGCTCGCTCCAGCGCCGCAACCAGAAGCTCGTCGAGGAGGCGCCTGCGCCGTTCCTCACCGAGGCGCAGCACGCCGAGCTGGTCCGCGCCTCCAAGGCGATCCTCAGTGAGGCCGGGTACGTCGGCGCCGGCACCTGCGAGTTCCTCGTCGGCCAGGACGGCGACATCTCGTTCCTCGAGGTCAACACCCGCCTGCAGGTGGAGCACCCGGTCAGCGAGGAGGTCACCGGCGTCGACCTCGTGCGCGAGCAGTTCCGGATCGCCGACGGCGAACCGCTCGGCTACGACGACCCCGAGCCGCACGCCCACTCGATCGAGTTCCGGATCAACGGCGAGGACGCCGGCCGCAACTTCCTGCCCGCTCCGGGCGTCGTCGTGCGCTACGTGACTCCGAGCGGTCCCGGCGTGCGGGTCGACTCCGGGGTCATCGAGGGCGACGTCGTCGGCGGAGCCTTCGACTCGATGCTGGCCAAGCTCATCGTCACCGGCCGCACCCGCCGCGAGGCGCTGGAACGGTCCCGCCGGGCGCTCGACGAGTTCGTCGTCGACGGCATGCCGACCGTCCTGCCGTTCCACCGTGCGGTCGTCCGCGACGAGGCCTTCGCCCCGTCGTCCGACGCGCCGTTCAGTGTCCACACCCGCTGGATCGAGACGGAGTTCGACAACACCATCGAGGCGTATGCCGGTGGTTCCGCCGACGGGTCCGAGCCGGGAGAGCGCCTGCCCGTCGTCGTCGAGGTCGGCGGCAAGCGGCTCGAGGTCGTCCTGCCGGCCGGGTTCGCGCTCTCCGGTGGCGGCGGTGGCACCGCGGCCCGCAAGAAGGCGCCGCGCCGGTCCGGTGGCGCTTCCGGTGGTTCAGCTGCCTCGGGCGACGCGCTCACAGCGCCGATGCAGGGCACCATCGTCAAGATCGCCGTCGAGGACGGCGAGACCGTCGAGCAGGGCCAGACTGTCGTCGTCCTCGAGGCGATGAAGATGGAGCAGCCGATCACGGCGCACAAGGCCGGCGTTGTCACCGGCCTGACCGCGCAGATCGGGGCCACGGTGACGAGCGGCACGGTTCTGGCCGAGATCAAGGATGCCGACGGCTGACCCTCCGCGAGCGGTACGTCATCCGCGACATGACCGCAGGCGCAGTGACCGGCTGACCCCCTAGCGAGTGCCGCCGGGGTCGACGTTGGTGTCGGGCGCCGCTTCGGGGATGGTCTCCGGAGGCGACGTCGGGACCGGGTCGGGGCTTGGGACGGGCGGGGTTGTCGGCTCGGTCGGGCTCGGGACGGTCGGTGGCTCCGGCGGAGTGCCGGGCGTCGGGGTGGGCTCGCCCGGGACGGCCGGCGGGTCGCCCGGCGCGGGTGCCGGCTCGGTGGTCTGGTCCTCCGGGAGGCCGGGCCGTTCGGGATATCCCGTGACGAAGTCCTTCACCTTGTCGAGGAAGCTCTCGCTGCTCATCGCGCCGTCCCTTCTCGTCCGGTTCATCGACCCTAGCCCGCGCAGCCGCGCCCGGCCTCTCGGCCAGCGCCTACCATCGAGGTATGCCCCTGCTCACCTCTGCGGATCAGATGCCGTGGGAAGGGTTCTCGGTCACGAACCTCCTCATCCTCATCGTCATCCTCGCCGTGCTGTGGCCGCTGATGCGCTGGCTGCGCCGCCGCGCGTCAGAGAGCCGCCGCGAACGGTGGGCGCGCGAGGAGGACGCCGAGCAGCGCTTCACCGAACAGAACGACCCGGACCTGCGCCGGAACCACCCGGAGAGCTGACTCCTCAGGCCCGGTGCAGTCGCCGTGCCGCTTCGGCGATCGACCCGGACATCGACGGGTACACGGTGAAGGTGCTCGACAGCTGGTCGACGCTGAGGTGGTTCTGCACTGCCATGGTCAGCGGGTAGACCAGCTCCGAGGCGCGCGGAGCCACGACGACGCCGCCCAGCACCGTGCCGCCACCCTCCTGGGCGAAGACCTTGACGAAGCCGTCGGTGAAGC
>DASTNV010000103.1:0-34161 GCA_035762725.1 Lapillicoccus sp. | reverse complement strand
CGGCTCACCAGGTCGAGCGCCGTCTAAGGTCGGACCGTGCTCCTCACCATCGAGCGCGTCACGTTCCTCAAGCGGGTGTCGCTGTTCGAGCGGACTCCCGACCGCGTGCTGGCCGGGCTGGCCCGGAACCTGGAGGAGGAGACCTTTCCCGCCGGGGCGACGATCACCGAGGAGGGAGCGGTCGAGGACTGGCTGTTCATCGTCATCGACGGAGCGGTGCAGGTCAGCCAGTTCGGTCGGGTGACCGAGCTGGGTCCGGGTGACGTCTTGGGCGAGCTCGCGGTCCTCGCGTCCGAGCCGCGGGTGGTGACGGCCACCGCGGTCTCCGACGTCCACGCGTTCCGGCTCCGCAAGGTCGACTTCGACGAGGCGCTGCGGACCCGCCCGGAGATCGCCGCCGGGGTCATCGCGGAGCTGGCGCGCCGGCTGCGCACGCCCCACCCGGGTTCGTGAGCACCAGGGTCCGCCTGCTGGCCGCGCAGGCCGGCCTGCTCGGACTCTCGGTCGTGTTCCTCATCGTCCCGGCCAGCGCCCTCTTCCTCGACCACTACGGCGCCGACGACCTTCCCATCGTCTACCTCGCGGTCGCCGTCCTCGGGGTCGTCGTGTCGCGGGTGCTGCGAGCCATGCAGGCCCGACTGTCGCTCGTGTCCGTCGCGGTCTGGTGCATCGGCGCATACGTCGTGCTCGTGGCCGCCAGCTGGGCGCTGCTGCGGTTCGGGGGCCAGATCTGGGTCTCCGCGCTGCTCGTCGGACTGTTCCCGCTCGCGATCCCGGTGGGGTTCGTCCTCATCGGGACGCAGGCCGGCCGGCTGCTCGACGTCCGCACCATGAAACAGTCCTTCGCGCGCATCGTCGCCGGCTTCTCGCTCGGCTTCGTGGTGGGCGGGCTCGCGACCGCGGCGCTGATCGGGCCGCTGGGTGGACCGGTCGACCTGCTCTTCCTCGACGGGCTCATCGGCGTCGCGTACCTGTGGACGGCGGTCGCTACCGGGAGGCGGTTCCCCGCCGAGCTGGGGGAGCGACCGGACCGGTCGCCCCACCTGGCCACCTCGGTGAAGCTGGCTCCAGCTCGCCGTGAGCCGCTGTTCGTCATGATCTTCGGCTACCAGCTGCTGGCCGCGGCCGTGACGCAGCTGCTCGACTACATCGTGTGGGAACGAGCGGCGTTCCACTTCCCCGACCCCAGTGACCTGGCCCGGTTCCAGGGTCTCTACGGCACGTTGATCAACGTCGTCGCGCTCGCCTTCGTGTTCCTCGCGGCCGGCCGGATCCTGGTCCGGTTCGGCGAGCAAGGGGGACTCGGCGCCAACCCGCTGGTCATGGTCGTCCTGCTCCTGGTGGCCACCGTCGTCGGGCTGACCGCGGGCGTGAGCGGGATGCCGTTCTTCGTGGTCGTCTGCGCGCAGCAGGTGGCGCACATCGCCCTCATCGACGGGATGACCCGGGCGGCGATCAACACGGCGTACCAGGCCCTCGACCCGTCGAGCCGGCTGCGCGCCCAGACCGTCGTCGAGGCGGCGGGCGTTCCGGTGGCACTGGGGTTCGTCGGCATCCTGCTGCTGGTCTTCCAGCTCGCCGACCTCGGGGTCATCGTCGTCGTCGGACTGACGCTGGTGCTCGCGGCGGCGTGGTTGCTGGCGGCCGTGGTCGCCTACCGGCGCTACCGCGAGGGGGTGCTCGCGCTGGTCACGACGCGGCCCTGGGAGCCGCTGGACCTCCTCGACAGCGACGACGAGGTCGTACGTCGGCTGCTGGCGAGTACGGACGCGCGGGACGTCATGGTCGGACTCTCGGCCGTCAGTGGTCGACGCCAGCTCCCCGTGACCGAGGTCGCCGTGCTGATCAGCTCACCCGACCCGTATGCGCGCCTGGCGGCGGTCTGTGAGCTCATCGAAGCCGGAGGCGACTCCGCGCCGGAGGCGCAGGAGCAGTGGGTGGCGGCGCTGGCCGACCCTGACCCTGAGATCAGGGAGGCGGCCCTCTCCGGGGCCGCGGCGGCCCCCGATCCGTTCTTCGTGCCGCACCTTGTCGACGCCGTCACTGCAATGCCACCCCGGGCCGCTCTGGCCGACGCGCTGGAACGGCACGCGGCCCAGGTCGCTCCCGTGGTCGCCGAGCGGCTCGCGGGGGAGCGGCGGGGGGACGCCCGGGACCGGCTCACGTGGGCGCTGGGGATCATGCGCGACTCGCTGCGGGCGGCCCCCGCTGCGCTCCCGGACCTGCGCACCGTGGTGGGGGAGCAGGCGGTTCGCGTCGGCCGCGCCCGGGCCGCCACCATCGCGCTCGGCAATGACCCCGGCCTGGCCGTCCTCCGCCGCGCACTCGACGAGGACGTTGCTCACTCGGCTCGCACCGTGGCCGACCACCTGGCCATGCACCACGGCCGCCGGCGCGTCGACCGCATCGTCTCGGCCCTGGACGAGCCCGCCCAGCAGCAGCGGGCGATGGCCATCGAGCTGCTCGAGGTCCTCACCGGCCGGGAGACCGGCGAACGCATCGTGGAGCTGCTCGATCCGGGGTCCGGTGGCCCGGACGCATACAGGCCGCCGACGTGGTCGGCAGCCGAGTGGGTCACCGATCTTGCTACGGATCCCGAAAAGCGTTGGGACGACTCGTGGTTGAGGGCGTGCGCCATTCACGCGGCACCGGTGGTGCTCGGCTCGTCGACCGCGACTCTGGCCCGGCCCTGGGTCGACGATGACGACCCGGTGGTCGCCGAGACGGCCCGCTGGGCGGTAGCCGTGCGCCCGTAGGGGCTCAGCGGTCGCGCGAGCGGCGGACAGCCTGCCAGGTCTGCGGCACGAGTGGCATCGCCCGGCGCGTGAGCCATGCCTCGGTTCGCCGTTCGCTGTGCTCGAGGTCCAGCTGACGGAGGATGTGCTCCACCGCGGCCAGCACCGAGCCCTGGAGCATCCAGAGGTCGGTCTGCTCACGTGGGTCGACGTCGATGAGCATCAGCTCGGTGACGACGGCGCGCGCCTCACGGACGATCTCGACGGTGTTCTCCAGCGCCTCCTCCACGCGGTCGGCGCTCCCGGACCCGTACTCCGCGTCGATGAGGTCGGAGAAGGAGCGCAGGCCGCTGGCGAGGTCGTTGAGGACGACGGCGAACGCACGGCGCAGCTCGGCGGCGGCCGGTCCGACCGGCGACTCAGGGTGCTCGGCCGGAGCCTGGAGCGCCACGACGGACAGCAGGGCTCGCACCGCAGTGAGCGAGCGTTCCAGCCGTCCGAGGGCGTCGGCGAGACCGGTATGGACCAGAGCGCTGGCTAGGGCCAACGGGTTGAGCTTGCGACTCTGCTCGACGTTCTCGACCGCGACGCCGGCCGCCCGGACGTCGGTCTCGATGTCGTCGACCCAGGCGATCCACGCGCCGACCTCCTCCGGATGTGGCGTCCGGCTGGCGATGGTCATCGCCACCTCGTCGAGCAGCCCGGCCTGTGACCGGGCCACGCCCCGAACCCGTTCTCGTGCGCGGGCGTTGGGGATCGTCACCGGGACGAGGAGGCTGAACGCGATCCCGACCACCGTGCCGATCAGTGTGTTGACGACCCGGACCTCGGCCGCCAGCTCCGGCGAGGACACCGCGAGGATGAGCATCGCGCTGATCGGCGCCTCGAGCGACTGCTCACCGAGGCGGAGCAGCTTGGCCAGCACCAGCGACGCCGAGATGACGATGGCCAGGCTCCACCACGAGAGTCCGATCGAGCTGGCCAGGCCGACAGCCACGAGGACCCCGGTGAGGACCGCGCCCACCCGGACCAGTCCCATCTGCAAGGTGCCCACGGTCGAGGCCTGGACCACCAGCAGCGCGGTGAGCGGGGCCGTGAGGTCGACGATCCCGGGGGAGACCAGGTTGGCCACCAGGTAGGACACGACCGCCGCAGCGGTGAGTCGCAGGATCTGGGCCGACGCGGGTCGCAGCCGGTCCGGCACTTGCGACCACGACGTCGGCAGCGAGGGCCAGACCCACCACAGCGCGCGGCGGAGCCGGGACCACCACCGCAACGCCGGGCGTCCGAGGTCCAGCGCCACAACACCGCCACCCTTCGGTCGGAAGGGACCGCACTGCGTCCCACACTGTAGAGCGGGCGAGACCCGCGGCGGACGTACGCCACCTAGGTCACCCCACGAAGTTCTAGCTTCGATCCGATACTTCGCGGGGACCCCGACTTTCGTCACAGGCTCTAGTGTTGCCGCGTGCTGGGGCCGGGCACCCGAACGAGATGCCGTCCGGGCACCGAACGGGATGCCGTCCGCGAGCGGATCGACGGACGGCAGTACCTCGTCCGGTAGCCGTCAGTGCCGGGTCGGTCGGTAGACCAGCTCCTGGGTGCGGCCGTCGAGGGTGCGCTGCTCCAGCAGCTCGAGGTCGAAGTCCTCGGCATCCTCGAACACCGGGTTGAGCCCCGTCTGCCCCGTGATGACGGGGAAGAGGGTGACCTGGACCCGGTCGACGAGGCCTGCCGCCATGAGCGCCCGGTTCATCGACAGGCTGCCGTGCGACCGCAGCGGGACGTCCGACTCCTCCTTCAGGCGAGCGACGACCTCGAGGGCGTCACCGCGGACCAGGGTGGCGTCCGGCCAGTCCAGCGGTTCGTCCAGGGTGTTCGAGACCACGGTGGCGGGCATCCCCACCATGGCGGTGACCCAGGCGTCGCGTACATCCGAGTCCTCGGTGCTGTCGGCCAGCATGCCCACGAAGTCGCGGAAGGTGTTGGCGCCCAACACCATTCGACACGGCTCACGGTAGAGGTCGAGGCGGTGCTCCAACAGCTCAGGGCCCTGTTTGCCCCAGTAACCCGACCAGTCGCGGCTGGCCGCGGCGAAGCCGTCGAGGCTGGAGAAGACGTCGAAGGTGTATGTGGCCGTCATGCCGATCCTCCTTGAGCTCGGTGATGCTCCGTCAGCTGGTACCGACTACGTGAACGTACGAGACTCATCGGCCAGGCGTCGTCCTCGGGTGATGATGAGGTGTGAGCAGTCCGCTCGCCTACTGGGTCTTCGTGGCGGTGGCCACGGTCATCGCCGTGGTTCTCTGCGTGGCGTGCCGCCGCCGACCTGGTCCGTGGGTGCAATGGGCCGGCCGAGCTATCGCCCTGGTCTTGGCCGCCGACGCCCTGCTCTTCGTCGTGCGGCAGGCCACGAGTGGGACGTGGTCGGTCCAGACGTCGTTGCCGTTGGCCTTGTGCGACGTGGCACTCGTCGTGGCGGCGATCGCCTGCTGGAACCCGAGCTGGCAGCTCGGCGTCGAGCTGACCTACTTCTGGGGGCTCGCCGCCACCCTCCAGGCCGTCCTGACGCCGGACCTGCACGTGGGCTTCCCGAGCGTGGAGTTCGTGCAGTTCGTCGTGGGCCACCTCGGCATCGTGCTCGCCGCTCTGTACCTCGTCGTGGGCCTGCGCATCGCGCCGCGGCCGGGTGCCGCCGTGCGCGTCTTCATCATCACAGTGGCGTATGCCGCGGCGATCGGCCTGTTCAACTGGCTCACCAGCTCGAACTACATGTACCTCGCCGCTCCGCCCGAGAACCCCTCGCTGCTCTCGCTGCTCGGACCGTGGCCGTGGTACATCCTCAGCGCGGCCGGCGTCGCAATCGTCCTCTTCGCGATTCTCGACGCGCCGTTCCGAGCGGCTCGACAGCGGGAGACCGCGAGGACCTGACCTCGCTACCGGACGCGCAGCTGGGCTATCCGGGGCAGCTGCTCGGTGGGGTCGCTACCGGTGTTCCAGTAGACGTGCTCCACCCCGAGGCGCTCGGCCCGGTCAAGGTCCTCGGCCACCTGTTCTAGCGACCCGGCCAGCGGACCGCGTTCATCCTGCGGCTCAGCGGTGACGGTGGCGTTCACCTGAAGCAGCACCGGGAGGTGGTCGAACCCTGATTCCCGTGCCGCCACGCGGTGCATCTCGATGATGGCCTCGGTGGAGTTCCAGTCGAAGATCACCAGGGTCAGCCCCAGCCCCATCCGGGCGGCCCGCTGCACGGCCTCGGGCGCGGCGGCCCCGACGACCATCGTGGGGCCGTCCGGACGCACCGGCTTGGGCCCGATGTCGGCCTCCGGGATCCGGTAGAACCGGCCCTCGAAGCTCACGGGGTCCGGGCCCCAGACCGCGCGCATCGCCGTCAGGTGCTCCTCGAACCCTGCGCCGCGGCGCGACATGGGGACGCCGGCCGCGGCGAACTCCTGCTCCATCCAACCCTGACCGATGCCCACCACGAGGCGTCCGACGCTGAACCGGTCCAGCGTCGCCAACCGGCGGGCGAGGATCACCGGACTTGAGAACAGCCCGTCGATCACGCTGGTACCCAATGTGATCCGCGTGGTTCGCGCGGCTACATAGCTCAGCGTCTCGATTGGGTCGTACACCGTGCCGAAGTCCTCGGGCGCATCCATGACGGGGCCGCCCGGCCCGCCCATGGCGATCGGCACCGTCGGCCGCATCAGGCGCTCCCAGGCCCACACCGAGTCGAGCCCGAGCTGCTCGGCCTGCTCGGCGACCTCGGCGATCGCCTCCGGCGAGGCACTTCGTCCCGACACCGGAAGGTGGACACCCAGCTTGACGGACGTCATCTCGTCTCCTCACGTCGTCCTTGGCCGATACCGACCTGACGGGAGGCCGAATGTCATCGGCTCGGGCGACGTGAGTTGCGAGGGTTCTCAGGTGCGGGGAACGCGCAACCGGTCCCACGTGGTGCGGCCGGGTATGCCATTTGCGTCGTCGCCGGTGAAGCCGCACTTGCGCTGCCACATCCCGTAGGAGCGCACGTCGCCGGTGCCCCACAGGTCCTTGTCGGTCTGGGTCTCGTAGCCGTTGCAGCCCTCGGCCATCAGCCGGTCGTGCATCGCGGCGATGATCGGGCTGCGTCGCCCCATGACGAAGAACGACGCTCCGGGGAACGTGACGAACCCGGCCCGAACGCCGGCGGAGGCACCCGCATACGCCGGTCGTCCGTAGCCCGCGATCCAGTCTGAGTGCCGCACGTGCCGACCGCAGACGTCGGAGTAGTTGCCCTCGATGGTGTAGATGCCCGCCGCGCTGGTGCCGGTAACGATGCCCACGTGGTCGATGAAGCGCTTGCGGTCCGTGCCGCCCCAGTCGAAGAAGACGATGTCGCCGCGCTGGATGCCGGCGATGTCGGCGTGCCACCGTCCCTGCTGCCGGAACTTCGCGGCGTGAGCCGTGGTCAGGGCGTAGTCCCCACCGAACGTCACCGCGTCCTGGTTCCCGGAGTGCCAGGCCCAGTAGGTCACGGCCGCGTTGCACCACGGGAAGTTGCCGCCGAACGCGGGGCCATTGCGCTGGCGATACCAGTCCTGGATGTAGTTCGGCTCGCCCAACCCGAGTGTCTGCTCGGCCGCATAGACCATGTCCTCGACGCCGCTCATGATGACCGCCCCTCGACGTGGTCCCGGCGCGGCGGGTACCGCAACGATGCGTCCGGACTGCGCCCGTAGACGCCATCACTGTCCGGTGGCCCGAACTCCGCGGTCAGCAGCTCCGCCTCGTAACGGGCCTGGTGGTCGAACACCGGCTCCGTCAACGCGGCGGCCTGGTCCTCCTGCGTGTCGCTGTTGTTGGGCGGCGGCAGCGAGTCGTCCGGCCCCTCGGCAGCAGTGTCGGTGTCACGGGCATCGGTCATTGCCGACTCCTTCCCTGTGAGTCCACGGTGACAGGGGGCCGAGTTCGCCGACGGACCTTAGGGGATATGGCCCTCCTTAAACTTGGGAGCGTGGAGATCCGACCGGTCGAGGACCCCAACTGGCCGGCCGTGGTCGACCTCCTCCGTGACATCGTCGCCGACGGCGAGACGTATGCGTACCCGACCGACGTCGACGACGCCGTGCTGCGCGACCTGTGGCACGAGCGGTCGGCCGGGGTGACCGTCGTCGCGGTCGACGACACCGGCATACTCCTCGGCTCGGCGAAGTCCGGCCCGAACCGTCCGGGGCGCGGCGCTCACGTCGCGACCGCCTCCTTCATCGTGTCCCCGGCCGCGCGTGGCCAGGGCGTGGGCCAAGCGCTGGGGGAGTGGGTCCTCGCCTGGGCTCGCGACCAGGGCTTCACCGCGATGCAGTTCAACGCCGTGGTCGAGACCAACGAGTCGGCCGTGCGGCTCTGGCAGCGCTTGGGGTTCGAGATCGTCGGGACGGTCCCGGAGGCCTTCGACTCACGACGTCATGGCCTCGTCGGGTTGCACGTCATGCACCGGTTCCTCTGAGCCCTCCACGCCGCCTCAACGCCGCCTCAACGCCCTTCTCGGACGCTGATCGACACACCGAACCAGCACTTACCCGATGAAGGGAACCCCACCATGACGATCACCACCACCGACCCGCAGCTGCTCACCGAGCTGCGCACCAAGCAGCAGAAGATGTGGAGCTCGGGCGACTACAACAAGATCGCCGCCATCACGACCGCCGTGAACGAGACGATGGTGGCCGAGGCCGCCGTGACGCCCGACGAGCGCGTTCTCGACGTTGCCACCGGCACCGGCCACGCGGCCCTCGCCGCAGCCCGCGTCGGTGCCGACGTCGTCGGCATCGACTACGTCCCGGCCCTGCTCGACATCGCCCGGCGGCGCGCTGCGGCCGAGGAGGTGCCGGTCGAGTTCCTCGAGGCGCCGGCCGAGGAGCTGCCGTTCGCCGACGCGAGCTTCGACGTCATCGTCTCTGCGCTCGGCGTCATGTTCGCCGCGGACCACGACCGGGCGGCGCGCGAGCTGGTCCGGGTCACCCGTTCGGGCGGGCGGATCGTCCTCGCCTCGTGGACCAAGTCCGGCTTCGTCGGCGGCATCCTCGGCACCGTCGGCCGCCACGTTCCCCCGCCGCCCGGTGCGCAGTCGCCGGTCCGCTGGGGCGAGGAGGACATCGTCGCGGACCTGCTCGGCGACGACGTCGAGAACGTCCACTCGTCTCTCCACGTGGTGACGCAGCGGTTCACCGACGCCGACGCGTTCGCGGACCTCTTCCTCACGTACTACGGCCCGACCTTCACCGCATGGTCGAAGCTCGACGACGCCGGCAAGGCCGCCATCCGCGCCGACCTCGTCGCCCACGCGAACTCGTTCGCGCGCCCCGAGAGCACCGGCACCGGTCTGGTGACCGACTGGGAGTACCGCGTCGTCCACGCCACCCGTCGCTGATCAACTGAGGCCGGCCCACCCGACCCCGGGTGGGCCGGTCTCTGCGCGTCGGCTGGGAAACCACTGTGACGACGCGCGATGACCAACTAGGTTCCGAGGCATGGGCACCGGCCCGCTCCCGGCGCGGCCCCGGTTCGGGATCCTGGGACCGCTGCAGGTGACCGATGCCGAAGAACGCCCGATCCCGCTGGGTGGCCCGCGGGCTCGAGCGCTGCTGGCCCTGCTGCTGCTCAGTCCCAACCGGCCGCTCACCAGCGAGCGCCTGGTCACGGCGTTGTGGGGCGAGGAGGCGTCGGACGGCGCCGCCACGACGTTGCGCACCCACGTGGCCACGGTGCGCCGCGTCCTGGCCGCCGCCGGTGTCGAGCACGCGCTCGAGACCCGGGCCGGCGCATACCGCCTCGCCCTCGACCCGGCCGACCTCGATGCCGACGCGTTCGAGGAGCTGGTACATCGCGGCCAGGAGGCGCTCGGCGTCGGTGACTCCGAACGGGCCGCCGAGCTGCTGCGCACGGCGCTGGGACTCTGGCGTGGCGACATGCTCGACGACCTCGGACCGCCGGACTTCGCCGAGGCCACGGTGGCCCGACTCGCCGAGCTGCGGGTCGTCGCCGAGGAGACCGCGATGGCCGCCGCCCTGGCCATGGGCCAGCACCGCGACGTGGTGCCCCGGCTGCAGGAGCTCGTCGCCGCATACCCGTTCTATGAGCAGTTCAGCGGGCAGCTGATGCTGGCCCTCTACCGGTCCGGCCGGCAGGTGGACGCGCTCGCGGCCTACGCCGAGACCAAGGAGCGACTGGGGGAGGAGCTCGGTCTCGACCCCGGTCCGGACCTGCAGGCGCTGGAGACGGCCGTGCTGCGTCAGGACCCGGCGCTCCTGCTGTCCGTCGACGAGTCGACACCCGTCACGCCGGCGCCAGCACCCGACCGGCGGCCGCCGCCCGACGCCGTGTTCGCCGCACTGCGCCGGACACCGATGGTCGGCCGCGCGGGCGCGCTGCGCCCGCTCGAGGATTCCTGGCGCGACACGGCCGGCGGCGGGCGAGGACTCGTCGCCCTCAGCGGCGCTGCTGGGGTCGGCAAGTCGAGGCTGGCCGCCGAGCTGGCCGAGCTCGCCGCCGCGGAGGGCGCCACCGTCCTCGTCGGACGCTGCGACCCGTCCGTGCCGTATGCGGCGCTGGCCTCGGCCCTGGCCGGCAGCGCCGTGGCCCAGCAGGCGGTAGCGGCCGCCCCGCCCGGCGTGCGGGACCGGCTGCGGCCGTTGCTCCCGCTCGATGGCGAGGTGGACGGTGCCGTCGCCGACGGGGCCGGGCGGCAGACCCTGGCCCGCTCGGTGGAGTGGGTCCTCCTCTCGTTGGCCGCGGACCGGCCGGTCCTGCTCGTCGTCGAAGACGCCGAACGCCTCGACGACCTCGAGTCCGAGGTGCTCGGCTCCATCGCGACCCGGCTGCCCGAGCGGACCCTCCTTGTTCTCGCCTTCCGCGACCCGCCTGGAACCCGCCACCCACCGCTCGCCGACCTCGTCGGGCGCCGTGGCGTCCAAGCGCTCACCCGGCACGTGGCGCTCGAGCCGCTCAGCCGGGACGGGCTCCGCGATCTGGTTGCGGCGTTGCACCCCGAGGCGGACGTCGCCGACGGGCTCGTCGACGCGCTCTGGGACCAGACCGTCGGCAACCCGTTCTTCGCGCGCGAGCTGCTCCGTGACGTCGATCCGGACGAGCTGCGTGACGGTCGGCTCGGACCCGGCGTTCCCGCCGGGGTGCGCGACGTTCTGCGGCATCGGCTCGGGCTGCTTCCCGCCGATACGCGCGATGCGGTCTCCGCGGCGTCGGTCCTCGGCCGCGAGGTCGAGCTGACTCGGCTCGCCCGTCTGCTCGACGGGACCGACGAGCAGGTGGTTCCTGCCCTGGACCAGGCCCTCGCCACCGGCTTCCTCGTCGAGGCCGGCCAGTCGTGGGCGGCCACGTACGCCTTCCCGCACGAGCTGATGCGGGAGGCCGTGTACGCCGAGATCCCGCTGCCGCGACGGCAGCGCCTTCACCACCAGGCCGTCGAGGCGATCCTCGGCGACGCGCATACCGCCGAGGCCGATGTCATCGCCGCTGCCGGGCACGCCGTCGAGGCTGGACCGGCCACGGACCCGGCGGAGGCGGCCGAGCTGGTCGGCCGCGCGGCCCGCTTGGCCGCGGACCGGTTCGGCTACGACGCGGCGCTCCGGCTCGCCGAGGCGCGTCTGCCCCTGCTGGCCCGGTATGCCTCACCGGCCGAGCAGGCCAAGGCCGACGTCGAGGTCGCCCGGCTCCGGCTCCGAGCCGGACGTGGGTACGAGCGGGCGGTCGAGCTGTTCGAACGGGCCCTCTCGACGTACCTGAGCGCTGGCGACCTGGAGGCCGCGGGGGAGGTGCACAGCCGGCTCGGCGGGGCCCTCGTGGTCCCGCGCCCCGGCATGGACGTCGACCGGTCATTGGAGCACTTTGCCGCCGCGGAGCGGCTGCTGCCCGGCGCGCGCGACCTGTTCAGCCTGCACCGCGGCCGGCTCTCCGCCGCGATGCACGCGCTCGACACCGACGCGATGTCCGCGGCGGTGGGCCGCTGCTCGGCCATCGCGGCCGCCTCCGACCGGCCCCAGCTGGCGATCGCCGCCGACTGGGGCCGGGGCTGGCTGGAGCTCGACCGGGGTCGGCCCAGCGCCGCGCTGACCGCGCTCGAGCGCGCGTGGTCCGCGGCGAGCGACCTCGGGGACCCGCTGCTGGGCTGGGCGCCGTCGAACGCCGGAGCGCTCATCTGCACCGTCTACCTGTTGGACCCCACCGCCGGCCGTACATGGTGCCGGCGCGGGATGGGGCAGCCGCGGTTCGACACGCTCACCCACCCGAACGACGCGCTGGCCGACCAGCTGGTCCTCGCGCTCGCGACGACCGGCGAGCTCGACGCCGCCCGGCGCGCGGCGGCGCGCCTCCCGGAGGCGGCGGTCGGGCGCCGGCTGGTCGGGTTCTACCTCGGCGACTGGGAATGGGCGGCGGCCCAGTGGCGCTCGGCGCTCGCCCAGGATCTCGCCGCGGGGGACCGGCACGACGCCGTCGCGAACGCCCGTTGGCTCGCTGACGCGCTGCTCGCGCTGGGTGATGAGGCGGACGCCGTGGAGGTGCTGCACCAGGCCCTGGAGGTCGCCACGATGGCCCCACAGGTACCGAGCGAGGTCGCGATCCGGGCCCGGCTGGCCACGCTGCCGAGCACCCATCCGGACCTCGCGACCGCCCACCTGGCCCGGTGCGACGAGGCGGTGGAGGGCGACGAGGACTGGCGCGGGCTGGCCGGTGAGGTCGCCTTGGCCCGGGCGGCGGTCGCCCGCCGTCTCGAGGACTGGCCAACCGCCGTCGCCGCGGCGCACAAGGCGGCCGCCGGGTTCGCGGCATACCGACTGCCCTGGCGCCGAGCCGAGGCGCTGCGGGCCGAGTCCGCGGCGCTGGCCGCCGCCGACCGACCCGAGGAGGCCCGGACCCGTGCCGCGGAGGCCGACGCCGTGCTCACCGTGATCGCCGCCCCGGACCGATGGCGGACACCCGCCTCAACGCCACCTCAACGGCCCAATCCCACACTCGGATCATGAACAGCGATGACCTGACCTTCGACGCCGTGGTTGTCGGCGCCCGGTGCGCCGGTTCCCCCGTGGCGATCCGGCTGGCCCGCGCCGGCTGGCGGGTCGCGGTCGTCGACAAGAGCCGCTTCCCGAGCGACGTGCTGTCGACCCACGTGATCTTCCCCGACGGGCTGGCCCGGCTCGACGAGCTCGGCGTGCTCAAGGAGCTCGACACCCGCCACGACCTCGTCCTGTCGCGCTACTCGTGGCGGGTCCTCGGCCACGAGGTGGCCGGCAGCTTCACCCCGGTCGAGGGTCACACCCGCGCGCTCTCCGTCCGGCGGGTCGCTCTCGATGCCGTCCTCGTCGACGCCGCCGAGCAGGCCGGGGCCACGATGTTCCTCGGCCGCAAGGTCACCGGTCTGGTCGGCGCGGGTACCGGCGACGACCCGGTGCGCGGCGTCATCCTCGACGACGGTCGACACCTGACGGCCCGATGGGTCATCGGCGCCGACGGCCAGCACTCGAGCGTGGCGCACCACCTCGGCCTCGAGCGGACCGACGAGCGCGCCGGTGAGCTGGCCTTCCTGCTGGGGTACTGGCGCGGGCTGCCCACCTCTGACTGGATCCGCATCGACATGCACGAGCGCTCCGCGCTCATGGCTGCGCCCTGCGAGGACGGCATCCACCTACTCACGGTTGCGGGCCCGCCGGAGCTGACTCGCGGTACCCCCGCCGCGCTCGAGTCCCGGTACCGCGCCGCGCTGCTCGACTTCCCGGCGGTCCTCAACCCGCGGCTGCTCGATGCCGCGGAGCTCATCGGCCCCGTGGTCGGCGCCCCCGAGATCATGATGCGCGGCTACTACCGCCACTCCAACGGCCCCGGCTGGGCGCTGGTGGGGGACTCGGGACACTTCAAGCACCCGACGACCGGACAGGGCATCGGCGACGCGCTGGCCCAGGCGGAGTACGTCACGGACGACCTGCTGCGCTGCGGGCGGCTGGACGGGTACGAGCAGTGGCGGGCCGACCGGTCCGCCGAGGCGTACGAGTTCTCGTTCCGCGCCGCCCGCCGGCCGCAGCCGCAGTCCGCCGGCCGGTATGCGGGTCTCGCGGCCGACCCGGTCGCTCGCCAGGAGTTCCTCGACACGTTCACCCGGCGTACCAAGCTGGCGGACGTCTTCACCCGGGAACGGTCGCGCCGGTGGCGGGCCGCCTCGGCCTATGAGGACGGTGTCCACCGCGTCGTCGCGCTGGTCGACCGGCTCTCTCCGAGCGACCTCGAGCGACCGGTCCCCGCGTGCCCGCTGTGGACGGTCCGCGACCTGGTCGCCCACCTCTGCGGGGTCGCCGAGGACGCCACCCGCGGCGACTTCTTCGAGGGTGCGACGCAGGCGTGGGCCGACCCCGAGCTGGCCGCTCGGCGGGAAGCCTGGACGGCCAACCACATCGAGAGCCGGCGCACCCTGGACGCGGACCAGCTGGTCGCGGACCTGCAGCGGCACGGCACCGCGTTGGTGCGCGCGCTGCGTCACGGCAACAACGCCGCCACCGACGTCCCCGCGTGGATGATCGGCGCGCCTGCAGCCGACCTCGCCGTCCACCTCGACGACCTCCGTGAGGCGGTCGAGCTCGCGCCGGAACTGGACGCCCCGATCAGTGAGTTCGGC
The DNA here is from genome assembly GCA_035762725.1 of Lapillicoccus sp. GTDB lineage: Bacteria > Actinomycetota > Actinomycetes > Actinomycetales > Dermatophilaceae > Lapillicoccus. The sequence goes on along the minus strand of DASTNV010000103.1, from coordinate 19,764 downwards.
TTCGACGCCTACCGCGGCTGGCTGGGCCGGCGGATCGCCGCCCGGGGGCTGTCTCCGCTGCGGCTGACCGACGGCGCGACCGAGTGGCTGCTCGGCGGCGAGGCCGAGCCGGCCGCCACCCTGGAGGCGGACGCCTTCGACCTGTTCCGCGCCATCAGCGGCCGACGCCCGCTCGACGAGGTCACGGACTGGTCCTGGCGAGGGGACCCCGCCGCATACCTGCCGATCCTGTCGCCGTACCAGCCGTCGTGACCAGCCTGGCCTCCCGTCCGGTACCCGACCGGACGTCGTCCCCCACGCCACAGCGGGCGCCCATCGCCCTGCTGGTGCTCGGGAACGCCGTGTCCTTGGGCGGCAACGTCGTCATGACCGTCGCCGTGCCCTGGCTGGTCCTCACGACCACCGGCAGCGCCGCGCTCGCCGGCATCGTCGTCTTCGCCGGCGTTGCCAGCGCCGCGCTCGGCGGGCTGGCCGCGGGCCGGGTGGTCGACGCCATCGGTCCGGTCCGGGCCAGTGCGGCGGCTGACCTCTTGAGCGCGCTGGCTGTGGCACCGCTGGCCGTCCTCGTCGGCCTCGGCGCCCTGCCGATCTGGGTCCTCCTGATGCTCACCGTCGTCGGAACCTTGGCCGACGCCTCGGGCTCCGCGGCACGCCAGAGCCTGGTCCCGGCTGCCGCGGACATCGGCGGCTACCGCCGCGAACGGGCGAACGCGCTGTTCACCTCGGCCGAGCACATCGGGTACCTCCTCGGCGCACCCCTCGCCGGACTCCTCATCGCGACCGTGGGCATCGCGGCGACGCTCTGGGCGGCGGTGGGGACGTTCGCCTTCGCCGCGCTCGTCGTGGTCGGGCTGGCTCCGCTGCGCGGCCTGGTGCGCAGGTCCTCCGGGACGACCCCGGCCGCCACTCGGGCCGGGCTGCGGGAGACCATCGCCGTCATCTGGCGCGACCCCGCCCTCCGGGCGCTGGTGGTGTTCCCGACGACGGCCGTACTCCTGGTCGGGCCGTTGGCCCCGCTGGTCCTGCCGGTCCTGGCCCGCGACGTCTTCGGCGACCCGGTCGTCCTCGGAGTCATGGTCGCCGCCTACGGCGTCGGTGGCCTTCTCGGGGCCGCGGTGTTCGGACTGCTCGGCCCCCGGATCCCGCGCCGGCGCCTCTACGTCGGGATCTTCGTCGTGTGGCCGTGCGCGTATGCGGCGATCACCCTCGTTCCGTACCTCCCCGTCACGCTGACCGCCCTCGTCGTGCTCGGAGCCGCCGCCGGCTCGCTGGTCCCGCTCCAGGCGACGATCCGGCAGGAGCGGTCACCGGCCCGGCTGCTGCCGCGCGTCGTCGCCCTCAGCACCGCGACGATCCCCGTGGCCGGGCCGACCGGCGTCCTCGTCACCGGGTTCCTCATCGACGGCCTCGGCCTGCACCAGGCGGCCCTCCTGCTCAGTGCCGCTGCGGTGCTGGTGGGAGTCGGGGTGGTGACCAGCCGGGCCACTCGGCGGTTCGCGAGCGACGCCTAGCGCCCCTCACGTGGCACCGAGGCGGACACGCAGAACTCGTTCCCCTCGACGTCGTTCATCACCGTCCAGGTGAAGCCGAACTCCTCGCGGTCGGCCACCAGGGTCGCTCCGAGCTCGACCAGGCGGGCCACCTCCGCGGCGGGGTCCGGGGCAACGACGTCGAGGTGGACCCGGTTCTTGGCCGTCTTGCCCTCGGGCACGGGGACGAAGAGGAACGTCGGCTCGTGCTCGTGGGCGACCGCGCCCCACCCGGCCGGGGTACGGCGGCCGGCGAACCCGATGGCCGCGAAGTCCGTTGAGGCGCCGGGGTCGAGCGGCCGGCCGAGCGCCTCCGACCAGAAGGTACCCACGGCCAGGGCGTCGTTGCAGTCGAAGGTCACCGAGGCGATCGTCACGGTCATGCCGATCGACGCTACCGGCGCGGAGACGCATACGGGCGCACGGTCGGGGTACGGATCCGGTATGCCACGACGAGACCCCGGCCCATCGGTCAAGGACAAGCACCTCTACGAGGAGCTCCGCGACGAGGGCAACAGCAAGGAGAAGTCGGCGCGGATTGCCAACGCCGCGCACAACACGTCACGCAAGAGTGTCGGCCGTAAGGGCGGCAAGGCCTCCGACTACGACGACATGACCAAGGACCAGCTGATGAAGCGGGCTCGCGAGATCGGCATCGAGGGTCGGTCGTCGATGTCGAAGTCGCAGCTCGTCTCCGCGCTCCGCAATCACTGAGGCCCGACCAGTGACGCGGTTCGGCTACACCCGGATGACCGAGCAGAGCGGACCCAAGGACCTCGTCCGGTAGGCCGCTTCGGCCGAGGACGTCGGCTTCGACGCCACGGGCGCACGAGCCGGGTGCCGTCGAGCTGGCGGGACGGACCCTGAAGCCGCTCGTGGCGTAACGGATCAGAGCACCTGGTGGCCCTAAAGCGAACCTACTCGTCGGCGTAGGGGTCGGTGATCTCTCTCAGTCGCTCCAGCGCCTCCCGAAGCTGCTTCATCCGCCGCGGCCCGAGGTGGTCGGTCCACTCCTGCTCGATGCGCTGCTCCTCCGCGCGCGCGATCGGGATGACGGTCTCACCGAGCGGTGTGACCCGGACCAGGCGCGCCCGCCCATCGGCAGGGTCGGGGACGCGCTCGACGTACCCGGCCCGCTCGAGATGGTCGACGAGCGCCGTCGCCGTCTGCTTGGCGACCTGGGCCCGTTCGGCCAGCACATTGAGGCGGGTGCCGTGGGGGTCGATCCCGGCGGCCAGCCGGCCCTGCGCGACGGTGAGCTCGGGGTACCCGGCGGCGCGCACGGCGTCGTAGATCCGGCCCGACGCATACCGCTGGGCGATGAACATCAGGAGGCTGGTGGGGAGTTCGCGCGACATCTCTTGATTTCGTCCTATGATCGAACTATATTCGTCCTATGATCGTACTAGTTGAACCACCGTAGCAGGGGCGAGTCATGGCTGACGACACCACCGTCGTGGACTTCTGGTTCGACCCCGTATGCCCGTACTCCTGGATCGGCTCGCGCTGGCTGCTCGAGGTCGAGCGGTACCGGCCGGTCGACATCCGGTGGCACATCCTGAGCCTGTACTTGCTGAACGCTCATCGCACCGACGACCCCGCCTATGTCGACTACCTCCTCGAGGTGACCGGTCCCGCGCGGGTGGCGTCGGCGGCGGCGGTGCAGTTCGGCGACGGGGTGCTGCGAGACCTGTACACCGCGTTCGGCGTCCGGATCTTCGACCAGTGGCGGCACGCGAGCGGGGACGAGTGCCGCGAAGCGATGCGGGCAGCCCTGGCCGAGACCGGGCTGCCGTCGAGCCTGATGGACCGGTTCGACGAGCCGGGGATCGACGACGACCTCCGGGGTAGCCACCGGGCGGGCCTCGAGCCGGTCGGCAATGAGGCCGGAACCCCGACCATCCACATCGGCGGGACCGCGATCTACGGGCCGGTCCTCAACGCGATCCCGCGCGGCGAGGCGGCGGTCCGCGTCTTCGACGGCGCCGTGCTGCTCACTGGCGTGCCCGACTTCTTCGAGCTCAAACGAACCCGGACGGCCAAGCCCGTCTACACCTGAGGGGGAGAATCGACGTGATGAACGACGAGCAGGTGTGGACCGCCATCGACGAGCAGCGGCGGCGGGTCGTCGCGCTGCTCGAGTCGGTGACCGACCCGGAGTGGGACCACCCGTCGCTGTGCGCCGGCTGGACGGTCCGGCATGTCGCCGCGCACCTGACGCTGCAGGAGCTCACCCTCGGCGACGCCCTCCGGTTCGCGGTCCGGCACCCGTCGCTGCTGCGCGACGTCAACCGGGTGATCAACGAGTCGGCCAAGATCCAGGCGTCCGTGCTGTCCACCGACCAGGTGATCGCCGAGGTGGCCGCCACCGTCGGCCGGAGGCGGCACAACGTCGGCGTGACGAACCGGGAGACACTGCTCGACATCGTCGTCCACGGTTTCGACATCGCGGTGCCGCTGCGCCGCCGGCTGGAGGTCCCACCTCATGTCGCCGCGGACGTAGCGGCCAGGGTGCGATCGCAGGACGGGACGCGAATGAACCGGGTGTTCCGGAAGCTGCCGCTCGTGACCTACCGGCTGGTGGCGACTGACGTCGACTGGTCGGTCGGCGAAGGTCCCGAGATCCGGGGTCCGGTCGTCTCCCTGCTGCTCCTGCTCACCGGGCGCCAGGTCGGTCTGGACGAGGCCACCGGCGACGGGGCGGACGCGCTGCGCCGGGAGCTCGTACCCGCGTAACGCTCAGTCCGAGACGGCGGCCAGCAGTCGCTGCCCGAGCCGGGAAACGGTGTGCTGCAGCTCCGGGCCGCCCACGACGCGGAACGAGCCCGGCAGGACGGTGAGCTGCTCGGCATACCAGGTGGGGTTGTCCGTCGTCCCGGTGAGCCGAGTCGCCTCGGGCCCGAGCGGTTCGAGCCGGCCGAGGGCGGGGGAGAGGCACCGTCGGACCCGCTCGATCGGGAGGTCGATGTCCACCTCGACGGGGTAGGTCCAGCCGGTGGCCAGGTGGGCCTCGAGCATGGCGACCGGGTCGAGGTCAGCCGGCCGGTCGGCCGGATCGTCGAGCTGCTCCACGTCGCTCGTCCGGTCGAGCCGGTATGCGCGGACGACCTTCCCGGGTCGGCGGCCGGACTCCGCCTGGCAGAGCAGGTACCACCGCCCGTGCCGGACAACGACGGCCCACGGGTCGACCTCGGCGACCCACTCGCGACCGGCCTCGGACCGGTACCGCATCCGGACCCGCCGACCCGCGGAGCAGGCCTGAACGAGGGCGATCGTCGTGGCCGGGTCGGGCCGGGCGGCGCCCCGGTCGGGCGCCGGAGCGGTGGTCCGGCGGATGGCCTGGACCTGCTCGGCGACCGCCGTGGGCAACGCGCGAACCACCTTGCCGAGGGCCGCGCCGACGGGCTCCGACTCGTCGCCCGCGTCGTGGTGGCCGTCGAGCACCGCCATGACCAGGCCGAGCGCCTCGGTGGCGCTGAACATCACCGGCGGCGGCCGGACCCCGCTGCCGAGCCGGTAGCCGCCGTAGGGGCCGCGTTCCGAGTGCACCGGCACGCCGGCCTCACGAAGGACCGCGACGTAGCGCCGGGCGGCTCGGGACGAGCACCCCAGCGACCGGGACAGCCGGTCGGCCGTGATCCCGGGCTGGTCCTGGAGCAGCTGGAGGCAGAGCAGCGCCCGAGCGGTGGGGTTCGACTCGTCCACTCCTGAAGGGTGGCACGAGTTGCGGCAACGATCCGTCCGGAACCCTCGTTACGGTGACGGCATGGCCACCGTCCTCCTCTTCCACCACATCCAAGGTCTGACCCCGGGCGTCACGGCGTTCGCCGACCGGCTTCGCGAGGCCGGGCACGTCGTGCACGTCCCGGACCTCTTCGACGGGCAGACCTTCGACAGCATCGACGCGGGAGCGGCGTTCACGCAGTCCGACGACGCGCCGGACTTCGACACACTCGCCGACAAGGTCGCCGCGGAGCTGCCGGCGAACCTGGTCTACCTCGGGTTCTCGTGGGGTGTCATGCAGGCCCAGCGGCTCGCCCAGACCCGGGCGGGTGCCGCCGGCGCCGTGCTGTGCGACGCCTGCGTACCGATCACCGGCGACTGGGCGTTCGGGCCGTGGTCGGACGGCGTCCCGGTCCAGATCCACGGGATGGAGAACGACCCGTTCTTCGCCGGCGAGGGCGACCTCGACGCCGCCCGCGAGCTGGTTTCGCTGGTCCCCGAGGCCGAGCTGTTCGTCTATCCCGGGGACGCCCACCTCTTCGCGGACTCGTCGCTGCAGCAGTACGACGCGGCCGCCACCGACCTGATGGCCTCGCGGATCCTCGAGCTCCTCAGGCGGGTCTGAACGCTCACAGGAAGGCGCGACCCTCGCCGCGGTAGGTGGGCACCACGTCGACGACCTCGCCGCCGCGGACGAGGTGCAGCTCGTTGACATGCTCGCAGAGCTCCCCGGCCTTGGCGTGCCGGAACCACACTCGGTCGCCGATCCGGAGGCCGGCCGCGCCCGGTCCGAGCACGGGAGTCTGCACCTCGCCGGCGCCCTCCGTGCCGGTCAGGCGCAGCCCGGTCGGCCAGGCCGGGGTGGGGAACCGGTCGCGGCCACTCGCGCCGGAGGCGACCCAGCCGCCGCCGAGAACCGTCGCGACGTCGGGGGCGGGCTTGCGAACCACGGCGAGGACGAAGAACGCGGCGGGCACGTGGCGGAACCCGCGGTACGTGTCGAACAGTCCCGGCGAGTACAGCCCAGAGCCGGCGCCCAGCTCGGTGACGGCGTCCTCGGACGCCGTGGCCTCGAGGCTGCCGGTACCGCCACCGTTGACGAACTCCAACGGCACCAGCTCGCGCACGGCCGCCACCACCTCGGCCCGTCGCTCCCGCAGCTCCGCGGCAGAAGTCCGCTGCATCGCGCGCACGGCGGTCCGCCGCAATGGGGATCCAGGTGCGTTGTCGCCGACGCCGGCGATCTGGCCCTCGTAGGCCATCAACCCCACCAGCCGCAGCCCGGGGAAGGCCTCGATCGCCCGCACCATCGCCACGGCGTCGGCCGCGGTCCGCACGGGGGAGCGCCGCGGTCCGACGTGGAGCCGGTCGCCGAGCAGGTGCAGCGACGCGTCGAGGTCGAGGCAGACTCGCACGGTGCCTTCGCCAGCCGCCTCGGCGACGAACGCGAGGTGCTCCGGCGAGTCGACCATCACGGTCACCCGAGCGGCGAGCCGTGGGTCGGCGGCCAGCCGGTGCAGCGCGTCGCGGTCAGCAGTGGGGTAGCCCACCAGGACGTCCTCGACCTCGTCGGCGAGCCAGAGCGCCTCGGGCAGGGTGAACGCCAGAACACCGCGGTAGCCCTCGGTAGCGAGGACCCGGCGCTGCAGCTCACGACAGCGAACCGACTTGCTGGCCAAGCGGATCGGCGTGTCACCAGCCCGTCGAGCCATCGACCGGGCGTTGGCGTCGAAGGTCTCGAGGTCGACGACGGCGAACGGCGGTTCGAGGTGGGCCGTCGCCCGGGCCAGCGACGCATACCGGGTCATCGGGTCGCTCCCGGAGGTGGCCCGAGGACGCGGTCGAGGTAGTCGTTGGTGAAGACTCCCGTCGGGTCGAGCTGGTTGCGGAGCGCGACGAAGTCGGCAAACCGGGGATAGAGCTGCTTCAGCTCGTCAGCGCCCAGGCGGTGCATCTTGCCCCAGTGCGGGCGGCCGTCGACGGCGGCGAACACGTCCTCCACCGCGTTGAAGAGCGCCTCGTGCGGCATCGAGTGGTACTGGTGGAAGGCGATGTATGCGCTGGGTCGCTGGTACGTCGGTGCCATGGGGATGTCGTCGGCGGCGACGAACCGGCACTCGAACGGGATGGCCACGGGGTGGTCGAGCGTGCCCAGGAGTGAACGGATCTCGCCGAACACCTCGCGGAACCGGTGGCGGGGGAACGCATACTCGCCCTCGTCGAACCGGACGTCCCGGCGCGAGGCGAAGACCCGGTGGGCGAGATCGATGTACTCGCGCCGGCTGAGCGCCCCGGTCACGATTCGGTTGACCCGCGGCACGAGCGAGGGTCGTCGCGTGGCCACCCGGAGCAGGGCGTCCCAACCGACGTTGGTGACGACTGCCTCGTCGAACCAGTGCGCCAGCCGGCCCAACGGCGCGAGGTCGGCGTCACCGGGCAGCCGTCGGAACCGCCGGGTGAGCGCCGTGTCGGTGTAGGGGAACCAGAAGAACTCGAAGTGGTCGTTGTCCTCGACGAGCGCGTCCAGCTCCTCGAGGACGCGCTCGAGCGGCATCGGCTCGTCGACCACGTGGAGGGCGAACTGCGGCACGCACTGCAGGGTGATCGCCGTGATGATGCCGAGGGCACCGAGCCCGACGCGCGCCAGCTCGAGCAGCTCGGGCTGCTCCTCGGCCGAGGTGGACACCACCGACCCGTCGGCGAGGACCAGCTCGAGAGCGCGGATCTGCGTGGCGATCCCGCCGAACCGGCCACCGGTGCCGTGGGTACTGGTCGAGGTGGCACCGGCCACGGTCTGTCGGTCGATGTCGCCGAGGTTCTCCATGGCCAGGCCGTGCCAGGCGAGCTGGGGGGTCAACCGGTGGAGCGGGATGCCGGCGCCGACAGTGACCAGCCCGGACTCGCGGTCGACGTGGTGGAGGCGGTCGAGCCGGTCCAGCCGCACCTGGACCCCGTCGGCGGCCGCGATCTCGCTGAACGAGTGGCTCGACCCGATGGCCTTGACGCGATGGCCCTCCTGGACCGCCGTCTTCACCGTCTGAGCGACCTCGGCCGCGTCGCCCGGCCGGGCGACCCGGACCGGCGTCGACCGGACGCGGCCGCTCCAGTTCTGCCAGGTCGCGGGGGTGGTCACGGGTCGGGACCCTAGTTCACGAGTTCGTGGGCCACACTCTCACCCGATGAACTCGCCCGCCGCTCCGAGCCGCTGGTCCGTCGTCGCGGCCTTCACCCTGGTCGGGGCGGCCACCCAGATGGTCTGGCTGACCTACGCGCCGGTGACCACGGTCGCCGCCCAGCAGTTCGGCGTCTCGGAGAGCGCGGTCGGCTGGCTGGCGAACATCTTCCCGCTGGCCTACGTGCTTCTCGCCCTGCCGGCCGGGGTGCTGCTCGACCGGTACTTCCGGGTGGCGGTCGTCGCGGGCGCTGTGCTCACAGCGGCCGGTGCGACGGTGCGCCTCGGCGGTGATTCGTATGCGTGGGCGCTGGTCGGCCAGTGCCTCGCCGCCGTCGGACAACCGTTGGTCCTCAACGCGATCACCGGGGTGGCCGGCCGGTACCTGCGGCCTGAGGATCGTCCCACTGGCATCGCGGTCGGGACGGCGAGCACCTTCGCAGGCATGGTCGTCGCCTTCGTCCTCGGAGCCGTCTTCCCGGAGGCGTCACAGCTGCGGACGCTCGTCGGTGTCGGCGCCGGCTTCTCGGTGGTCGCGGCCGTGGCGGTCGCCGTGGCCCTGCGCCGGCCTGGGGAGCACCGGCATACCGCTGCGGTCCGCGAGACCGGTGCCGTGCGCACCGCGCTCGGCGACCCGTTCGTGCGGACCGTCGGGCTCCTGGTCTTCCTGCCGTTCGGGGTGTTCATCGCGCTGACGACGTTCGGCCAGGCCCTGCTCGAGCCCGCTGGCGTCTCCTCGACGACGGCCAGCCTGATCCTGCTGGCGGCGGTCGTCGCCGGCGTGGCCGGCTGCGCGGTCCTGCCGGTGGTCGCCGCTCGGCGTGGCGCGGAGCTGGTGACGATGTCCATTGGGCTCACCGTCAGCGCGGCGGCGTGCGGCCTGCTCGCGGTCGTGCCAGGGGCACTCACCGGTGTCGTGGCGATGGTCGTCGTCGGCGGTCTGCTGCTGCCGCTGCTCCCGATCGTCCTGGAGCTGGTCGCCCGACGGACCGGCGAGGCCGAGGGGACGGCGGCGGGGCTGGTCTGGCTGTCCGGCAACCTCGGTGGTCTGGTGGTCGGCCTCGTCGTCGGGCTGCTGGTCGGCCAGCCGGCCCTGGCCTTCGCCCTCTGCGCGGTGCTCTGCCTGGCCGCGGTTCCTGGAGTGTGGCGGCTTCGGGCCTACCGGTCCGAGCGGGAACGGGTCGGTTAGCGTGGCGGCGATGACGAGGGTGGGGCTGGTGGGCGCTGGGCCGTGGGCCGAGCGGTTCCACGCCCCGATGCTGGCCGGGGCCGCTGACCTGGAGCTCGTGGCCGTCTGGGCCCGGCGCCGGGCGGCCGCCGAGGAGCTGGCCGGCCGGTTCGGGGCCTCTGCGGCCGAGGCGCTCGACGACCTGCTCGACCGGTGTGACGTAGTCGCTTTCGCGGTCCCGCCCGACGTCCAGGCCGACCTCGCGCTGCGGGCGGCGGAGGCCGGTCGGCATCTGCTGCTGGAGAAGCCGATCGCGACGACCCTGGCCGACGCAGAGCGGCTCGCCGCGGCCGTCGATCGGGCCGGCGTGCGGTCGCAGCTCGTCCTGACCATCCGCTACCGCACCGAGGTGCGCGAGTTTCTCGCCGGGCTCACGGGGTCGGTCGAGTACGTGCGGGGCTCCTATCTCGGGACCGGCGCGCTGCGCGAGTCGCCGTTCGCGACCCCGTGGCGCCGCGAATCAGGTGCCGAGCTCCTCGACGTCGGACCACACACGCTGGACCTCATGGACGCCGTCGCCGGGCCGGTGGTCGAGGTCGACGCCCGGACGCGCGCTGGGATCACGACGGTGGCGACCCGGCACGCCGACGGCGCGCTCGGCCAGGCCGTGTTGTCGATCACGACGCCGGACGGACCCGGTGGGGTCGACCTCGACGTCGTCACCGACACCGGGTTCGTGACGATGCCGACGGCGCCGGCCGACGAGGCGCAGATCTGGCGGACTCTCACCGAGGAGCTGGCCGCCACGGCCGCCGGCCGGCCGCATCCGCTCGACGTCCAGCACGGGCTGCGCCTCCAGCGGGTGCTCGACGCGGTGGGTCGGTCCGTGGCCGCAGGCCACCCGATCGCCCTTCTCTGAGGCGAGCCGTCTCCCCGTTCGTGCTCTGAACCGCACCGAATTCCGTACTCCGGCCGCACGAATGAGAGCGCCGCCATGACCGCGGTTCAGGACCGCGGCCAGCCGGTGTAGCCCTCAGCGAGGTACGTCGAGCCGGCCGTCGAGGCGACCACGGAGGCCAGCTCGGCCAGCTGGCGCCGCTCGTCGAAGTCGGTCGCGCCGGGGACCTGGTGCAGCATCGAGGTCATCCAGTACGAGAAGTGCTGGGCCCGCCAGACCCGCTCCAGCGCTCGGGTCGAGTACGCGTCCAAGGCCTCCTCCCGGCCGGCCAGGGCGCGCTCGATCTCCTCGGCGAGCACGCGGACGTCGGCGAGGGCAAGGTTCAGGCCCTTGGCCCCGGTCGGAGGGACGGTGTGCCCGGCGTCGCCGGCCAGCAGCAGCCGGCCGTTCCGCATCGGCGCCTGGACGAAGCTGCGGAACCCGAGCACGGTGCGCTCGACGACCGGGCCCTCGACCAGCCGGAAACCGTCCTCGCCGGCCAACCGCGACTGCAGCTCGGCCCAGATCCGGTCGTCGGACCACTGGTCCGCGTCCTCGTCCGGGTCGCACTGGAAGTACATCCGCTGGATCTCGGCGGTGCGCTGGCTGAGCAGCGCGAACCCCAGCGGCGACCGGGTGTAGACCAGCTCAGGCGCACTCGGCGGTGCCTGGACCAGGACGCCGAACCACGCGAACGGGTAGCTCCGCGCATACACCTGCGTCGTGGGGTCGCCGGCGGCGACCTCGCGGCACCGGCTGTGCGAGCCGTCCGCTCCGACGACGAGGTCCGCGGCGACCTCGTGAGTGCCGCCCTCGGCGTCGACGTACTCGACGAGCGAGTCGGCCGGGTCGACGACCCGCGTCTCGGCGACGCCGTACCGCAGGTCACCGCCGTCTCGGACCCGAGCCCGGTGCAGGTCGACGAAGACGTCGGTCTGGGGGTACAGCCAGCAGGACGCGCCGGCGAGGCCCTGGAAGTCGATCCGGTGGCTCTGACCGCCGAACCGCAGCGAAATCCCTTGATGCTCATGGCCATCGGTGAGGACCCGGTCGGACACCCCGGACTCGACGAGGAGCCGGACGGTGTCCTGCTCGAGGATCCCGGCCCGGTGGGTGTGTTCGATGGTCTCCACCGTGCGGTTGTCGAGGACGACGCTGTCGATGTCCGCGACGTGCAGCAGGTGGCTCAGCATCAGCCCGGCGGGGCCGCCGCCGACGATGACGACCTCGGTTCGGCTCCGCATGGCGCCATGATCTCGCTCGGTACGGTTGACCGTATGCGGCTCGGGGTCATCGACATCGGGTCCACCACCGTTCACCTCCTCGTCGTCGACGCCTACCCGGGCGCCCACCCACTGCCGTCGTCGTCGCACAAGATCGCGCTCCGGCTCTCCGAGGGGATGGCCGCCGACGGCTCGGTCAGCGACGAGCAGACCGACCGCCTGGTCGACTTCGTCCGCGAGTGCGTGAAGCTGTCCGACGACCAGGGCGTCGAGGACCTCGTCTCGTTCGCCACGTCGGCGATCCGTGAAGCGCCGAACGGCCAGGCTGTCCTTGATCGCGTCGCCCACGAGACCGGCATCGAGCTCGAGGTCCTGTCCGGCCGGGACGAGGCCCGACTGACCTTCCTCGCGGTCCGGCGCTGGTTCGGCTGGTCGAGCGGGCGGCTGCTCGTCGTCGACATCGGCGGCGGGTCCCTCGAGCTGGCGGCGGGGCTGGACGAGGAGCCGGACGTGGCGATCAGTCTGCCGCTGGGCGCCGGTCGGGTCACGCGGGACCGCCTCCACGGCGACCCGCCGTCGCCCGCGTCGGTCGCCGAGGCCCGCCGCCACGTGCGGACGATGCTCGCTCGGGACCTGCGTCCGGTTCTCGTCGGTGCCGCGCCGGACCGGGTGGTCGGCACCTCGAAGACGTTCCGCTCGCTGGCCCGGATCGCGGGCGCCGCCCCCCGCGACGACGGGCCGTACGTGCCGCGGACCCTCACCCACGCCGACGTCACGGCCTGGGTGCCCGGCTGGCCGCGATGGACCGCACCGCCCGGGCCGACCTGCCGGGTGTCTCTCCCGAGCGGGCCGGACAGCTGCTCGGCGGCGCGCTCATCGCCGAGGCGGCACTCGACCTCCTCGACGTCGGCGAGATGGTCATCTGTCCGTGGGCGCTGCGCGAGGGGATCATCCTGCGGCGTCTCGACCACTTGTCCTGACCGACGGGACACCGGCCAACCCGCCTAGGCTTTCTCCACGTGAAGGTGCTGCTGCTCGAGAACGTCCACTCCGTCGCCGCGGAGGCGTTCCGCCGCGACGGCCACGAGGTCGAGACCCGCGCCGGCTCGCTCAGCGAGGGCGAGCTGGTCGAGGCGCTGGCCGGCGTGCACCTGCTCGGCATCCGGTCCAACACCAAGGTCACCTCGCGAGTCCTGTCGGCCGCGCCCGACCTGCTGGCGGTCGGGTGCTTCTGCATCGGCACGAACCAGGTCGACCTCGTCGACGCCGCAACCCGCGGAGTGGCCGTGTTCAACGCGCCGTTCTCCAACACCCGCAGCGTCGTCGAGCTGGTCCTGGGCGAGCTGCTGGCGCTGGCTCGCCGACTGCCGGAGAAGACCCAGCGGATGCACGACGGCATCTGGGACAAGTCGGCCAAGGGCAGCCATGAGGTCCGCGGCCGGACCCTGGGCATCGTCGGCTACGGCAACATCGGTACCCAGCTCTCGAACGTCGCCGAGGCGATCGGTATGCGCGTGGTGTTCTTCGACACCGCCGACCGGCTGGCGCACGGCAACGCCCGCCGGGTCGGCTCGCTCGATGAGCTGCTGGGCGAGGCCGACGTGGTGAGCATCCACGTGGACGGTCGACCTGGGAACGCGGGGCTCTTCGGGGCCGACCAGTTCGCGCTGATGCGGCCGGGGTCGGTGTTCATCAACGCCTCCCGCGGAATGGTCGTCGACGACGAGGCGCTTCGCGACCACATCCTGTCCGGCCATCTGTCGGGCGCGGCGATCGACGTCTTTCCGACCGAACCCAAGGCCCAGGGCGACCCGTTCGAGTCGCCGCTGCGGGGCCTCGACAACGTCATCCTCACGCCGCACGTCGGAGGTTCGACCCAGGAGGCGCAGGAGGAGATCGGCTCGTTCGTCGCGACCAAGCTCCTCGGGTTCGTCGCCGCCGGAGCCACCTCCCTTGCCGTCAACCTGCCCGAGGTCGTGCCACCCCCGCCGCAGGGCGCGTTCCGGATGGGCTACCTGCACCAGAACGTCCCCGGGGTGCTGGCGTCGATCAACCAGACCCTTGCCGACGCCGGGGCGAACATCGTCGGGCAGTCGCTGTCCACCCGTGGCGAGTACGGCTACGTCGTCACGGACACCAACGTGGCACTGGCCGACTCGACGCTGAAGGCGCTGCGCGAGTCGTCCGAGGCGATCTGGCTGCGCACCTGGCCGGAGGACTGACCCGGTGGACCGGCCACCGCTCGAGGAGCTGACGCAGGCCATCCCGGAACGGGTGCGGACCGACCCGGCCGAGGTCGGCGCATACGCGACCGACGAGTCCCGGGCGAGCCTCGACGGGCTGCCCCTCGCGGTCGTCGCCGCGCGGTCGGTCGAGGACGTCCAGGCCGCGCTGCGCTGGGCGAACCGCTACCGCGTGAAGGTCTCGGTGCGGGGGAGCGGGACCGGTCTGACAGGCGGCGCGGTGGGCTACCCCGAGGGGCTCGTGGTCTCGCTCGCGGCGATGGACGCGATCCTGGGCGTCGATCCGGCGAACCGGCTGGCCGACGTGCAGGCCGGCGTCGTCACGGCCGAGATCGACCGGGCCGCAGGCGCATACGGGCTCATGTATGCGCCGGACCCGGCCAGCTACCGGGAGTCGACGATCGGCGGCAACATCGCCACGAACGCGGGCGGGCTGCGCTGCGTCAAGTACGGCGTGACGGCCGACAGCATCGCCGGGCTGGAGGTCGTCCTCGCCAACGGCGACGTCATCCGGACCGGGGGCCGGACCCGCAAGGACGTCGTGGGCTACGACCTGACCCGGCTGTTCGTCGGGTCCGAGGGGACCCTTGGTGTGGTGACCGCGGCAACGGTTCGCCTGGTGCCCCGGCCGACGGGTGAGGTGGTGACCTTCCGGGCGGTCTTCACTTCGATGCCGAGCGCGGGGGCGGCGGTCACGGCGGTGATGGCTTCTGGCGTGGTGCCCGAGGTGATGGAGCTGATGGACCGAGCCAGCGTGGAGGCGGTCGAGCGGTACCAGCCGACCGGGCTGTCGGTGGAGGATGCGGCGGCGGTGCTCGTGGGCCAGCTCATCGGCCCGCGGGCTCGCGCGGACTCGGCCGTGGTCGCTCGGCTCTGCCGGGACGCGGGTGCCGTGGGCGTAGAGGAGGCCGACGGCGACGTGTTGCTCGAGGCTCGGCGGGTCGCCGGTCCCGCCCTCACCGCGGGCGGACTGCGGGTGTCCTCCGACGTCGCGGTCCCGATCTCACGGCTGGCGGACATGTTCGCGGCCATTGAGGTGATCGCCCGCGACGAGGGCGTGGCGATCCCGACCTTCGCCCACGCCGGCGACGGCAACCTGCATCCGTGCGTCGTCGTCGGACCGGACGACCCGGTGGCCCTGGAGCACGGCGAGCGCATCCTCGACCGGGTCAGCGACGCCGCGCTGGCGTTGGGCGGCACCCTGTCCGGCGAACACGGCATCGGCTCGCTCAAGCGCCACGCGCTGCCCAAGCAGCTCGACCCGGCCACCCTGGCGGCCCACCGGCTGGTCAAGGACGCGTTCGACCCGAACCACATCCTGTCGCCGGGGCGGGCGATCTAGCGCAGCGATCGCGCCTGCCGGCGGATGATCTCGTCGGCGACGTCGACGATCCGGGTGGTCTGGTCACGGGCGTAGCGCCAGGTCGCCTCGAAGGCCATGGCCTCGAACGCCTGGCTGTAGGACCACCGGCGCTCGACCATGAGGATCCCCGTCGCCGTCCCGATCCGTCGGTTGCGGCGCAGGACCGCCGCGAGCTGCTTGGTCCGGTCCTCGGACTGCGCGCTCTGGAGCGCGAGGGCGGCATGCGTCCCGAGCAGCGCGCCGATGCTCTCCTGGTCCTCGCCGAACGCGTCGCCTCGCGTCGCGTAGGCCGCCAGGGCGGCGGCCGTTCGGCCGGCGACGACGACGGGAATGGCCAGCATGCTGCGTAGCCCGGTCCTCGCGAAGATCCGGGGCCCCAGCCGGGGCCAGCGCTGGTCGCCGACGAGATCGCCGGTCCGGATGGTCACGTGGCTCGTCGTGACGAGGATGGTCGGGCCCTCGCCGAGGGAGAACTGGAGCGCGTCGACCTCCGCGGGCCGTGATCCGGTCGCGGCGATGGTGCGGTACCGGTCCGCGGAGACCGCCGTGACGCCGACCGCATCCGCGTCGAGCAGGTCGACGGCCAGCGCGCAGAGCGTATGGACGGAGCCGTACTCGTCCTCACGTTCCTGCAGGTCGCGGGCCACGACGTTGACGTCGAGAACCGACGCAAGATCACCCCGCCGCCTCGCCTTGGCCCGTGAGTCGTTCACCGCCGCTGCTTCGTCACGCTTAATGGGACCCTGTAGCCCACGGCTTGGAGCCGAGCCCGCACTCACGACGCTAGCACCGGGGTCGCCCGTGCGGGCGACTACCGCTCAACGTGGCAGGTTCCCCACACCGCTGCGTGGGAAACCTGCCACCTTCACGAGCCAGAGCTCAGCGCACGTCGAACCGGTCCAGCTCCATCACCTTGGTCCACGCGGCCACGAAGTCCTCGACGAACTTCTGCTTCGCGTCGTCGCTCGCATACACCTCGGCCAGGGCTCGGAGCTGCGAGTTGGAGCCGAAGACGAGGTCGACCGCCGTCGCCGTCCAGCGCGGCTCGCCGGTGACCCGGTCGGTGCCGTCGTAGACGTTCTCCGCGGTCGCCGACGGCTTCCACTCGGTGCCCATGTCGAGGAGGTTGACGAGGACGTCGTTGGTGAGGACGCCCGGCCGGTCGGTGAGGACGCCGAGCGGGCTGCCGCCGGTGTTGGCACCGAGCGCCCGCATCCCGGCCACGAGCACGGTCATCTCGGGAGCCGTCAACGTGAGCAGGTTCGCGCGGTCCAGCAGCAGCGTCTCCGGCGGCAGCTTCTCGCCCGAGCGCAGGTAGTTCCGGAACCCGTCGGCCTTGGGCTCGAGCACCGCGAACGACTCGACGTCGGTCTGGTCCTGCGACGCATCGGTGCGGCCCGGGGTGAACGGTACGGTGACGTCGACGCCGCCGTCCTTCGCGGCTTTCTCGATCGCCGCACTCCCGGCCAGCACGATGAGATCGGCCATCGAGATCGGTGTGCCCGAGTCGCGCCGGACTCCTTCGAGCGTGTCCAACACCGTTGCCAGCGTGTCGGGGTCGTTGGCCGCCCAGCCGCGCTGGGGTTCCAGACGGATCCGGCCGCCGTTGGCGCCGCCCCGCTTGTCCGTACCGCGGAAGCTGGCGGCCGCCGCCCACGCGGCACCGGCCAGCTGCCCGACCGACAGTCCGCTGTCGAGGACCGCGGCCTTGAGGGCGGCGACGTCCGCGTCAGTGACCAGCGCTTGGTCGACGGAGGGGACCGGGTCCTGCCACGGCTGCGCCTCGGGCACCCAAGGCCCGAGGTACCGGCTGGCCGGTCCCATGTCGCGGTGCAGCAGCTTGTACCAGGCCTTCGCGAACGCCAGCGCGAGCTCGTCCGGGTGTTCGAGGAACCGCCGGGAGATCTGCTCGTATGCGGGGTCGGTCCGGAGCGCGAGGTCGCTGGTCAGCATCATCGGCGCGTGCCGCAGCGACGCGTCGTGAGCATCGGGAACCGCGTCGGCGCCGGCGCCGTCCTTGGGCTTCCACTGCTTGGCGCCGGCCGGGCTCTCGGTGAGCTCCCACTCGAAGCCGAACAGCGTCTCGAAGTAGCTGTTGTCCCAGGTGGTCGGCGTCGGCGTCCAGGCGCCCTCGAGGCCGCTGGTGATGGTGTCCTTGCCCTTGCCGGTGCCGTTGGCGTTCATCCAGCCAAGGCCCTGGTGCTCGACCGGACAGCCCTCCGGCTCGGGACCGACCAGGCTCGGGTCGCCGTTGCCGTGGCACTTGCCGAAGGTGTGGCCGCCGGCGATGAGTGCGACCGTCTCCTCGTCGTTCATCGCCATCCGGCGGAACGTCTCGCGGATGTCGCGGGCCGAGGCCATGGGGTCGGCGTTGCCGTTCGGGCCCTCGGGGTTGACGTAGATGAGGCCCATCTGGACCGCGCCGAGCGGCCCGGCCAGCTCGCGGTCACCGCTGTAGCGCTCGTCGCCCAGCCAGGTGTCCTCAGGACCCCAGAAGATCTCCTCCGGCTCCCACGTGTCCGCCCGCCCGAACCCGAACCCGAAGGTCTGGAACCCCATCGACTCGAGTGCGACGTTGCCGGTGAAGACCAGCAGGTCGGCCCACGAGATGGCTTTGCCGTACTTCTGCTTCACCGGCCAGAGCAGCCGGCGGGCCTTGTCGAGGCTGACGTTGTCGGGCCAGCTGTTGAGCGGGGCGAACCGCTGCGCCCCGTCACCGGCGCCGCCGCGACCGTCGTGGATCCGGTACGTGCCCGCCGAGTGCCAGCTCATCCGGATGAACAGCGGCCCGTAGTGGCCGTAGTCGGCCGGCCACCAGTCCTGCGACGTCGTCATCACCTCGAGGACGTCGCGCTTGAGCGCCTCGACGTCGAGCGTCGCGAACGCCGCGGGGTAGTCGAACGACGCGCCCATCGGGTTGGACCGCGGCGAGTGCTGGGCCAGTACCTGGAGGTTCAGCTGGTTCGGCCACCAGTCCTGGTTGGTATGCGGACGGCCCTCCACCGGGGTGGGGGAGTCGATGACCGGGTTTTCGCTCTCGCTGCCGTGCTCTGACACGTCGCTGCTCTCCTGTCGTGATGTCGTACGTCGTGGTGTCGTACGTCATGGTGTCGGCTGTTGTGGTCTCGGCTGTTGTGGTCTCGGCTGTTGTGGTCTCGGCTGTCGTGGTGTCGTTGGTCAGCTGGCCGCCGCGGCGGCGCAGGTCGAGCAGAGGCCCCAGTAGGTGACCTCGGCCTCGTCGATGTGGAACCCGCGGTCCTCCGAGGCCGTGAGGCACGGAGCCGCACCGACGGCACAGTCGACGTCGGCGATCGCCCCGCAGGACCGACAGACCACGTGGTGGTGGTTGTCGCCGACTCGGGACTCGTACCGTGCGACCGACCCGGACGGTTGGATCCGCCGCACCAGGCCCGCGGTGGTCAGCGCGCGCAACACGTCATACACCGCTTGGTGCGAGACGCCGGGCAGTCCGGTGCGGACCGCGGCGATGAGGGTGTCGGTGTCGGCGTGGGGGTTCGCGTACACCGCGTCGAGGACGGCGAGCCGGGGACTGGTCACCCGCAGCGTCGCTCCGCGCAGCAAACCCTCGAGCTCGGCGGTCGTCGGCACGGGCCCACTATCCTCCCCGGTTCTGGAACGCATCAAGACTCGGCACTGAGCCCAGCGCCGCCGCCGCATCATCGTGGTGGCTTTCCAACCCCCTGAGGTCAGAAAGTCCGCACAATCACGGTGTACGGCGACCCACGGCGGAGGATTCTGGTGAGGTGGCCGAGACCGCGACGCGTCAGAAGAGCATGTCTGTCCCGTTGATCGCCTTCGTCCTCGGAGCCGTCGTGGCGGTTCTCGTGGGCGTCTTCGGCAAGGTGCACGAACCCACGACCGCCGGTCTGGCGACCCTGGGCTTCCGGACCGTCATCGACATGAAGGTCGTCCTGTCGACGGTGGTGGGCGTCCTCGTCCTGCTGCAGCTCCTGGGCGGGCTGTGGATCTTCGGGCGGTTCGGTCGTCCCGCGCCGTCGTGGGTGGGGCCCGCGCACCGGGCCTGTGGCGCGATCGCCGTCATCCTCGCGGTGTTCGTGGCCTACAACTGCCTGTGGGCGCTCGGACTCGAAAGCGGCACGTTGAAGAACGGTGAGGTGGTCGGAACCCGCACCGTCGTCCACGGTCTCCTGGGGTGCGCCGTGATGGGAGCGTTCGTCGTCAAGGCGGCCGCGGTCCGGTCGAAGCGCGCGCCCGGGTGGTTCCTACCGGTGGCCGGTGGGCTGCTTTTCGCGCTGCTCATGGCGGCGGTGCTGACCTCTGCCGGGTGGTACCTCAGCACCCGCGGCTGGCCGACCCCGACCTAGAACGGCATTGAGACGAAGGGGGACGCATACTCCCCGTCTGTCGCCAGCTCCGCCTCCGCG
>DASTNV010000102.1:0-23535 GCA_035762725.1 Lapillicoccus sp. | reverse complement strand
GTGATCGGTTCCAGCGTGGCGCTGCGGTCGGACCCGTCGTGGTACGAGACCAAGCCGCTGTTCGGCTGGTCGGTACTGCTGCCGCGGACCAAGGACCAGGCCGGCGCTACCAGCGAGCGACTGGCCTTCTACGGTGCGCAGGCCGACATCGTCCCGACCATCTCGGTCGAGCCGCCGCGCACGCCGCAGCAGATGGACCGCGCGATCCGCGGCCTGGTCACCGGCCGCTACGAGTGGGTCGGCTTCACCTCGGTCAACGCGGTCAAGGCGGTCCGGGAGAAGTTCGAGGAGTCCGGCCTCGACGCGCGGGCCTTCTCGGGCCTGAAGATCGCCGCCGTCGGCGGCGTCACGGCCAAGTCCCTGCGCGACTGGGGCCTCGAACCCGACCTCGTGCCGTCCGGCGAGCAGTCGGCAGCCGGGCTGCTGGCCGACTGGCCCGAGTACGACGACGTCCTCGACCCGATCAACCGGGTCTTCCTGCCCCGCGCCGACATCGCCACCGACACCCTGGTGGCCGGCCTGCAGCAGATGGGCTGGGAGGTCGACGACGTCACGGCGTACCGCACCGTGCGTGCCGCCCCGCCGGCCGCCGAGGTCCGGGACGCGATCAAGTCCGGCGCCTATGACGCGGTGGTCTTCACGTCGAGCTCGACGGTGCGCAACCTCGTCGGTATCGCCGGCAAGCCACACCCGTCGACGGTCGTCGCCGTCATCGGTCCCGCCACCGCCAAGGCGGCGGAGGAGGCCGGTCTGCACGTCGACGTCATGGCCGCCGAGCCGTCCTCGGACGCCCTGGTCGACGCCCTCGCGGCGCACGGCCTGGGCCTCGCCGTGGCGGCCCAGGAGGCCGGTGAGCCGGTCCGCCGGCCGAGCGAGACCAAGGCGACCGCCCGGCGTCGAGCCCGCTGACGCATACGCGGACATGGGTGTCGACCAACCGGTGATCCGGCCCCGGCGGCTGCGGCAGAACGCGGCCGTCCGGGCGCTGGTCGCCGAGACCCGGCTGCACCCGCGGGACTTCATCCTGCCGGTGTTCGTCAAGGAAGGCGCTGCCTCGCCGGTCCCGATCTCGACGATGCCGGGCGTCGTGCAGCACACCCTCGAGTCGCTCGTCGAGGAGGCGCGAGCCTGCGTCGCGGCGGGCGTCGGCGGGTTCATGATCTTCGGCGTCCCGACGACCAAGGACGCGGTCGGCTCCGGCGCGGACGACCCCAACGGCATCCTCAACGTCGCCGTGGCGCGGGTCCGGGAGGCGGTCGGGGACGACCTGGTCGTCATGGCCGACCTCTGCCTCGACGAGTTCACCGACCACGGGCACTGCGGCGTCCTCGACGACCGTGGCCGGGTCGACAACGATGCGACGCTGGAACGGTATGC
Source organism: Lapillicoccus sp. (assembly GCA_035762725.1). Lineage (GTDB taxonomy): Bacteria > Actinomycetota > Actinomycetes > Actinomycetales > Dermatophilaceae > Lapillicoccus. The sequence goes on along the minus strand of DASTNV010000102.1, from coordinate 22,158 downwards.
GGCGATGGCCGTCGCGCAGGCCCGCGCCGGGGCGCACGTGGTCGGGCCCAGCGGAATGATGGACGGCCAAGTCCGGGTGGTCCGCTCGGCGCTCGACGCCGAAGGGTTCACCGACACGATCATCCTGGCGTACGCCGCGAAGTACGCCAGTGGCTTCTACGGGCCGTTCCGTGAGGCCGTGGAGTCGTCCCTGGTCGGCGACCGGGCGACATACCAACAGGACCCCGCGAACCTCGTCGAAGCGCTCCGCGAGGTCCAGCTCGACCTCGACGAGGGTGCCGACCTCGTCATGGTCAAGCCGGCCCTGACCAACCTCGACGTCGTGCGGGCGGTGGCCGAGATCGCCACGGTGCCCGTAGCCGCGTACCAGATCAGCGGGGAGTACTCGATGATCGAGGCGGCGGCCGAGCGGGGCTGGGTCGACCGGCGCCGCTGCGCGCTGGAGACGTTGACCTCGATCAAGCGCGCCGGCGCCCAGGTGACGCTTACCTACTACGCCCGCGAGGCGGCCGGCTGGCTGGCCGACTGACCAGCTCGGCGTGGCGCCGCCGGGCGTCGATGAGCACGGCGCCGAGCATGATCACGCCGACGATGAAGCCACTGGCGATCGCGGTGGCGGCGCCGGTGTTCTCCTCGGCCACGCCGGTCAGGGCGACCAGGAGCCCGGTGAGACCGCAGGCCAGGGTGAGGCAGCCCAGCCAGAGGAACACGTCCTCGTGGAACACGGCCCGGAAGACCAGCCAGTGCACCCCGAGCACGGTGGCGATCCACGGCAGCGAGGCGCTCGGGTTGTCCAGGACCCGGATGAAGAGCTGCGCGCCCCCAACGATGAGCACGACCTCGATCGCGACGACGATCCAGAACGTCCGCATCTGCCGCGCGTCGGGCCGGACGGCGTCGGGGTCGTTGGGCACCCGCCAGACCTCCCACAGCACCCAGAGGAACCACACGACCACGGCCACCGTGATGACCGACCGGTAAGGCTCCGGGAACGGCCACGAGTTGACCATCAGGAAGGCCAGGCCGCCGACCGCGCCGATGAGGCCCCCGACCCGGACGCCGTTCCACTCGACTCTCGCCACGACCCTCATTCTCCGGTATGCCTCCGGCCGCCGGACGCGCGGGCAGAATCGGAGCCATGGACCCTGACGCCCAAACCCGGCAGCTGGCGATGGCGAGGGCGGGCGAGCCGACGGCCTGGTTCGAGGACCTGTACCGCGCGGCCGGCGCCGGTCAGGCCGCCGTGCCGTGGGACACCGGGGCGCCGAACCCACTCCTCGTCGAGTGGGTGGAGCGAGAGGGCCCGCCCCGGTCGGCGCGGACCGTCGTCGTCGGCGCCGGCTACGGCCGGGACGCGGAATACCTCGCCTCGCTCGGGTACCCCACGACCGCCTTCGACATCTCACCCGCCGCCGTCGAACAGACCAAGGCCCGGTTCCCGCAGAGCTCGGTGACCTACGAGGTGGCCGACCTGCTGGCGCCGCCGCGGGGGTGGCTGAGCGGGTTCGACCTCGTCGTCGAGAGCATGAACGTCCAGGCGCTGCCCGAACCGCCGCGCAACGACGCCATCCGGGGCGTGTCCGGGCTGCTCGCGCCAGGCGGGACGCTGGTCGTCATCGCCTTCGGTTCGGACGGGACGGTGGACGACCGCGACCCGGCGGCCGGACCGCCATGGCCGTTGGTGCGCAGCGAGATCGACATGTTTGCCGTCGACGGGACCGACCTGCTGGCGGTGGAGCGGGTGTATCCCGACGAGTACCTCCGCTGGCGGGCGACGTTCCGCCGCCGCTGAGACGCGGAAGGTCTCGAGAAAGCGCTCTCCCGGAATGTCACAGCCTCGCTGGCCGTTCAACAGTAGATTGGTCAATGAAGCACAGGAAGGACTCTCGGGTGACTGCCAGGCTGGACGAGCCGCGCTGGCTGGATGACAGCGAGCAGGAGTCCTGGCGTGCCTATCTTCGGGGCAGCCGGTACCTCGAGGAGGCCCTGGACCGCGACCTGCAGGAGCACGGGCTGCAGCTGACCGAGTACGAGATCCTCTCCATGCTCAGCGAGAGCGAGGGCGGCCGCCTGCGGATGTCCGAGCTCGCCGACCTCGTCGTCCAGTCCCGTAGTCGGCTGACCCACACGGCGGCGCGCCTCGAGAAGCGGGGCTGGGTGGAGCGTCAGTCCTGTCTCTCCGACCGGCGCGGCGTGGAGCTCGTCCTCACCGACGAGGGTTGGGGGCGGCTGACCGAGATGGCCAAGGCTCACGTGGACAGCGTGCGCCGGCACCTCCTCGACGTCATGACGCCGGAGGAGTTCAGCGCCCTCGGCACCGCGATGGGCAAGGTCCGCGACGCCGCGCTCGGCATCCACCAGGCGGTCGTCGCCGAGGCGTGCGCGGAGGCCGAGCTGGAGGAAGCACTCGGCCAGGAGCTGGCGGCCGCCGACTCCTAGGTCGGCTTGCGAGAATGCGTCGGTGAGCTCGACGCATACCGATCTGCCCGCATACCCCTTGGAGGCGCCGGCGTCCGCCGCCCTCCTCGACCGGGCCCAGCAGGTCATCCCCGGCGGCGTGAACTCGCCGGTCCGGGCGTTTCGGGCGGTCGGTGGCACGCCGCGGTTCATGGCCAGCGCGTCCGGCCCGTGGCTCACCGACGTGGACGGGCGCCGCTACGTCGACCTCGTCGGCTCGTGGGGGCCGATGATCCTCGGGCATGCGCACCCCTCCGTGGTCGCGGCGGTCCAGGAGGCGGCGACCCAGGGGTTCTCGTTCGGTACCCCGTCGGAGAACGAGGTCGCCCTCGCCGAGGAGATCGTCGCCCGCACGCCAGCGGAGCAGGTTCGGCTGGTCAACAGCGGTACCGAGGCCACCATGACGGCGATCCGGCTGGCCCGTGGCTTCACCGGTCGGACCCTCGTGGTGAAGTTCGCCGGCTGCTACCACGGCCACGTCGACTCGCTGCTCGCAGCGGCGGGCTCCGGGGTCGCGACCTTCGGGCTGCCGGACTCGGCAGGGGTTCCGGCGTCGGCTGCTGCGGAGACGATCGTGCTGCCGTACAACGACCTCGAGGCCGTGGAAACGGCCTTCGCGGCGCGCGGCCATCAGATCGCCTGCGTCATCACCGAGGCGGCGGCCGGGAACATGGGTGTCGTCCCACCGCTGCCGGGATTCACCGACGGGTTGCTGCGGGTGGCCCACGAGCACGGCGCCCTCGTCGTCAGCGACGAGGTGATGACGGGGTTCCGGTGCTCGGCCTCGGGGTGGTACGGGCTGGAGGGTCCGTATGCGTCGGGCGCGCCGGACCTCTTCACCTTCGGCAAGGTGATGGGCGGCGGGTTCCCCGCGGCAGCGTTCGGGGGGCGGGCCGACGTCATGACGTTGCTGGCGCCGACCGGGCCGGTCTACCAGGCGGGGACGCTCTCGGGGAACCCGGTGGCCACGGCTGCTGGGCTGGCGACGCTGCGCGGCTGTACCCCGGACGTCTACGAGCGGCTCGACGTCGTCAGCCGGACGGTCGCGGAGGCGGTGTCGGCCGGGCTGGAGCGCGAGGGTGTGCCGCATACCGTGCAGTGGGCCGGGTCGATGTTCAGCGTGTTCTTCCGCGAGGGACCGGTGCGGAACTACGACGACGCCCGAGGACAGTCGACCGAGGCGTTCAGGGCGTTCTTCCACGCGATGCTCAGCCGCGGCGTGCACCTGCCACCGAGCTCGTTCGAGGCCTGGTTCGTCAGCGCCGCGCACGACGACGAGGCCGTCGGTCACATCCTGGCTGCGGTCCCGGAGGCGTGCCAGGCGGCGGCCCGCGGGTTTGCGACAATCGGGGCATGAACCCGCCGGTCACCGTCGTGCACCTCATGCGGCACGGCGAGGTGCACAACCCGGAGGGGATCCTCTACGGCCGGCTGCCCGGGTACGTTCTCTCCGACCTCGGGCTGGAGATGGCCGAGATGGTGGCCAGGTTCCTCGCCGACCACGAGGTGGTCCGGGTCGTCGCCTCTCCCCTCGAGCGCGCTCAGCAGACCGCCGAACCGATCGCCGCGGCCCATGACCTCCCGGTCGAGAGCGACGACCGGCTGATCGAGGCGGGCAACTACTTCGAGGGCAAGACATTCGGGGTCGGCGACGGCGCCCTGTCCAAGCCGTCCGTGTGGCCGCGCCTGCTGAACCCGTTCACGCCGAGCTGGGGTGAGCCCTATGAGGAGATCGCCGCCCGGATGCTCGGCGCCATCGCGGACGCCCGGACAGCTGCCTTCGGGCACGAGACGGTGCTCGTATCCCACCAGCTGCCGGTGTGGACGGTGCGCAACAAGCTCGAGGGCAAGCGGCTCTGGCACGACCCACGCAAGCGTGAGTGCGCGCTGGCCTCATTGACCTCGCTGACCTACACCGGGAACGACCTCACCTCGATCACCTACACCGAGCCCGCCGCCGAGCTGCTCGCGCGTGCGGCCAAGAAGGCGGGCGCGTGACCCGTGGTGCCCGACGCTGGGCGCTCGCCGCGTGCGCGCTCGGCCTGACGGCAGCGCTGAGCGGCTGCTCGTCGGACGCCGGCGGCGTTGCCGAGCAGGCGATGGCCGGCGACGGCAAGGGGTACGTCGCCGGCGACGGCTCGGTGCAGCAGCTGCCCGCGGCGGACCGGGGGCCCGCGGTGACACTGACCGGCACGACGGTCGAGGGAAAGCCGTGGTCGATGACGAGCGACGCGGCGGGCAAGGTCGTGGTCGTCAACGTCTGGGGCTCCTGGTGCCCGCCGTGCGTCGAGGAGCTGCCCCACCTGCAGCAGGTCTGGTCGAGCTACCAGAAGGCCTCCGCGCCGGTCGCCTTCATCGGCATCGACATCAAGGAGAGCTCGGCGACAGCTGCCGCCTTCCTCAAGGCCAGCAGCGTGACGTACCCGTCGTTGAGCGACGGCGACAGCGGCGGGCAGCCGATGCTTGCCCTCCAGGGGAAAGCCGCGGCGACGCCGACCACCCTGGTCCTGGACCGCCAGGGCCGGATCGCCGCCCGGGTCCTCGGCGCCACGACCGCCAGCACGCTCACGGCACTGGTCGACGATGTGGTGGCCGAGCCGACGTGACCGTTCCGCTGCTCCCGGCGGCCGACGCCGCCGTGGCGACCGCGGCGCTCCCGGTCGCCGTGGTCCTGGCCCTCGCGGCCGGGCTCGTGTCGTTCGCCTCACCGTGCGTGCTGCCGCTGGTACCGGGGTTCCTCGGCTACGTCACCGGACTCTCGGACATCGCGCTCGAGCAGCGGCGGCGGGCCAACCTCGTCCTCGGTGCCCTGCTCTTCGTCCTCGGCTTCACGGTGGTCTTCATCGTCCTCGTGGCCGTCGCCTCGGCAGTCTCGTATGCGCTGCGGGCCCAGCTCGACCTGCTGACCCGGATCGGCGGCGCCGTCGTCATCGTGCTCGCTCTGGTCTTCCTCGGGGTCGGGTCGCGGATCGGGATGCAGCGCACCGTGGTTCCCCGATGGAAGCCGGCGGCGGGACTGGCCGGTGCCCCCTTGCTCGGTGCCGCGTTCGCCCTCGGGTGGGCGCCCTGCACCGGGCCTACGCTCGCGGCGATCCTCGCGCTCACCGCGCCGCTCAGCGCGGACAGTGGCGCGATCGGGCGCGGCGTCGTCCTGGCCGTCGCCTACTCGCTCGGCCTCGGCGTCCCGTTCGTCATCATCGCGGCGGGCTACGCCCGGGCCGGCCGTACCGGCACCTGGCTGCGCCGGCACCAGCGCGGCATCCACATCTTCGGTGGCCTGCTACTGCTCGCGGTCGGCGTGCTCATGGTCTCCGGCGTCTGGACCAACCTCGTCGCGTGGATCCAGACCCACCTCGTCGGCGGCTTCACGACGGTGCTCTGATGGCGATCCAGTCCCCGCCCCGGCCTCCCGTGACCCAGCCCAGCCTGGGCCCGATCGGGTGGGCGCGCTGGGCCTGGCGGTCGCTCACCTCGATGCGGACGGCGCTGTTCCTGCTGCTGTTGCTGTCGATCGCGGCAGTACCGGGGTCGATCTTCCCGCAGCGTTCGATCGACGCCGGGCGGGTGGCCGACTTCCTCGCGACCAACCCCACGACGGGTCCGTGGCTGGACCGGCTGGGGTTCTTCGAGGTGTACTCCTCGGTCTGGTTCTCGGCGATCTACCTGCTGCTCGTCGTCTCCCTGGTCGGGTGCATCGTCCCCCGGAGCCGGCTGCACTGGCATACCCTCCGGGCGAAGCCACCCCGGGCCCCCCGCAACCTGGGTCGGCTCGACCATCATGTGGAGCTGTCGTATGCGGGCGACCTCGTCTCAGCGCGGTCGGCCGCCTCGGACGCCTTGCGGCGCAGGCGTTTCCGCGTGGTGTCGCACGACGACGAGTCGGTGAGCGCCGAGAACGGGTACCTCCGGGAGACCGGCAACCTGGTGTTCCACATCGGGCTCTGCGTCGTCATCGTCGGGGTCGCGATCGGCCACCTCTTCGGGTGGCGCGGCGACGTCATCGTCACCGAGGGGGAGACGTTCTCGTCGACCCTGTCGTCGTACGACTCGTTCCTGCCCGGGCCGATGACCGACCCGGAGAACCTCCCGCCGTTCACGGTGAACCTGCGCTCGATGCAGGCGACCTTCGAGGACCAGGTCGGGGGCGCGCAGTTCGGGGCGCCGCGCAGCTTCGGCGCCGACGTGACGACCACCGAACGGCCAGGCGGTCCGGCGTCGGAGGACCAGATCAGCCCGAACCACCCGGTCACCCTCGATGGCACCGACGTCTTCCTGCTGGGCAACGGGTATGCGCCGGTCGTCACCGTCCGTGACGGGTCGGGCGCGGTCCTGTACCAGCAGGCCACGCCGTTCCTGGCGCAGGACAACGTCTACACGTCGGTCGGCGCCATCAAGGTCGGTGCGGCGCGGCCCAAGGCGCTGGCGTTCAGCGGGTTCTTCCTGCCGACGGCGGAGCCGACCTACGCGAACGGCCCGATGTCGCTGTTCCCCGACGCCCGCAACCCCGAGCTGGCGCTCTCGGTCTGGGAGGGCGACCTGTTCCCGAACAACCGGCCGCAGTCCGTTTACACGCTCAACACGACGAACCTCACCCAGTTGACCAAGGCGGACGGGACGCCGCTGCTGATCCGGCTGCAGCCGGGCCAGACCTTCCAGCTGCCGGACGGCCGCGGGTCGATCAGCTTCGACAAGGTCGACCGGTGGGCGGGGCTGTCGGCTCGGGTCGACCCCGGCAAGGAGCTCACCCTGCTGGCGTCGATCGCGACGATCCTCGGGCTGATGGCGTCGCTGCTGGTACGCCGGCGGCGCATCTTCGTTCGGGTCCGCCCCGACCAGGACCCCTCGCGTACCCTCGTCACCATCGGCGGTCTGGCCAAGACCTCCGACCCCGGTCTCGGCACCATGCTGGCCGGGCTGCGGGACGAGCTGAGCAAAGGACGTTAGGTATGCCCTCGGCGGACCTGGTCGGGTACTCCAACCTCGCGCTCTACTCGGCGATGGCCGTGTTCACCGTCTCGATGCTGCTGTTCGCGGCCTACCTCGCGGCGCTCGGCCCGGTGGCGTCGGAGCGTGTGTCCGCGCGGCGTTCGCGGCAGCTCGTGTCGGCGGGGTCGAGCGCCTCGTCGGCGGGGTCGACGGGATCCAGCGGCGGCGACACGCATACCTGGTCCGAAGAGCCGTCCGCACGCGCGCGGAAGACCGCGAGCATCGCGCTGTCGCTGGCCTGGCTGGGCACCTTCCTGCTCATCGCCTCCGTGGTGATGCGCGGCCTGGCCGTGATGCGGCCGCCATGGGGCAACATGTTCGAGTTCGCGACGGCGGGGGCGGCCGCGGCCGCGCTGGCCTACTGCGTGCTGGCGCGGCGCCGGCACTGGGAGTGGCTGGGGCTGTTCGTCATCGGGCCGGTGCTGCTGACGCTCGGACTCGCGATGTTCGCGTTCTACACCGAAGCCGCGGAGCTGGTGCCGGCGCTGAAGAGCGTCTGGCTCGTGATCCACGTCGTCGTGGCGTTCCTCGCCGTGGCGGTGTTCACGATCGGGTTCTCCATCGGGGTCGTCTACCTGGTCCGGCGGCGCCGTGAGGAGCACCCGCCGGAGCGGCCGAACTTCGTGGAGACACTGCCCTCCGCCGCGTCGCTGGAGCGAGCCGCATACGGGCTGAACATGATCGGGTTCATCCTCTGGACGTTCACCCTGGTGGCCGGGGCAATTTGGGCGCAGAAGGCGTGGAGCTCGTACTGGACGTGGGACCCCAAGGAGGTCTGGACGTTCGTCGTGTGGGTCGTCTACGCGGCCTACATGCACGCGCGGGCGACGGCCGGGTGGGAGCCGCGGAAGGCGATGTGGATCGCGCTGGCGGGGTACGTCTGCGTGCTGCTGAACTTCACCGTGGTGAACTTGGTGTTCACGGGGATGCACAGCTACTCGGGGTTGAAGTAGGTGCAGAGGTAAGTGCTGCGGTACACCGTTTTCCGGCTGCTGATCTTCTTCGGCTGCCTGGTCTTCTTCTGGCTGGTCGGGCTGCGCAACGACCAGATCCTGCTGTTGCTGGTGTCGGCGACGGTGTCGGTGATCCTGTCGTTCTTCCTGCTGCGCTCGCAGCGGGACCGGTTCTCCGAGCAGATCGCCGACAAGATCGAGAAGCGCCAGGAGGCCAAGCGAGCCGCTCGCGAGGCCGGCGAGCTGGAGACCGACGAAGACGCCGAGGACGCCGAGCTCGACCAGCTCGACGAGGCCGACCGCGACCGCTAGTTCCAGGCTCCCGATGTTCCGAGTCCGGCTTCCAGGTGCTCGACCGTCACAACAGGGTGAGTCCCGCAGCGGGAGTGCGCTGGAAGCGACCCGAGAACCTGGCCGTTGACCCGGCGCGCCGGCGGGTCCAGATCTGCGCGCGGACGACGCGGTCGCGGTGCAACAGGTCGTCGAGGCCGAACCGGATTCGTTCCAGTCCGAGGTCACCGACGCGGTCGTACCGCTCCTTTTTGGATCGCCAAGTCCCTTCCGGGTCGACGACGCCGCTCCGGCCGACGGCGTAGCTGCCCTTGCCGTCGAGCTCCAAGACCGTACTGTCCTCGAGCCATCCCGCATCGACGCGCGCCGTGAACCGGCCCCCCTCGTCGAACACGCTCACCTGCGGTTCCGGCAGGTCCAGCTCCCATTCGGCGAACCGGACGAAGGTGTAGGACTCGAGCCACGACTCGCGCCGACCGTCCACGATCGCCACGGACTGCTTCGAGCGGGCCCAGCCCGGCCATTGGCGCTGCGTGGCCAGCTGAGCGCCGATCTCGTCGATCGAGGTCAAGCCGCGATTGAGGGCCGCGTCAGCGATGGGGACGGAGACCCGTGGCCAGAACGTCCGCAGGCAGTCGGCCGCGGTCCGCGCGGGTGAGGTCACGGGGACCCCGTCCACGTCGAGGAAATCCGCTTCGCTGGAGTCGGCGTGGTGCACGTCGAGCCCCGGGAGACGCCGACTCCGGGGGGCGTCGAGGGTGGTCGTCAGATGGACGGTCTCCGCCGGTCTGATCGGGATGGGCAACCCCCAGAGGGTGGCCGCCGACAGATGGCTGAGGACGTGCCCCGGCCCGCGTTGAGTGAGCGCGGCGGTCGAGGCCTGGAGGTATCGCTGGCGCGAGGGGTCGGCGACGGCGCGCGCATACACGCCGCGGCGAACCTTGACGGGATACCCGCGACGTAACAGGCCCGCCAGGCGCACGTCGCTGACGCCGAGCTCGTTGGCTTGAAGTCGGCTGAACACCATGGGCAGCTCCGGGGTCGCACACGGGAACCGTCGGCGCTGCGGGGCCGCACCGACGACACCACGACACTGCCCCTGTGGATGGCGTGACGACCCGCTCGAACCTGGTCAGTACCCGTTTCCGAGCCTCCCCACACCCGTTCTGGGCAGATCCCCGGGATGGCAGCGGGAAGGGCGGCGTCACACGTGGTGGTGGAGGGCGAGGCCGATCCCCAGCAACCCGGACCAGATCAGCTGGAACTGGCCGGTCCGCGCCAGGACCGGGATGAGGTCACGGCCCACCGCACCCGACCGGAGCACTCCCAGCGCCGGCCACAGGAACGCGTACGAGGCCAACGCCAACAGCGCGAACCAGGAACCCAGCAGCGCACACGCCACCACCACCGCGAGCGACACGAGTACCAGCGCCGCATACAACAGCCGCGTCCCGCGATCCCCGAGCCGAACCGCCAGCGTCCGCTTCCCTGCGAGCGCATCGGACGGGATGTCGCGCAGGTTGTTGGCCACCAGCACCGCCGACGCGAGCGCGCCGACCCCGACGGCGCCCAGCAGACCGACCAGCGTCACCACGCCCGCCTGCGTGTACAGCGTTCCCAGCGTCGCCACCAGGCCGAAGAAGACGAAGACGAACACCTCGCCCAGCCCGCTGTACCCGTACGGCCGCCGCCCGCCGGTGTAGTACCAGGCCGCCACCACGCACGCCGCGCCGATCGGCAGCATGATCCAGGCCTCCGACAGGGCCACCAGCGCGAACCCCCACAGCCCGGCGAGGAAGAACGCCACGAACGCGGCCAGCCGCACGTCGGTCGGGTTGGCCAGGTCCTGCCCGACCAACCGCACCGGCCCCACCCGCCCGGCCGACGGCGAGTCGGTCCCGCGGATTCCGTCCGAGTAGTCGTTGGCGTAGTTGACCCCGACCTGCAGCGACAGCGCCACGATCAGCGCCATCAGCGCGTACCCCCACACCGTCGACCCCAGTGCGTATGCGGCGCCGGTCCCGACCGCGACGGGGGACACCGCCACCGGCAGGGTGCGGGGGCGGGCACCCTGGACCCACTCGGAGAACGTGGCCATGCGGGACTTCTGCGCTCGTCTCAGCTAGAGGAAAGAGGATCCGCGTCAGAGGTTACGCAGGAAGTCGGGGTCGTCCTCGGGGCCACGCGGACCCGTGATCGGCCTTTTCGGGTTCCAGCGACCGGGTGGGAACGATCGCTGCCGACCGGCGATCAGCCACGCGATCGGCCCGACCCAGGGCACGAGGACGATGAGGACGACCCAGGCGATCTTCGGGAGGTGCTTGACCTTCTCGTCATCGGTCTGGATGCAGTCGACGGCCGCGTAGATCGTCAGCGCGAGGCCCGCCAGCAACAGCAGTACGCGCATCGAACCGACCCTTCCTCCCCCGCGTTCTCGGGTTGTTCACAGTGTCTCACCGAAGACCGCGACCAGCGCGCGGCGGTCAGGTTTCCCCGGCCCTCGTTGCGGGATCGTGTCAAGCACCAGCACTCGCTGTGGACGGGCGTGGTCCGGTACCACCCCGCGCAGCGCCGACCGCACGTCACGCAGCGTCACCGGAGGGGCGCCGCGCCGCAGCGTCACTGCCGCCGACACCGCCTGACCCCACGTCGGATGCGGAGTGCCGACCACGACGGCGTCGAGCACGCCCGGTACGAACCGGACGATCGCGTCCTCCACCGGCCCCGGCGCCACCTTGAGCCCGCCGGTGTTGATGAGGTCGTCCGCGCGCCCGCGGATCACCAGCCGTCCCTGGTCGTCGAAGGCCCCCAGGTCGTCGGTCCGGAACCACCGCACGCCGTCGGCATCGACCGCAAAGGCGTCAGCCGTCAGCCGTGGCTCGCCGAGGTACCCCAGCGCGACCGTCGCCCCGCCCAGCACGACGTGGTGGTCGTTGTCGATGTGCACCTCACTGACCGGCAGCGGCAGCCCGTCGTACACGCAGCCGCCCGCGGTCTCGCTCATCCCGTACGTCGTTACCGCCCGCACCCTCGCCGCCCGGGCCCTTTCGCGATCCCCCGCGGACGTCGCAGCGCCCCCGACCAGTACCGCGTCGAAACCCCGCAGCGCCCGGATGCCGGCCGGCTCGTCGAGCAGCCGGGTCAGCTGGGTCGGCACCACCGCCGTGTAGCGCGGTCCCGCCGACAGTCGCTCCGCCGCGGCCACGAACTCGTCCACCTCGAACCCGCCAGCCAGGTCCAGCACCTCCGGCGTCGTCCCCGCGACGACGGAGCGAACCAGGACCTGCAGCCCAGCCACATGGTGGGCCGGCATCGCGAGCAACCACCGACCGGGCCCGCCGAGGACCTCGTGGGTGGCCGTCGCCGACGCCACCAGGCTGTCGGCCGTCAGCATCGCGCGCTTCGCCGAGCCGGTGGACCCCGACGTTTTCACGACGACCGCGACACCCTCCGGCACCTCCTCGCCGAGGTCCCCGCCATCCAGGGACGCCACGGGCTGCAGCGCTTCACCGCCGGCCAGCGCCTTCTCGAGGTCACGGAGGACCGAGAGCACCGCCGGCCCCTGCGGCATGGCCAGGCGCCGCAGTCCGGTCATGCGCCGATGCTACGTCGGCACCCACACGCCTCGACCTGGAACAACGACCAGGCCCGGGTATGCGGTACGTCACCGCTCGCGGGAAGGTCCGGTCAGTGCGCGAGGAGGAACGCCGTCGCCTCCGCACCGCCGATGGGACCGCCCCGGGACTGCACCGAGTGGCCAGCGGTCGGCACCACGACGAGCCGGCTCCCGGGCATGGCTGCGGCGGTCGCCTTGGCCCAGACCAGCGGCGTCGAGAGGTCGCGGTCCCCGGCCAGGATGAGGGTTCGCGGCCCGAGCGCGGCCACCGCGGCCACGGTCGTTTGAGCGTCGGTCCCCGACCACGAGTCCGGCGTCTTCGGCCAGACCCGGCAGGTGACGATCTCCCCGTTGCCGATCGCCGCGGACGCGACGAACGGGTACAGCCGGTCCGCGGCCACGGCACCGACCTTGGTGGAGACGGCTGCTTCACGCCCGGCCTGGTCGGTGTCGGCACCGCCCCACGGGAAGTCGAGGTCGAGGCAGAGCGTGCTGGCGTGCAGGCCCTGGCTCAGGCTGCTCGCCGCTGTGGTGTCAGCCGACCGCCAACCGGTGATGAGGTCTCGCAACGGCTGGTCCTGCCCGCGGGCGGCCTGGAACAGCGGCGGAAAGAGCCGCTCGAAGGACGGGTCGGCCACCGACATCCCCGTGACGACGTCGAGGGTCGCCGGCGCCAGGTCCGGCCACCTGGTCACCGTCGCCTGGATCGCCTCGGCCGGGTCCCCGCCGCAGGTGGAGACCGCGCACACGGCCCGCAGGACCCGGGCCACCTCGGGGTACACGTCGGTCAGCAGCGGGTCGAACCCGGTCACCGGAACCACCGAGTCGAGGACCAGCCGGTCGACCCGGTCGGGGTGGGCCGCCGCATACCGCTGGGCGACGTAGCTGCCGTAAGAGACGCCGTCGAGTGACCACGTCGACGCGCCGAGCGCCGCGCGCAGGTCCTCCAGGTCGGCGACCGTGTCCGAGGTGGCGTAGTGCGCCCGGTCGGCGCCGAGAGTCGCCGCGCAGGACGTCACGGCGTCCTCGGTCGGCACCGTGAGGTCGGAGGACCGCATCTGCTCCTGCAGCGCGGGGCAGCTCAGGGCGCCGGCCCCGGTACCCCGCTGGTCGAGCAGGACGATCTGCTGCTGGGCGCCGAGCTGGCCGAACCGGGAGATCACCCGCTCCGCCGCGGCGGCGCCGCCCTGTCCGGGACCACCGGTGAGGAACAGCATCGTGCGGTCCGCCCCGACCCTGCCGCCGACGACCACCGACAGGTCGACCGATGTGCCGCCCGGCGCCGACCGGTCGAGCGGTACCCGCAGCGTGCCGCACTGGAGTGACGCTTGCTTCGGGCACGGGGTGAGCCCGCTCCAGGACACCCCGGTGGCCACTGCGGGTGCCGTCGCGGCCGGACCCGAGGGCGCCGGCGGCCCGCCGGGGCTCGACTGGCACCCGCTCAGCGCGACCGCGAGAGCGACGACCAGCAGACCCCCGGACCGCCGGCGCACGGAGTTGGCTACTCCGGCCGGCGGGTCATCGCCATGACGTCGAGGGCGTCGTCCAGCTGCTCCTCGGTGAGGTGACCGGAGTCGAGGTACCCCTCGTCGATGACGACGTCGCGGATGGTCCGGCCCTCCTTGAGCGCCTTCTTCGCCACGGCCGCGGCGTTCTCGTAGCCGATGTAGCGGTTGAGCGGCGTCACGATGCTGGGCGACGACTCGGCGAGGTGTCGCATGTGCGACTCGCGCGGCTGGATCCCGTCGATGCACCGGTCGGCGAGCAGTACCGAGACGCTGGTCAGCAACCGGATCGACTCGATGACGTTGCGGGCCATCACCGGCATCATCACGTTGAGCTCGAAGTTGCCCGCCGTGCCGGAGAACGTCACCGCGGTGTCGTTCCCGATCACCTGCGCACAGGCCATCATCGTCGCCTCACAGATGACCGGGTTGACCTTGCCCGGCATGATCGACGAGCCCGGCTGCAGGTCGGGGATGAGGATCTCGCCGAGGCCGGCGCGCGGTCCGGAGCCCATCCAGCGCAGGTCGTTGCAGATCTTGTAGAGGCTGACGGCGACGGTCTTCAGGGCACCGGACGCCTCGACGAGGCCGTCCCGCGAACCCTGGGCCTCGAAGTGGTTCCGGGCCTCGCGCAGCGGCAGACCGGTGTCGTCGATGAGGACGCCGATCACCTTCTCGGCGAACCCGGCGGGCGTGTTGATGCCGGTTCCGACGGCCGTGCCGCCCAGCGGCAGCTCACCGACCCGGGGGAGGATGGCCTGGAGTCGCTCGGTCGCGTAGTGCACCTGCGCCGCATACCCGCTGAACTCCTGCCCGAGCGTGACGGGCGTCGCGTCCATGAGGTGGGTGCGGCCGGCCTTGACGATGTGCTCGAACTCGGCGGCCTTGCGCTCCAGCGACTCCTCGAGGTGCGACAGCGCGGGGATGAGCTCCTGGACGATCGCCGACGTCGCGGCGAAGTGCACCGCGGTCGGGAAGACGTCGTTGCTGCTCTGCGAGGCGTTGACGTGGTCGTTCGGGTGGATCCGAACGCCGTCCTGCGACGCGATGGTCGCGATGACCTCGTTGGTGTTCATGTTCGTCGAGGTGCCAGAACCGGTCTGGTAGACGTCCAGCGGGAAGTGGTGGTCGTGCCGCCCCTCCGCGACCTCCGCCGCTGCGGCGATGATCCGGTCGGCGGTGTCCTCCGGCAGCACCCCGAGCTGCTCGTTGACCCGCGCCGCCGCGCCCTTGATCCGGCCGAGCGCGTGGATGACGGCCGGCTCGATGGGCGTCCCCGAAATGGGGAAGTTCTCGATGGCCCGCTGGGTCTGGGCCTGGTAAAGCGCGTCGCGAGGCACCCGGACCTCGCCCATGGTGTCGTGCTCGATCCGGTATGCGTCGGCGTCCGGCTGCGTCGTCGCCCGCTCGTCGGTGGTGTTGTCGATGGTCACCGGGCCAGTCTGCCGCGTCCCGGTCGTCCACGAACGACGTGGTGACGGAACAGTCTCCGCGGTACGCGGCAGGATGGGCGCCATGACCGCGACGGGGATGCCGGCCGGTCCCTCGGAGCCGCTGACGCGCCTGGCTGCCGCCCACGGCGTGGCGACGGACTATTGGGACTGGCAGGGCCGGCACGCGCCGATCTCGGCGGCAACGATCGAGGCGGTGCTCGCCGCCCTGGGCGTCCCGGCGCATACCCCGGAGGAGGTCGAGGCCGGGCTGCGCGAGGTCGGCGACCGGTTCTGGCGGCGGACCCTGCCCGCGACGGTCGTCACCCGCGAGGGGTCGGCGCCGTGGGTCTACGCGCACGTTCCGGACGGCACCGGAGTCCGGCTGACGATCGACCTGGAGGACGGCCGGGAGTGGGAGGTGCGGCAGATGCACCACCTGGTACCGCCGCGCTGGGTCGACGAGCGGGTGGTGGGGGAGGCGGCCTTCGAGCTGCCCTGGAACCTTCCCCTCGGCTGGCATCGGGTGGTGGCTCATACCGACGCCCAACCCCTCGATCCGGCGACGACCACGGCGACCGTCGTCGTCACTCCGCACCGGCTGGGCCTGCCCGAGGGGCTGGACTCGCGTCGGGCGGTCGGTGTCGCGACGCAGCTGTACCAGCTCCGCTCGGCCGGCTCGTGGGGCATCGGCGACCTGGCCGACCTCTCCGAGCTCGGTCGTTGGGCGAGTGAACAGCACGACGCCGACTTCGTCCTCGTCAACCCGTTGCACGCCGCGGAGCCGGTTCCTCCGATGGAGCCGTCGCCGTACCTACCGACGACCCGCCGGTTCCTCAACCCGCTGTACCTGCGCGTCGAGGCGGTTCCGGAGGTGGCCGGGCTCGACCCGGAGGACAGGCGACGGATCGACGCGCTCGCCGCGCACGGCCACGTTCTCAACGACGTGGACGGCATCGACCGCGACGGGTCCTGGGAGCTGAAGCGAGCCGCACTGGGCCTGCTGCACGCGGTGCCGATGAGCGGCAGCCGCGCCGACGCATACCAGCGGTTCGTGGTCGAGGAGGGTGAGGGACTGGTCGCGTATGCGACCTGGTGCGCGCTCGCCGAGCGGTACGGACTGCCGGTGACCGCCTGGCCCACGGAGCTCCAGGATCCGCACGGCGACGCGATCCCGCGCTGGCGGGCGGAGCACGCCTCTGACGTCGATCTGCACTGCTGGATGCAGTGGCTGCTGGCCGAGCAGGTCGGCGAGGCCCAGGCCGCGCTGCGCGGGGCGGGTATGCGGGTCGGCGTGATCGAGGACCTCGCGGTCGGCGTGCACACGCAGGGTTCGGACGCGTGGTCGCTCTCAGACGTGCTGGCCGCCGGCGTCTCGGTCGGGGCGCCGCCGGACCAGTTCAACCAGCTCGGCCAGCGCTGGGACCAACCGCCGTGGCGACCGGATCGCCTTGCTGAACAAGGCTATCGGCCGTTCCGCGACATGGTTCGGACCGCGCTGCGCGACTCCGGCGGGGTCCGGATCGACCACGTGATCGGGCTGTTCCGACTCTGGTGGATCCCGCAGGGGCTGACGCCGGACCAGGGCACGTACGTGCGGTACGACCACGAGGCGCTGGTCGGCATCCTCGCGCTCGAGGCACAGCGGGCGGGGGCGATCGTCATCGGCGAGGACCTCGGAGTGGTCGAGCCGTCGGCGCGGGAGTACCTGCTCGAGCGAGGCGTGCTCGGCACGTCGATCCTCTGGTTCGAGTGGGAGAACCACGCCCCGAAGCCGCCGGACGACTATCGCGCCCTGTGCCTCTCGTCGGTGACAACCCACGACCTGCCGCCGACGGCGGGGTACCTCGGTCTCGAGCACGTGGCGATCCGCGAGCGGCTCGGCCTGCTGACCCGCAGCGTCGAGGAGGAGCGAGAGGCCGAGCTGGGCGCGATCGGGCTGGTCCGCTCGGCGCTGGTCCGGCGGGGTCTGCTCGAACCCGAGGCGACCGCCGAGGACTTCGTGGTCGCCCTGCACTCCTGGCTGGCGCAGACGCCGAGCCGGATGCTCGTGGTCGGGCTGGCCGACCTGGTCGGCGACCGGCGCGCGGTGAACCAGCCGGGAACGCTCGACGACTACCCCAACTGGCGCGTCCCACTGACCGATGGGACCGGGCGCCCGGTCCGCCTGGAGGACGTGACCAGCAGTGGCCCTGACGCCCTGGCGGCCCCGATCTTCCGAGCTCTCGGCACCGGCTGACACGGGATTGGGTGGGATCGTCCTTGTCCCCACACGGATAAAGCCACCCAATCAGCGAGCGAACCAGGTCAGCCCTTGAAGATGTAGGTCGGGTCGTCGTCGATCTCGACCAGCAACTGCGCGACCGAGCCGAACTGGCGGTTGCCGTGGTCGTACGGATGCCATCGACTGTTCCGGTCGGCCCAGTGCAGCGACCAGTCGTGGTGTTCCGGCCGGAACCTCAACTGGGCCATGGGTAGGTGGACCCACTCTGACGCAGCTGAGTTCCACGGAGGCCGGGACTCGCAGAGCGTCACGGACTTGCCGCGCCGGTGGAACTCCACCCGGATTTGGTCGGCGGCCTCTGGGGGTACCGCCTCTGCGCACCAGCGCCGGATGCGAGCAAGGTCCGTCTCCGGAACGGACTGTGATGGCATAGCGAGAACCTAGAAGTACCAGGGAAAGGGTGACCAGTCCGGGTTGCGTTTCTCGAGGAACTGGTCGCGGCCCTCGACGGCCTCGTCGGTCATGTATGCGAGCCGGGTCGCCTCCCCGGCGAACACCTGCTGGCCCATCAGCCCGTCGTCGACGAGGTTGAAGGCGAACTTGAGCATCCGCTGGGCCATCGGCGACTTACCGAGGATCTCGCGCGCCACCTCCAGCGCCGTAGCCTCCAGCTCAGTGTGCGGCGCGACGATGTTCACCGCGCCCATCCGGTGCATGTCGTCCGCCGAGTACGTCCGGCCGAGGAAGAAGATCTCGCGGGCGAACTTCTGGCCCACCATCCGGGCGAGGTAGGCCGAGCCGTACCCGCCGTCGAACGACCCAACGTCGGCGTCGGTCTGCTTGAACCGGGCGTGCTCCCGCGACGCGATGGTCAGGTCGCAGATCACGTGCAGCGAGTGACCACCGCCGGCCGCCCAGCCCGGTACGACGGCCACGACGACCTTGGGCATGGTGCGGATCAGCCGCTGCACCTCGAGGATGTGCAGCCGCCCGCCGGCGGTCTGGGCGAGCTTCACGTCCACCGTCGACGCGGTCTCGCCGGACGCGTACTGGTAGCCCGACCGCCCACGGATCCGCTGGTCGCCGCCGGAGCAGAACGACCACTGCCCCTTGGTCGACGGCCCGTTCCCGGTGATGAGAACGACCCCGACGTCGGGCGTCTGCCGGGCGTGGTCGAGCACCCGGAACAGCTCGTCGACGGTATGCGGCCTGAAGGCGTTCAGCACGTCCGGTCGGTGGAACGCGACGCGCACGGCACCGAGCTCGCGGGCGCGGTGGTACGTGACGTCAGTGAGGTCGTCGAACCCGGCGACCTCCTCCCACGCCGTCGGGTCGAACAGCTCGCTGGGGGAGTCCGGCACGCCCCGAGGATACGGGCGCTCCGGCGGGGAACCCGTGTGGTCCTGTCACCACACGGCGGAGGACGTAGCCCCACACCCGGTTCACACCTGCCGTCATCCGGCCGGCCGACCGCTGCCCACGCGAGAGCCGAACACACTGAGAGGCATCAACTGCACTGCTAACAAAGGATTTTCGCCATGAAGAAGTCGACCCGGCGCCGGACGGCCCGAGCCGCCATCGTCACGTCCGTCGTTGCCCTAGGCCTCGTCGGCGGGGTCGCGGGCGCGGCCACCGCGAGCGACGGCACCGCGGGAACCACCGAGTTCACCAAGGTCGTGTTCAAGGAGACCATCGGCCCTTGGAAGTCGGTCAGTCTGCCGCCGGCCTCCTGCGGCGACGGCGCCTGGCTCGTCAAGGACGCACTCGCGCCCGGCCGGATCGTGCCGAACGGGGTCGAGATCACCGAGCCCGGTGGCTTCGGCATCGGCGTCAACATCAGCTTCCCGCAGACCCGCTACTGGGGCGAGGGCCTCAACGTCATGGCCGGCAACCACGGCTACACCAGCCCGGCCAGCGCGACGAACTGGAGCCCGTTCCTCGACCAGGAGCTCACCGTGACCCTCCACTGCACGACCGACCGCAGTAAGGCCAACACCTGGGGCGTCCTGCTCCCGGTCAACCCCTGAGCCAATCCGTCACACAACCAAGGAGATCCATCATGAGCACCAAGACAAAGGTCGTCGCCGCGATCGCCGCGGCGGCCGCCCTGACCGGGATCGGCGTCACGGCCGCCAACGCGGCCGACGGGAACCCGGTGCCCGACTGGGGCTACCAGTACACCTACGAGGCGTTCCGCGAGACCATCGGGCCCTGGGACTCCATCACCATCCCGTCGCTGTCGTGCCCCACGGGTTACCTCGTCGACGAGCGACTCTCCGTCGGCCGGATCGTGCCGAAGGGCGTCCAGGTGCTCGAGCCGGGGGGCATCGGCGTGACCATCAGCTACGTCAAGGACGCCACCGTCGTCGACTACTGGGGGCAGACCCTCCACCTCACCACGGGGACCGACGCAGAGCGTGGCCACTCCACGGCGACCAACTGGGACCCGTTCAGCAGCCACGAGCTGGTCATCAACCTCGCCTGCACGACCGTCCTCGCCGACGCGGCGACCGACCCGGCCTACGAGACCGACAGCTGAGCCGCCTCAGCCCTCCTGCAGCGTCGTCGGGGCGCCGTGAACCGCGGGGATCTGCCCCATCCGGCCGCCCTGGAAGTCCTCGAAGGCCTGCAGGACCTCGGCCCGGGTGTTCATGACGAACGGCCCGGCCCACGCGACTGGCTCGCGGATCGGCTGTCCACCGAGCACGAGGACGTCGAGCCCACCGAGCCGGCTCTCCTGGGTCCGAGCCGCGCTGACGGTGACCAGGTCGCCCGCGCCGAGCACGGCCAGGTTGCCCATCGTCACCGGTGTCGCGTCTGGTCCCACCGTCCCCTCACCGGACAGCACGTAGACCAGCGCGTTGAAGTCGCTGGGCCACGGCAGCTCGAGCCGGGCCGTGGGGGAGAGGGTGGCGTGCACCAGCGCCATGGGCGTATGTGTCGCGCCCGGACCTTCCAGCCCGGCCACCGAACCGGCGATCACCCGGGCCAGCGTCCCGCCGTCCGGCGTGGTCGCCAGCGCCACCGACGACGCGCGCAAGTCCTGGTAGCGCGGCGTCACGAGCTTCTCAGCCTTCGGCAGGTTGACCCACAGCTGGATCCCGTGGAACAGCCCGCCCTGCGCGACCAGCCACTCCGGCGGCGCCTCGATGTGCAGGAGACCCGAACCGGCGGTCATCCACTGGGTGTCGCCGTTGGTGATCGTCCCGCCGCCGCCGTGGCTGTCCTGGTGGTCGAAGACGCCGTCCATGATGTAGGTGACCGTCTCGAAGCCTCGGTGCGGATGCCACGGCGTGCCCTTCGGCTCGCCCGGCGCATAATCCACCTCGCCCATCTGGTCCATGTGGATGAACGGGTCCAGCCGACGCAGGTCCACCCCGGCGAAGGCGCGGCGGACGGGGAAGCCCTCGCCCTCGTACCCGCTCGGGGCCTCGGTCCGCTGGATGACCGGGCGGGCGACCGCCGCCAGACCAGGCGCCGCGATCCGCGGCAGGACGGTGACGTCGGGGACGGTGACGGCAGGCATGGGGACCACTCCTCGCGTTGGCAGTTGACCCTTCAACGAGTGTAGGGTCCGCGCGCATTCCTGGACCCACGTACGCTCGAGACCGTGCCGATTCCCGAGTTCGTCGCCCAGCTGCGCGAGCACATCGGGACCGACCTGCTCTGGCTGCCCGGGGTCGCCGCGGTGGTCCTGCGGCCGAGCCCGGCCGACGGCACCGTCGACGAGGTGCTCCTCGTCCAGCGCGCCGACAACCACGCCTGGACCGTGGTCACGGGCATCCTCGACCCCGTCGAGGAGCCGGCGGTCGGCGCGGCCCGGGAGGTACTCGAGGAGACCGGCGTGGTCGCTCGCGTGGACCGGCTGGTCTGGGCGCATACGACGCCGGTGATCGAGTACGACAACGGCGACCGCTCGGCGTTCCTCAGCCTCTGCTTCCGCTGCTCGTGGGTGGAGGGCGAGCCGGTGGTCGCCGACGACGAGTCGGTCGACGCGCGCTGGTTCCCGGTCGACGCGCTCCCGCCGATGTCGGACAGCCAGCGCTACCGGATCGAGCTCGCCCTGGCCAACCAGCCAGAGGCCGTCTTCGCCACATGACGCTCCCACCCCTGGACGACCTGTTCGACGGTATGCGTGTCGTCTCGCTGCCGTTGCGCCTGCGGTTCCGGGGGGTTGACCACCGCGAGGTGGCTCTGTTCCAGGGACCTGCTGGTTGGGGAGAGTTCGGCCCGTTTCTCGAGTACGACCCCGCGGAGTCGTCCCGCTGGCTGGCCGCGGCGATCGAGGCGGCGTGGGACGGGTGGCCGACGGCGCTGAGGGACGAGATCCCGGTCAACGCCACGCTGCCGGCCGTCACCCCGGACGCCGTGGCCGGCGTGCTCGCCCGTTACGACGGGTGCACCACCGTCAAGGTCAAGGTGGCCGAACCCGGCCAGTCCTTGTCCGACGACGTCAACCGGGTCGCCGCCACCCGTGACGCCGCCGGCCCGGACGTTCGGATCCGGATCGACGCGAACGCCGCGTGGGACGTGGACGAGGCGCTGCGCCGGATCAGCGCCCTGGCCGCCTACGACCTCGAGTACGCGGAGCAACCCTGCCCGACAGTCGAGGACCTCGCGGAGCTGCGAACCCGCCTGGCTCGTAACGGGATCGACGTCCCCGTCGCCGCCGACGAGTCGATCCGCAGGGCCGAGG
>DASTNV010000101.1:0-8851 GCA_035762725.1 Lapillicoccus sp. | reverse complement strand
CAGCGCGTCACCGAGGCGCTGGCCCGGTTCGCCGGCGTCAGTGACCCGCTCTTCGTGCCGGACGACTCGGCCGCCCTCGACGCCGCGCTGTTGCAGGGCCGCGCCCTGGCGGAGTGCGCGCCGCAGTCGCCGGTCCGGGCGGCGGTCCGAGCCATCGCCGAACGCGTCGCAGGCGCCCCCGCCGGTCGTCGTCGCGGCCGTCGCCGGTTCCGGGTCAGCCGCTGAACAGCAGCGACAGCCCGCCGACGGTGTAGAGGATCATCAGCACCATCAACGGGACCTGGCCGACGACCGCCGCGCGGTGGGGCAGGATCCGGATCGCCCTCTCGTGGGCGACGACGACGCCGAGGACGTGGCCGAGGACGATCGACGCGGCCTGCACGACCGCCACGAGCGTCGGCTGGATCAGCCAGGCCCACGGTGTGACGCCAGCCGTCCCGAGCCAATTCGCCCCGGTGCCGAGCGGGTCGCTCAACAGGGCCAGCGTCCGCGGGCCCTGGAAGGCCAGCAGCGAGTAGTAGTGGGCGACGAGGTACCCCGCGGCGATCGGCAGCAGCGACGGCGCCAGGTCCGCGGCCACTCCGCGAACCGGCAGGCGGGACAGCCATGCCGACACCGCCGCGGCCAGCTGCAACAGGCCCGCGACGAGAAGTACGACGGCCAGCAGGGTCGCGGTGCGGACCAGGTCCGGCGCCGGCGTGGACTGGACCCAGCCCGCATACCGGATCTCGGCCGACAGGCTGTCGAACGCGGTCCCGCCGAGCATCACGGCAGCGGTGGCCAGCAGCCCACGACGCGGCGCCATCAGGCTCGGGCCGTGCACCGGCGTCCGCAGGACCAGCCGCCCGTCCGGCCGTCGACCCAATGGCGACAGCCGCCCGTAGAGCCGCGAGAGCACCTCGAACGGGTCGCCCTCCCGAAACCACCGCTCACCGAAGGTCAGCGACCCGACGATGGTGACGAGGACGAACAGCCCGACGGCGATGCGCAGGACGAGCAGGGTGGTCCGGTCCGGGGCGACCAGCTCGAGCCACGTGAACGCGAACAGCCCGACGGCCGCCGGCCAGAAGCCGAGGTCGACGTCGGTGAGGGTGAAGTCGCGCGGGATCCGGGCCAGGGCGGCAACCCCCCGCTGCAGCCACCGCATCGGGTTGACCACCGCCCAGATCGCCCCGAAGACCAACGACAGGAACGGCATCCCGACCCAGAGCCAGACGTAGACGACGTACGGCACCGGGTTGTTCGCGTCGTCCTGCCCGAAGATCAGGGCCAGGAGGAACCAACCGGTCAGCAGCAGGGTGAGCCCGGCCAGCGTCCCGCGGAGCCACCGCGCGTCGAGCACCGACTGAAGGCCGCGGGGGACCTCCCAACCGTCCTCCGGCCGCAGCCGCGGCTCCCGCCAGAGGAACGCCAGGCCGACGAACGAGGCGAACAGCGCCAGCGCAGCGCCGATGACCAGCGCCTCGAACGGCAGCGGCAGGTCCGCCCGGTTCCCGACGCCGTGCGCGGGCAGCACGACCGGAACCGTGGAGAGGTATGCGGTGAGTGTCACCTCACCGGACGGCGACGGTGAGGAGGGTCAGCGAGGGCTCGTGGGTCTCGACCTCGAACACGCCAGGTTCCTTGCCAGTCAACGTGATCGACGTCGGCACGCCGGCCTTCAGGGCGACCTCGACGTCGAACCCGTGCGCGTGCAGCTCGTCGTCGTGATCGCTGGTGACGGTCAGGGTAAGGGTCTGGCCCACCGGCAGATCGACCTGGGCCGGCGCGGGGGTGACGGTACGGCCGGTGACCGTGACCGCGAGGGTCCGACCGGCGCTCGTCGTCGACGTCGTGGCCGGAGCGCTGGTGGACGATGAGGAGCTGGAGGAGCTCGATGTCGTCAGCGGCGCGGTGGCCACGCCGGACGGCGAGGGACCGGAGCACCCCACGAGCGTCAGGACGGCCGCGGCAACCCCGACCGTCGCGACCGAGGTGAGGCGTCGCATACCCCCGAGCTCCCTTCCTGCCGTGTCCGTAACCGACGTCTCATCGTAGGGAAGGCCCGGTCTGCAACGATGTGCGGGTGTCCGACCGGCTGAGCTCCCTCGACGCCTCGTTGCTGTACCTCGAGGAGCCGACCACGGTCATGCACGTCGGCAACGTCATGGTCTTTGACGAACCGGGTGGGCGAGGAAGTTCCGAGCCGACCTTCGACTACGAGGAGCTGGTCGCCCTCATCTCGGCCCGGATCGCCCACCTGCCGCGGTACCGGCAGAAGATCCGCGAGGTGCCGGGCCGGCTGGCCAACCCGGTCTGGGTCGACGACGAGTCGTTCGACATCACGTACCACGTCCGCCAGGCCGCACTGCCCAAGCCGGGGACCGACGAGCAGCTCGAGGAGTTCGTCGCCCGGATCCAGCAGCGACCCATCGACCGGAGCCACCCGCTCTGGGAGGTCTACCTCGTCGAGGGGCTGGAGCACGACCGGTTCGCCGTCGTCACCAAGACCCACCACGCCCTCGTTGACGGCGCGGTGGCCCTCGACATCGCCCAGCTCGTGGTCCGCGACCGACCCGGCATCGAGGAGGACGTCGTCGACACCTGGCGACCGCGGCACGAGCCGAGCGACCTCCAGCTGGTCGCCGGCGCGGTGACCGACGCGGTGTTCATGCCGGGGCAGGTCATCGACTCGGTCCGCGAGAACGTCGACGAGGCCCGCGAGATCGCCGGCCGGATCGTCCAGGGCGTCGGGTCCCTCGTGTCGACCGTCGTTCGCGGAGCGGCTCGGCCCGCCCCCACCTCGCCGCTCAACGTCGAGATCGGCGCGGCCCGCCGGTTCGTCATGGTGGGCACCGACCTCGACGACTACCGCAAGGTCCGCAGCCGACTGGCCCGCGGTGCGTATGCGGACGACGTCACCATCAACGACGTGGTGCTCGCCACGGTGGCCGGTGCCTTCCGGGCCTGGCTGCTCACCCGCGGCGAACCGGTCCACCCCAGCTCGGTGGTGCGGACGATGGTCCCGGTCAGCGTGGAGTCGGAGTCCGGGTCGCCGGCTTCGGAGCACCGGCTGACGGCGTGCTTCGTCGACCTCCCTGTCGGCGAACCGGGCGCGTCGATGCGGTTGCACCAGATCGCGTTCTCGATGCGCCAGCAGATGGAAGGTGGGCAGGCGATGAGCGCCCAGCGGCTGGTCGGGCTGGCCGGGTTCGCGCCGCCCACGCTGCACTCGCTCGGCGCCCGGCTGAGCAGCGCCATGTCGCGGCGCCTCTTCAACGTCATCATCACCAACGTCCCCGGCCCGCAGACGACCCTGTATGCCGGAGACGCGCCGATGCTCTCGACCTACCCGGTGATCCCGCTCGCCAAGGGTCAGGCGCTCGCGATCGGGCTGACGTCGTACGACGGCGGGGTGTACTTCGGGCTCAACGCGGACCGCAACGCCATGCCCGACCTCGAGGTGCTGGGCCAGTGCATCGTCGATGCGCTCGCCGAGCTGACCGAGGGCCGGGAGGGCGCGTGACGCATACATGACCACCAGGGGACTGGTTCTCGGGGGTGGGGGCGTGCTCGGGGCGGCGTGGACCGTCGGTGCCCTGACCGCCCTGGAAGACCACCTCGGCCTCGACGTGCGGAGCTTCGACCAGATGGTCGGGACGTCGGCCGGTTCGGTGCTCTGCTCGCTCCTCGCCGCGGGTGTCAGCGTCGCCGAGCTGCGGACCCACCAGATGGAGGGACGCCTCGACCACGGACTGCTGGCCGGGTTCGAGTGGAACTACGAGGAGAGCACCGGAGGTGACCGCCCGCCGTTCCCCAAGGCTGGGTTCGGCTCGACCGTGTTGCTGCGCAAGCCGATTCGCCAGCTGCGGCAGCTCCCGCCGATGGCCGTACTCGCAGCCCTGCTGCCCGAGGGCCGGGGCCGGCTGGACAGCGTCGGCGCCCTGGTTCGGCACGCCATCGGCGACGGGTGGGTGTCGCGTGAGGGCTTGACGGTGGTGGCGCTCGACTACGACCTGGGGGCGCGGGTGCCGTTCGGGCGGCCCGGCGCACCCAGCGCCGGTGCGCCCGAGGCGGTGATGGCCTCGTGCGCCATCCCCGGCTGGTACCAGCCGGTCACCATCAACGAGCGCCGCTACATCGATGGCGGGACCTGGTCGTCCACGAACATCGACCTCATGGCCGGCCTCGGCGTGGACGAGGTCTACGTGCTCGCCCCGCAGGCGTCGTTCGACCTCGACGCCCCGCGTGAGCTGGTCACCCGACTGGAGCGCCAGTGGCGGACCCGGGTGACCGCGACGGCGTTGCGCGAGCTCGCGATCGTCCACTCGGAGGGCACCGACGTGACGATCATCGGCCCCGGGCACGAGGACCTCGAGGCCATCGGCGGGAACCTCATGGACGTCGGCCGACGCCCGCGGGTCATGGAGACCTCGCTGCGCACCTCGCTGGTGGCGCTCGCCGATCCCGGGCCGGCCCCGCTGCCGTCCGACTTCCACCCGGCGACCGATGACTCCGAGCTGCGGGCGGCGATGGCCGCCGAGGAAGCCGCCGCCGAAGCAGCGGACGTCCGACGGCAAGGGGGCCGAGGGTGAGCGTCCAGACCCGGATCTACGTCCAGATGACAGCCGCGTCGCTGCGCCGGCTTCGCGACAGCGGAGAGCTGCAGCCCGCACCCTTCACCGCGTATGCCGTCACGACCGACCTGCGTCGCGGCAACCCCAGTGCGGACGACGAGGAGCTGGAGTTTCTGGCATTCACCGACGCCACTGCTGCAGGGGACGCGCCGGTCATCACGGCCGCCGACGTCGACGCCGACCTCGTCACCGACCTGTTGGACGATGGCGCCGCCGTCAGCGCCGTTCGCATCGCGAGCCCGGTGTCTCGGCGACAGGTCGCCTCGTTCCACGTCGTTGACCTGGACGGGCCGGACTACTCCTGGTACGACGCCACCGAGCTCGACGTCGTCATCGACGCGCTGGGCTAGCTGCCGGCCAGGTGTGCCCGCAGCCACGGGTCGACGACCGCGTGGAACTGCTCGGTGCGCTGGTGCCGGACGTAGTGTCCGGCGCCGGGGATGATCACCACCTCGATCGCCGAGCTGGCGATCTCGGCCACGACGGCTCGGCTGGCCGGTCCAGTGATGACGTCGGCATCGCCAGTCACGAGCAGGGTGGGCGCCTGGATCCGGGGAACGCTCTCCGTCCACGGCGTGCTCGGCCGGCCGCCCCCGGTCTCGACGTAGTCGAGGTCGAGCGCGAGCTTCGCGTCCACCCAGGGCTGGTACTCGGCGTCGGGCCAGTGCGGTTCCCGCTCCCGCAACAAGGCCAGAGCGCCTGCCGGATCCTGTTGGTACCCAACGACTTCCACCCGGCGCGCCGCGCCGACCTCCCGGCGAGGGCCGAGGATGACGGGGGTGTCCCACGGCGGGTCGACGAGGACCAGGGCGTCGGCGAGGTCCGGTATGCGGGCGGCCGCGGCCGTGAGTGCGGCGCCACCCAGGCTGTGGCCAACGGCGCCGATGGGTATGCCGTCCCGGCGAAGGTCTGCCAACAGGTTGACGGTGTCGACGACGAAGACGTCACCCGGGGCGTCCAGCTGGTCCGGGCGGAACCGGGGCGACGCCCCGTGGCCACGCATGTCGGCCGCCAGGACGTGGTAGTCCGGCGTCCACCGCCGCGCCGCGTCCGGCCAGCAGGCGGCTGAGTCGCCGTTCGCATGCAACAGCACCAGAGTCGGCGCGTCGGGGTCGCCCCCGAGGTCGTGGACGGCCAGCCCAGCAACCACCGTCGGAGCGGACGTCACGCGCCGAACTGCTTCGCGATCCAGGGGTCGACGATCGAGTGGAAGGCGTCGGGCTGGTCCCGTCGGACGCAGTGGGCGGCGTCGGCGACGTCCTCGATCTCCAGTCGGTCGTTGCCAAGACCAGCGAGCTGCTCGCGCATCTGTGCCGACCAGATGCCCTCGGACCCGAGCACGACCAGCGCCGGGACGGCGATGCCGGCCGCGATCTCCGTCCACGGCGTGTGCACTGTCGTGTCCAGGTCGCGGAGCGCGCCGACGTCGGTCTGTCGCTTGGACTCGGCCCACGGACCGTATTCGGACTCCGGCCACTCGGGGTGCTCCCGGCGTCCCTGGGCGAGCGTCGTGTCGGGGTGGTCCAGGGCGTCCTGGCGCTCACGCACCCGCCGCTCGGCGAGCTCCGTCGCCTGCTCGTCGCTGAACCGGCCGCCACCGAGGACCGGGTCCTCGAGGACGACCGCTCGCACCAGCTCCGGCCGTCGGGCCGCGACCGCCGCCGCGTTTCCTCCACCCATCGAGAGGCCGACGAGGACCGGCCTGGTCGCTCCCTCCTCCGCGAGCACCTCGAGCAGGTCGACGAGATCGGCGAACTGGGTCTCACCCACACCGTCCTCGAGCTCCTCCGGCGAGAACCGCTCGGACTCGCCGTGTCCACGGGCATCCCAGGCGACGACGCGATAGTCGTGGCCCCATCGCTCGACCGCGTCGGGCCAGCAGCGCCCGGAGTCGGTGAGCCCGTGGAGCAGCACCAGCGTCGACGCGTCGGCCTCGGTCCGGCCGAACCGGTGGACGGTGAGGTCCTCACTGCGGTGGGGGACTGGCATACGTGAAACCATAGGGGCCGCCGATCCGCCGCCATCCAAGGAGGAGCCGCCGCATGGACGCTGTGACCCAGGTCCCCGCCCCCGTCAACGAGCCGGTGTTGAACTACGCGCCGGGCAGCCCCGAACGAGCTGATCTCGAGGTCGCGCTCGCGACGCTGGGCGCCGAGCGGCGCGACCTGCCGCACACCATCGGCGGACGCCGGGTGATGGGCGGTGGCAAGCGGTTCGACGTCCGACAGCCGCACGCGAGGCGCAAGGTCCTCGGGACGCTGAAGAACGCCACGGTGGCGGACGCGCGGTCCGCGGTCGAGGCCGCCAAGGCCGCGGCACCCGGATGGCGGGCGTTGTCGTTCGACGACCGCGCCGCGATCCTCCTCAAGGCGGCTGAGCTGCTGTCCGGCCCGTGGCGCGCGCGGCTCAACGCGGCGACCATGCTCGGCCAGAGCAAGACCTGCTACCAGGCCGAGATCGACTCGGCGTGCGAGCTCATCGACTTCTGGCGGATCAACGTCCACTTCGCGCGGCAGATCCTCGCCGAGCAGCCGCCACTGAACTCCAAGGGCATCTGGAACCGCACCGACCACCGGCCGCTCGAGGGTTTCGTCTACGCGATCACCCCGTTCAACTTCACCGCGATCGCCGGCAACCTGCCGACCGCCCCGGCCCTGATGGGCAACACCGTGGTGTGGAAGCCGTCGCCGACCCAGAACCTCGCCGCCCAGATCACCATGGAGCTGCTGGAGGCTGCCGGCCTCCCGCCCGGCGTGGTCAACCTCGTGACCGGCGACGGCCTCAACGTGTCGAAGGTCGCCCTCGCCGACCCCGATCTTGCGGGCATCCACTTCACCGGGTCGACTCCGACGTTCCAGCACCTGTGGCGCGAGGTCGGCAACAACCTCACGACCTACCGGACCTACCCGCGGCTGGTCGGCGAGACCGGCGGCAAGGACTTCATCCTGGCCCACCCGTCGGCCGACCCCGACGTGCTGCGGACCGCGATGATCCGCGGGGCGTTCGAGTACCAGGGCCAGAAGTGCTCGGCGGCGTCACGCGCATACGTGCCGGCGTCGTTGTGGAAGGACATCCGCGACGACCTGGTCGACATCACGAACGGCCTGCCCCAGGGCGACGTCACCGACTTCTCGAACTTCATGGGTGCGGTCATCGACGAGCGCTCGTTCGCCAAGAACGCCGCGGCGATCGACCGGGCCAAGGCGGCGGCGAAGGTCAAGGTCATCGCGGGTGGCAGCTACGACGACGAAGTGGGCTGGTTCGTTCGGCCCACCGTGCTCGAGGCTGGCGACGCGACCGACGAGTCGTTCCGCACGGAGTACTTCGGGCCGATCCTGTCGGTGCACGTCTTCCCGGACGCCCGGTACGACGCGGCGCTGGACCAGATGGAGTCGTTCGCGCCCTACGGGCTGACCGGGTCGATCATCGCCCAGGACCGCGCCGCCATCGCCGACGCCACGGAGCGGCTGCGGTTCGCCGCGGGCAACTTCTACATCAACGACAAGCCGACCGGCGCGGTCGTCGGGCAGCAGCCGTTCGGTGGCGGGCGGGCGTCCGGTACCAACGACAAGGCCGGCGCCGCGCAGAACCTGTTGCGCTGGACCAGCGCTCGGTCGATCAAGGAGACGTTCGTCCCCGCGACCTCACACGCCTACCCGCACATGGGCTGACCGGGCGGCGTGAGCGCGGGCGAGGGTCAGCGAGAGTCTTGAGGGTCAGCCAGCCAGGCCGTGCCGACCTCCTGCTCCTTGTCGATGGCGCCGAGGATCGGACCCTCGGCGGCCTTCTCGACCTTGCCGCCCACCAGCGGGATCTTGGCCTTGAGGTCACCGTCGACATTGATCGTGGTGCCGGCGCCCCCCGGGCCGAGCTTCAACGTGCCGGTCATCGCCACCGGTGCGTCGCCGATCGCGATGTGGATCGTCCCCGTCCGGGAACCGTCCGCCGACGCGCGGCTCCAGACGATGGTCTCCTTGACCCGCAGCTTTGGGCCGATCATCGACTTGGCGAAGTCGGGAAAGCCGTCGGTGGGGATCACCCGGCTGGTCACGATCTCGGTCTGCTCACCCTTGGCGGTCACCGACTCGTTGTGGGACAAGGGATGCGTGGCCTCGACCTTCGCCGCCTGGAACTCGGGGTCGGCGAGCATCGCGAAGACGTCCTCGGGAGTCGCGGCGTAGTCGAAGGACGTCTGGATCCTCATGGCCTCACCGTAGCGAACGGGACCGCGACGC
>DASTNV010000100.1:0-5134 GCA_035762725.1 Lapillicoccus sp. | reverse complement strand
GAGCCCACCGCCCTGGCTCACGTCCTCGAGCACCTCGACGAGATGGTCGTCAAGCCCGTCGACGGCTCCGGCGGCAAGGGTCTGGTCATCGGTCCGGACGCCGACGGGGCCACCCTCGACGTCGTCCGCGAGCGGCTGGTCGACGACCCTCGCGGCTGGATCGCTCAGCCGGTCGTGCAGCTCTCCACCGTCCCGACTCTCGTCGGCGGTCGGCTCGCGCCGCGCCACGTCGACCTGCGCCCGTTCGCCGTCAACGACGGCACGACGGTCCGCGTTCTCCCCGGCGGGCTGACCCGCGTCGCCCTGCCGGAGGGGCAGCTCGTCGTCAACTCCAGCCAGGGCGGCGGCTCCAAGGACACCTGGGTGCTCTCCAACAGCCGCGGCAGCGTCAACCGCCGTGACGCTCAGCAGGACGCGCGCGAGATCGTCGTCATGACCGCGCCGGACACGTCGCAGCAGGACACCGCCGGCATGCAGCAACAACAGCAGCAACAGCAGCAAGGCCAGGTATGCGACGGCGCGGCGACCAGCACGGGCGGTGACCTCCCGTGCTGAGCCGGATCGCCGAGTCGCTGTTCTGGATCGGTCGCTACGTCGAGCGGGCCGACGGTACCGCCCGGATCGTCGATGCCGCCCGCCTCCAGATGCTCGAGGAGACCGGCCAGTCCGAAGAGACGACCGCGCGAGTCATTCTCCAGGTGATCATGGGCCTGGATCCCGGCGAGGGTCCGGCGTCCTACGCCACCGTGTGCGACCGCCTCGTGTTCGACGCCGAGCACTCCAGCTCGATCGCCGGAGCCTGGCGAGCCGCCCGCGAAAATGCCCGCCGCGCAAGGGAAACCGTCTCCACCGAGCTCTGGGAAGCGATCAACACCGCCTGGAACCGGTGGGGCGGTTTCGAACCCGATCAGGTCACCGCGCGCCAGCTGGCTTGGGTCCGGGAGCGGGCCGCCCTGGTCGCCGGCATCGCCGACTCGACGATGAGCCACGACCAGGCCTGGGGCTTCATGGCTCTCGGAAGGTCGCTCGAACGCGCCGACATGACGGCACGACTTGTCGCGACCGGAGCGCTTCCGCAGGCCGGACCACCCTGGTCGACGGTGCTGCAGACCTGTGGCGCGCAACAGGCATACCTACGCACCAACCGCGGCCTGATCCGCGACGACCGGGTGGCCGCCTTCCTCGTCCTCGACCGCCAGTTCCCGCGGTCGGTGCTCTTCGCTCTGTCGGCCGCCGAGCGGCGGCTCGAGGTCATCGACCCGGCCACCCAGCGGATGGGCATCCCCGACGAGGCGCGTCGCCGCCTCGGACGGATCCGCACCAGCCTCGAGTACCGCCCCGTCCAGGACGTCATGGCCGACCTGCCGGCCCAGATGCGCCGGGTCCAGGCCGCAGTGACCGGCGCATCGGACGCCGTCGCGCGCCGGTACTTCCCGAGCGGTCAGGTCACGACGTGGGTGGAGGAGTACGCGTGACCGACACGACGGTCGACGTCCGCCGACACCGGATCGTCCACAAGACGTCGATCGGCTACGACAAGCGGGCCACCGCGTCCTACAACGAGCTGCGGATGTCGCCGCTGACCGAGCCGGGCCAGACCACCCTGGAGAACCGGCTGCGCGTGCGGCCGATGACGTGGAGCCACGTCTACCGCGACTACTGGGGCGCCCATGTCACCGCGATGGAGGCGATCGGCGACCACTCCTCGCTCGAGGTCGAGGCGACGAGCACAGTCGAACGCAGCAACACCGTTCCGCTGCCGACCGGCGGCACGTGGGAGGACCTCACCGACCCGCGGCTGCTCGACCTCCAGAACGAGTACCTCACCCTCACGGAGCGCACCGAGCCCGGCGACGAGCTCGTCGGGCTGGCCCGCGATGCCCGCGGTCCGCGCTCGCCGCGCGACACCGCATACCGGGTGGTCGAGATCGTCCGCGAGCGGATGACCTACGAGACCGGCGTGACCAACGTGCACTCCAGCGCCCAGCAGGCCTGGACCGAGCAGCGCGGCGTCTGCCAGGACTTCGCCCATGTCACCATCGGAGCGTTGCGCAGCCTCGGTATGCCGGCCCGCTACGTCTCCGGGTACCTCGCCCCCAAGCGCGAGGCCGAGGTCGGCGAGTCGTCGAAGGGCGAGAGCCACGCCTGGGTCGAGTTCTGGGACGGCGGCTGGATGCCCTTCGACCCGACCAACGGCGTGTTCGTCGGCCTGGACCACGTCGTCGTCGTCCGCGGCCGCGACTACGCCGACGTCCAGCCGTTCAAGGGCGTCTACTCCGGCGCCGCCGAGTCGACCCTCACGGTCGAGGTGAGTTTCACTCGGCTGCGGTGAGCCGCCTACGCTGGTTGGCGCCATGAGGACCTATGACGTCCGCACCCACGGGTGCCAGATGAACGTCCACGACAGCGAGCGGCTGGCTGGCCTGCTCGAGTCGGCGGGCTACGTCGACGTGCGGTCGCTGCCCGACCCGCCGGACACCGCCGACGTCGTCGTCCTCAACACCTGCGCGGTTCGCGAGAACGCCGACAACAAGCTCTACGGCAACCTCGGCCAGCTGCGCCCGGCCAAGCTGCGCAACCCCGATATGCAGATCGCCGTCGGCGGCTGCCTGGCCCAGAAGGACCGCGGCACCATCGTCGACCGCGCGCCCTGGGTCGACGTCGTCTTCGGCACCCACAACATCGGCTCGTTGCCGGTGCTCCTCGAACGCGCACGTCACAACCAGCGCGCCGAGGTCGAGATCCGTGAGTCGCTCGAGATGTTCCCGTCGACCCTGCCGACGCGACGGGACAGCGCGTATGCGGGTTGGGTCTCGATCTCGGTGGGGTGCAACAACACCTGCACGTTCTGCATCGTCCCGAGCCTGCGCGGCAAGGAAACCGACCGGCGGCCCGGCGACGTGCTCGCCGAGATCCGCGCGCTCGTCGAGCAGGGCGTCGTCGAGATCACCCTTCTCGGCCAGAACGTCAACACCTACGGCGTCGAGTTCGGCGACCGGCTGGCGTTCGGCAAGCTGTTGCGCGCCTGCGGCGAGATCGACGGCTTAGAGCGGGTCCGGTTCACCAGCCCGCACCCGGCCGCGTTCACCGAGGACGTCATCCTCGCGATGGCGGAGACGCCCAACGTCATGCCGAGCCTGCACATGCCGCTGCAGTCCGGTTCCGACCGGGTGCTCAAGGCGATGCGCCGGTCCTACCGCAGCGCCAAGTTCCTCGGCATCCTCGACCGCGTTCGCGAGCTGATCCCGGACGCGGCGATCACCACCGACATCATCGTCGGCTTCCCGGGCGAGACCGAGGCCGACTTCCAGGGCACCCTGGATGTCGCTCGGGCAGCGCGGTTCTCGAGCGCCTTCACCTTCCAGTACTCCATCCGCCCGGGCACGCCGGCGGCGACGCTGCCGGACCAGCTGCCGAAGGCGGTCGTCCAGGACCGGTACGACCGGCTCATCGCCGTGCAGGAGGAGGTGTCCTGGGCGGGCAACCGGACGCTCGAAGGCACCGAGGTCGAGGTCCTCGTCGCCACCGGCGAGGGTCGCAAGGACGCGGCAACTCACCGGCTGTCCGGACGCGCTCGCGACAACCGGCTGGTCCACTTCGCCGTGCCCGACGGTGCCGCGCCGCCGCGGCCCGGTGACCTCGTCACGGTCGGCGTCACCTACGGCGCTCCTCACCACCTGGTGGCCGACAGCGCGCTGGACGGCGGCGCATACCTCGTTCGCCAGACTGCGGGCGGGGACGCGTGGGCGGCCCTCCAGGAGCGCGGCCAGGCCAAGCCGGCGGTGTCGCTCGGTATGCCGGTGGTCGGGCGACCGGAGCCGGTCGCAATCCAGCCCGCCTGCGCGAGCTGATTCGGGGTCCCCGCGAAGTATCGGAGCGCAGCGAAGAACTTCGTGGGGTGTCTAGTCGATCGAGCCTTCGTCCTGACCGGAGACGTACCCGTCCGAGGTCTCGCCGCTGAGGTCGGCAGCTTCGCCGTAGGTCTCTTCCTCGGGTACCTCAGGACCACGCTCGCTACCGTCCATGAGCGCCCCGAGATCGATGTGCTCGTGCGCCTTCTCGTGGGTCGGGTCGGCACCGGTGGAGGTCATGTCCTCACGGTACCGGTGTGCTCAGCGAGCTGTCCGGCTGACAGACTCGGCCCATGGCCGTACGTCCCATCGTCATCACCGGCGAACCGGTGCTGCATCGGCCGGCCGTCAGGGTCGAGGCGTTCGACGACGAGCTGCGGCAGCTGGTCGCCGACATGTACGAGACGATGGACGCCGCGCACGGGGTGGGTCTCGCCGCCCCGCAGATCGGTGTCCCGCTGCGGCTGTTCGTCTACGAGATGGCCAACGACGACAACGTCCCGGCTCGCGGCGTCGTCATCAACCCGATGCTCTCGCTGAGCAAGATCTCGACCGACCGTCCGGATCCCGACTCCGAGAGCGAGGGCTGTCTCTCGGTGCCCGGGGAGAGCTACCCGCTCAAGCGAGCCGACCGGGTCCAGGTCGTCGGGTACGACGCCGACGGCGAGGATTTCTCGTTCGAGGCGACCGGCTGGTTCGCCCGGGTGATGCAGCACGAGTTCGACCACCTCAACGGGCTGCTCTACGTCGACCGGCTGGACGCCAAGCAGTCGAAGCGGGCGCGCAAGGCGATTCGCGGCAACGGCTGGGGCAAGGCGGGCAGCACCTGGATGCCGGGGGTCGACCGGGACCCGTTCGGTCACGACGAGGACCCCGACAGCGACGCCCACCTCGACGCCGCCGGTCACGACGAGCGGCTTGTCTGACCCGCACCCGGTCGTTGCGGTCGTCGGGCCCACGGCGACCGGCAAGTCCGACCTCGGCCTCGCCCTCGCCGAGCGCCTCGGTGGCGAGGTGGTCAACGCCGACGCGATGCAGCTCTACCGCGGCATGGACATCGGCACGGCCAAGCTCTCACCGGACGAGCGGCGCGGTGTTCCGCATCACCAGCTGGACGTCCTCGACGTCCGCGCGGAGGCGAGTGTTGCCGCATACCAACGACATTCGCGAACTGACATCGACGGCATCCGGGCGCGCGGCCGGGTCGCAGTGCTCGTGGGGGGGTCCGGACTCTACGTCCGCGCGGCCCTCGACCGACTCGAGATCCCGCCCACCGACCGCGC
>DASTNV010000099.1:0-4621 GCA_035762725.1 Lapillicoccus sp. | reverse complement strand
CGCGGTGGTCGTCTCTGGAGTAGGCCGAAGCGCCCGGGTGAACCGGCTGATCAGCCGCCGGGTGACCGACGGGTCGATCAACGCGTCGCCTCGGGCCACGGCCCGGATCGCGGCGACGAGGTGCTCGGCCGGGACGTCCTTGAGCAGGAACCCGCTCGCGCCACAGGTCAGCGCCTCGAACACGTACTCGTCTGAGTCGAAAGTGGTCAGCACGAGTACGCGGCTCGCGGTCCGGTCGACGATGCTGCGCGTCGCGCTGATCCCGTCCAGCCGGGGCATTCGGATGTCCATGAGAACGACGTCGGGCTCCAGGGCGACCGCCTGCTCGACCGCCTCCACGCCGTCGGCGGCCTCCCCCACGACGTCGATCCCGTCGGCGTCGCCGAGCAGCACCCGGAAGCCGGTCCGGACGAGGCGCTGGTCGTCGGCGACGACCACGCGCACAACCGGCTCGGCACCCATGTCTGGAGCGTAGGGCGGGGGCGGACCGGGCGGCATCGTCCTCAGGGTGGTCGGCGGCGTCCTCCTCAGGGATGACAGGGCCGCCGCAGATCGGTCTCGGCGACGACGCGGGCCACGGACCCGGGCTTCCAGACTCGGATCAGCGCTCATCCGACCACGGAGGAGCCGATCGCTACCAACGCCAGCAGGAGGACACCATGACCCAGAGCATCCCGGCCGCCGCGGCCGAGCTCGACACCTCATCGTCGACCAGTCGCCTCGCGGCGCTCGGCCCGACCACCATCGTCCTCACCGTCGCGCTGACCGCGCTCGAGTGGTGGATGATGCGCTCTCCCGAGAACGCCGCCGGCCTCGCGGCCACCATCGGCGCTCTCGCGATGACCCTGCCGCTGCTCGTCGCCCGCCGGCAGCCGGTCCTCGCCGTCACCTTGCTCGCCGGCGCGGCCGTGGCGAACGGCCTCATCTTCGGTGACTACGTCCGATGCGCGGCCGCGTTCCCCGCTGTCGTCTACGGCGCATACGCGGTGGGCGCCTGGAGCCGGGACCGCGGGCACGGCCGCGGTTGGATCGGCTCGATCTCAGGGCTGGCCATGGCCGTCGTCGGGATCGTCGCCCAGTACGTCTGGGACCGGGCCCTCCATGCCGACCCCGGCTTCGTGGCAATGGGCACGGCCGCCGTGGCCGTGGCCTGGGGTCTCGGCACCGGATGGGACGCCCTCATGGCCCGTCAGGGTCGCCGCTGACTAAACCGACCGGGCCGGCGCCGCACCGAGAGGGGTGCGGCGTCGGCCCTGATGGGACGACAATCCTCAGACGAAGGAGAACGTCATGCCGCTCGGGCCCGTCCGTCACCGCCTTCCCCGATGGCTCGACGTCGTCGGAGTGGGCAACCTCGTCCTCACGCTGGTCCTCGTGCCGGTCGGGGTCCTCGTCGTGCTCGAGCCATTCAACGACGGTGGGCCCGTGACCGTCGTGCTCGTCGCCCTCGCGGTGATGACGCTGCTCGCGTTCCGCCGGGCGCCGGCGATCTCGGCGGTGCTCGCGGCGGTGCTCGTCCTCGTCGTCCAGCTCGTTGCCGGCCCGCTGGTGACCTGCGCCGCGATCTTCCCGGTGATGTGCGCGATGGCGTACCAGCTGGCCGCCCACGCCGCCGGGACGTCCCTGGTGGTCGGCGCAGCAGGACTCATCGGGCTCGGTGTCGTCGAGGTCATGCTCGACCCCGCCCTCGGGCTCGGAGCCGGGATCTTCATCTTCGGCGTCCTCGCGGCGTTCGCCTTCGCCGGGGTCCTGCTGCGGTCGCGGGCCCGGCTGGCCGAGACACTGCGGCAGCGCACGGTGGAGCTCACCCAGCAGCGGGAACGCACCGCCGAGCTGGCCATCGCCGCCGACCGCACCCGGATCGGTTCGGACCTCGACGCGGCCATCGGGCCACACCTGAGATCGATCGCCGCCGCCGCGGACACCGGACGGCAGACCGTCGCCCAGGACCGGGCGGCCGAGACGGTGGCGGCCCTGGCGCAGGTCGAGGCGGAGGGGCGCGAGACCCTGGCCGGTATGCGTCGGGTCGTCGGCATGGTCCAGGACGCCCCGACCACACCTCTCCCGGGCATCGGGGACCTCGACGACCTCCTCCACCGGGCGACCGTCGGCGACGCCCGGTTGACCGTCGTGGGTCCACCGCGCCCCTACAGCCCGTACGTCGAGCTGTGCGCCTACCGCATCGTCGAGCAGCTGCTGGCGACGCTCAGTGACCTCCCCCGGGCGCAGATCGACGTCGTCGTGCGGTTCGAGCCGGGCTGCCTCCGGATCACCCTGGGCGGCCCATCGGCCGAGTCGACCGCCATGCCCAGGGAACCCAACCTGGTCGCCGCTCGCTCCGAACGGGCGGTCATGGTGCAGGTCGCTCTCGAGGCGGCCCGGGCCCGAGCCGCGGCGGTCGGCGGCACCGTCGTCGCGTCGAGCCCGGCCGGCTGGCGCGAGATCAACGTCGTCCTGCCGGCCGTGAGCGCCGGGCGATGACCGAGGGGGCACACGTGCGCCGGGTGAGCGATCGGCTGCTCACCCCACTGTCGTTGCGAGGCACCCTCTCCGTGGCGGCCGTCGTGGTGCTGCTTCCGCTACTCACCCTGTGGTCCCCCATGAGGGACGCGGGAGCACCGGGCTGGTTAACCTTGGTGGCTCCGCTCAGCCTGGGCGTCGCCGTGGTCCTGGCCCGCGTTCGTGCCGAGCTGGGTGCGTTCGTCCTCATCGTCGCCGTGGGCACGGTCGTCGGAGACGCGTTCGAGGTCCCGATCGTCGAGACGGATCTGGCGACCGTCGGCGTGCTGGCGGTGTACCTCGGCATCTGCTGGGTGGCCTGCGTGCTCGGCAGCCGAGCGCCGGTGGCCCCCGCCTGGATCCTCATGTCCGCCCTCGGCGCGGTGCTCATCTGGCGCACGCCGGAGGAGGTCCCATTGCTGGTCCTGGCGGTCGGCTGGTTCGTCGTGGGGGCGATCCTGCGTTCCCGCGCCACCGTCGAGGCCCGGCTGCGCGCTCGGGTGGCGGAGCTCGCCGCCGAGCAGGACCGGTATGCCGAGGAGGCGGTCCGCCTGGAACGACTGGTCATCGCGCGAGAGCTCCACGACGTGGTCGCGCACTGCATGACGGTGATCGTCATCCAGGCCCAGGCCGGGCAACAGCTCGCGGGCCGGGACCCCGCGGCAGCGGCGGACGCCTTGTCGGCAATCTCCGCGTCGGTGGCCGAGGCCGAGCGCGACGTGGCGGCGTTGGTCGAACTCGTCGACCCAGGACGGCCGCGACCACTGACCCGAGCCCTGCTGGACGAGATGGTCCGCCGTTCGGCGGCCACGGGTACCCGGGTAACCCTCACCGTGGACGGCGACCTCGACGTCCTCGAGCCCGCGCTCGCCACCGCCGCCCACCGGGTGATCCAGGAGGGCCTGACCAACGCGTTCCGGCACGCCCCGGGTGGCGAGGTCACCGTCGACGTGCGCGTGGACGGGACGCTCAGCGTCACGGTCGCCAACCAGCCGGCCCGTGGCCCGGCGCCCATGTCGGCCAGCGGGACGGGTCAGGGCCTGCGGGGGCTACGTGACCGGATGGCCGCGCTGGGTGGGACGGCGACTTGGGGCACCGCCGCGGACGGCCGCTGGCGGGTCGACGTCGTGGCGCCGTGCGAGCGGGCGGAGCTCAGTCCGGCCGGACCGTGACGACCAGGTGCTCGCCGCTGCCCTTGGCCGGCAGCAGGACGGCCAACCGTCCGTCGTCGGAGACCGCCAGGCGGGTCGAGCTGGGCAGCTTGACGGGCTTCCGGAACCACACGGTCGACGACCCCGCCGCCGGGATCCGAGCACCCAACGAGGCGAGAACCCTGGCGTACGAGTACATCCCGTGCGCGATCGCCCGGTCGAACCCCAGGGCCCGGGCCGAGAGCGCGTGCAGGTGGATCGGGTTCACGTCGCCCGACACCGCCGCGTACCGCCGCCCGGCGTCCTCGCCGAACCGGTACCGCACGATCGCCCGAGACAGCAAGCCACTGACGTCCGGCGGGCTGTCCGAGGCGGCGGTCTCGTCCCCGCCGCCCCGGGCGAGGTAGGTGCTGACGCCGCGCCATACGGACTCGCCTGACGACGTCACCTCGGCGACGAGGTCGACGAGCTGCCCGCGCCGGTGCGGTCGAAGGTCGGCCGCGTGGACGCTGACGTCGAGCGTCTCGCCGTAGTCGAGCGGACGGGTCCAGGAGATCCGGTTCTCGACATGGACGAGGCCGACCATCGACACCGGGAAGTCGCGACGCGACATCACCGCTGCCTGGAGCGGAAAGCCCAGCAGGTGCGGCCAGGGCATCGGCGGGTGGGCACCGAGCCCGAACCCGCAGAGGTGCGCGTAGTCGGCGACCTCCGCCGCGTCGACCCGGATCCCCCGGCGCTCGGCGACCACCTCGGGCACCGTCGAGCCGGTGAACCGTCCGTTGGCGACGGCGTCGGCGAAGAGCCGCGGCAGACCCGGCGCGGTGTCGTACCGCAGTGTCTCGACCACGTCAGGCGCCCAGCAGGCTCTGGCCGCAGACCCGGATGACGTTGCCGGTGACCCCGGCGTTGGCGTCCTGGCTCAGCCAGGCGACCGTCTCGGCCACGTCGACCGGCAGACCGCCCTGCTG
>DASTNV010000098.1:0-2172 GCA_035762725.1 Lapillicoccus sp. | reverse complement strand
GCGACTCAACGGTGTACGACGCGCTGGCGAGCAGCCGGCCGTCGGAGGTCCAGAGCTTCCCGACATGACGGCCCGTATCGGCACTGTTCTTGTAGAACCGCAGCGCGACGACGTACCCGCGCTGATCGGTGCTGAACTGCGTGCCGAGCTCCTGCGCACCTACCGCGCCCGTCTGCAGGTTGGCCGGTTGTGCGTCACCCCAGAGCGAGTATGCGGTCGCGGCGTTGGGCGCGATCGACGGTGCCGCGGCGCTCATCGTCGTCACGATCAGGACCAGCGCCAGTCCGCCCAGCATTACCGAGGGGCCTCGCCCGACTCTGATCCGGCGCGGTCCGGCGTGTCGTGGTGCCGCGTGGCGGGGTGCGGCGTGTCGTGGTGCCGCGTGGCGTGGTGCGGCATGTCGTGGCCCGGCATGGCGGGGTCGTGAGTGTCGCGATGCACGGGTCGGATAGATCTGCTCAGCCACAAGGCCTCCTCGTCAGGGCCCCCTGCCAAGGCGCGCCTGGGCTCCCCGATCGATATGCAGAAGGAACCCTCGAGAGCGGCCGGCCCGAGGGCCGACCGCTGCTCAACCTGCCATGGCATACCCCAGGGCTTCGCAGTCCAACCGTCAAAACTTGGTAAATCTAGTTCGAAATTTCCTGAAATATGGCGATCTTCTGCTGGCCTCTCTGGAGCGCCCTAGGGCCTGGCTCCAGGTCGGCCCGGCACCCGGCATACTGGCCCGTCGTGGACACGTGGCTGGTCGTCGGCCTCGGGAACCCCGGCCCACGGTATGCCGCCAACCGTCACAACGTCGGCGCGATGGTGGCCGCGGAGCTCGCGGCGCGGCACGACCTCGGAGCGCTCGCGGTCTCCCGGCTGGCCCGCCGCACGACGGCCTCGGAAGGCGCGGTCTTCGCCACGCACAAGGCGCGCGCCCGGGTCTGCGAGGTCCGGTTGGGGACCGGCGACGGCGGCCGGCCGGGACCTCGGACCGTCCTCGCCGTACCGCTGACGTACATGAACGAGTCCGGTGGCCCGGTGGCGAACCTGCTGAAGTATTTCTCGGTTGACCTCGAGCGCCTCATCGTCGTCCACGACGAGCTGGACCTCCCGAGCGGGACCGTCCGCGTCAAGCGCGGCGGCGGCGAGGGCGGCCACAACGGGCTGCGGTCAGTCTCGACGTCGCTCGGGACCAAGGACTACCTGCGCGTGCGCGTCGGGATCGGCCGTCCGCCAGGCCGGATGGACCCGGCCGACTTCGTCCTGCGCGACTTCTCGTCGACCGAGCGCGCGGACCTGCCGTTCACCCTGGACCGGGCGTCGGACGCGGTGGAGTCACTCGTCGACGTCGGCCTCCTGGAGACGCAGCAGCGGTTCCACGCACCTTGACGTTCTCGGCAGTCAACGCCGCGGCCCCCACCCGGTCGGATGGGGGCCGCGGCGTTGATCGAGCCTCGGGTCAGGACTCCTCGTCGGTCGACTCGGTCGCTCCCTCCGCGGACGCCTCGGCGCCCTCGGCGGTCTCGCCCTCGGCAGCCTCGGCCGCCTCGGCCAGCTCCTCGTCCGACGGCTCGTGCTCGATGCCGGCCTCGGCCTCGGCCTCGGCGAGCTCTGCCTCGAGAGCCTCCTCGGAGATCTGCTGGGTGACGTTGACGACGAGCGCGTCGCCGTCGGTGACCAGCTCGGCCCCCTCGGGCAGGTCGAGCTGCGAGGCCAGCACCTGCGTACCGGCCTCCAGGCCGTCGATCGAGACGACGACATGCTGCGGGATGTTGGTTGCGAGGACCTCCAGCTGCACAGTCTGCGACTCGACGGTGACGACCGTCTCGGGCGCCGCCTCGCCCTCGGTGGTGACGGGGACGTCGACGGTGACCTTCTCGTCACGGCGAACGACGACGAGGTCGACGTGCTCGATGACAGGCTTGATCGGGTCGCGCTGTACGTCCTTGGCCAGGGCCAGCTGGCTGTCGCCATCGAGCTCGATGCTGAGCAGGGCGTTGGCCGTCTTGAGCGCCATCATCGTGTCGTGTCCCGGCAGGGTGATGTGGACGGGCGCGGTGCCGTGACCGTAGAGCACGGCGGGGATCTTGTGGTCGCGGCGGATCTTGCGAGCCGCGCCCTTGCCGAACTGGGTACGCGACTCGGCGACGAGCTTGATCTCGGGCATGACGGAAAGTCTCCTGGGGC
>DASTNV010000097.1:0-12648 GCA_035762725.1 Lapillicoccus sp. | reverse complement strand
CCGCCCTGCTGGTCGCAGAGGTCCTTGTCGCTGCCATGGCGTACCGGCCCCTTCCGGGGTAGCGATCCTCGAAGATGGTCGCGCCGAGGATAAGCCCCGTTCACGCCGACTCCAAACCAGGCTCACCGCGAGGCGCGGCGCGTCGCCCGGACCCGGCCGCTACGTCCCCCCGGTCACACCCGACTGGCGGGCCGCAGCGGTGGGCGAACTGGCATACCGAAGTCTCGACGTCACGTTGACGGTGAGACCGCGGG
This sequence comes from Lapillicoccus sp., assembly GCA_035762725.1. GTDB lineage: Bacteria > Actinomycetota > Actinomycetes > Actinomycetales > Dermatophilaceae > Lapillicoccus. The sequence continues at coordinate 12,394 of DASTNV010000097.1, read as the reverse complement.
GAGCCCCGTCAGTGGTGCTCCGCCTGGACCTGACCGTTGGCCTCGGCGTTCTCCGCGCCGGTATCCCGCGGCTCGACCGCGGTGTGGTCGAGCTCCTCGAGCTGGCCCTGAAGGTAGGACTTGAGCTGACCACGGTAGGTCCGCTCGAACCCACGCAGCTGCTCGATCTTCTGCTCCAGGAGACCCTTCTGCTGGTCGAGCTCGGCCAGCACCGACGCCTTCTTCTGCTGCGCCTCGGCGACCATGCCGGTCGACCGCTCGCGACCCTCGGTGATGAGCTGCTCGTGGCGCTCCGTGGCCTCGGCGACGAGGCGGTCGTGCTCGGTCTGTGCGGTGCCGACCAGCTCGTCGTGACGAACCTGTGCGGCGCTGACCAGCTCGTCGTACTTGCGCTGTCCCTCAGCCATCAGCTCGTCACGTCGGGCCTCGCCCTTGCCGACGTGCTCGTCGTGGACCCGCTGGGCCAACTCGATGAGCCCGGCCGCACTCGCCCCGCCCACGGCGCCGCCGGCCACCGCGCGCATCATTCCGGTGTCGCTGTCGTTGGCTGCCGGGGCCGCCTTCGCGGCCTCCGCCGCCTTAGCCGCCTCGGCCATCGAGGCCTGCGCCGCCGCGGTCGACTCCGCCGCCTGCTTCTCGGCCTGGCTGGCGCGCGCCTCGGCGTCCTCCGCGCGCCGACGCGCCTCCTGCACCGACTGCTCGGACTGCTGGGCTCTGCTCTGCGCCTCGGTCGCGCTCTGCTGCGCTTGCTGCAGCTCCTCCTGGAGCTGGACGACGCGCTGCTCGGCCTTGGCCTTGGCCTCGCTCTCCTCGCGGGCCCGACCCTCGGCAGCGTCCAGCCGCTCCTGCACCGACGCGTCGATGGCACCCTGCCGGTCCCTGACCTGGGCCTCCGCGGCCGCCACGTCGGCCAGCGTCTTGGACAGCCGGTCGTTGGCCTCCCGCTCGCGCTCCTCGGCCTCGGCGATCCGGCTCTTGACATCGGTCAGCCGCCGATCGTGCTCGTCGAGCACCGCCGGGTCGACCGACCCACGGTCCTGGACGATCGAGCCGGACCGGGACTGGCACTCCTCGAACTGGTGCTTGTAGTCGTCCCGCTGCGCCGTCAACGCCCGCATCTCGGCCACGACGTCGTCGAGGAAGTCGTCGACGTCGCGCTCGTCATAGCCCTTCCGGAACTGCGTGGTCTGGAAGTGCTTGTTGAGGATCTGCTCGGGCGTCAGAGCCATGGGGTACCACCTTGTTTCAGTGCCGATCTGTGGACCGCGGCCGGCTTGTGGGGGTCCGTTCCGCCACAACGTTACAGAACGGCAACGGCACGACCAACACGATGGCCAGACCTCGGCCCGAGTGAACTACCCCGGAAACGCTCAGGCGATCCGAATTGTCATCAGCAGCGAGGTGATCACCATGAGGACGAGAAAGGCGATATCGATGCGCATTCCGCCCAGATTGATGGACGGAATGATCTTCCGGAGCAGCCGCAATGGCGGGTCGGTGACGGTGTAGACGAGCTCGGCGACGACGAGGACGGCTCCCTTGGGCCGCCAGTCGCGGGACAGCACCTGCACCCAGTCGAACACGAGCCGACCGATCAACGTCAGGAAGAACAGGAAGACGACGGTCTGGAACACCGTGCCGAGGGCGCGCATACGACAAGTCTCGCTGATGGTTCCTGTGGAACCGGCGTCCGGGGCCTGTCGAGGCCTGTGAGCGGTATGTGGCGGGCTACGACTGGTTGAAGAAGCCGCGGCCGTTCGGAGTCGCCTCGGACTCCTCGGTGGCCACCTCGACGTGCACTGGCGAGAGCAGGAAGACCTTCGAGGTGACCCGCTCGATGGTGCCGTGCAGTCCGAAGACGAGGCCGGCCGCGAAGTCGACGAGGCGCTTGGCGTCTGCGTCGCTCATGTCGGAGAGGTTCATGATCACGGGCGTGCCGTCGCGGAACGACTCGCCGATCGTCTTGGCCTCGTTGTAGGTGCGGGGGTGGATCGTCGTGATCCGGTTGAGCGGACCGACCTCGGGTTCGCGGACCAGCCGGGCCACGGGGGCCGGACGACGCGGCAGCTGGGTGACGGCGGCACCGGTCTCCGGGCGCTCGGCCGCGGGGCGCTCGCGCTCCACCGTGCCGCGGCGGCGGTCCTCGTCGTAGTCCGCGACCTCGTCGCGGTGGTCGTCGTCGTCGTAGCGGTCGTCGTCCTCAGCAAGTCCGAGGTACACCATCGTCTTGCGAAGCGCCCCAGCCATTGTGGAACTCCCTTGGTTGTTGCCCTACGTCTCCAAGGACGTTAGCGAAGCGTCGGACGCATCCCGAGGATTGCGCTGCCGACACGCAGGTGTGTCGCCCCGTGCCGAATGGCCGCCTCGAGGTCCCCGCTCATGCCCGCGGAGACCCAGCCGGCGTCCGGATGGTCGGCGCGTATGCGCGTCGCCACCTCCCACAGCCGGGCGAACGCTGCATCCGGGTCGGCGTCGAGCGGGGCCACCGCCATGACCCCACCCAGCTCCAGTCCCGGCGCCTCGGCGACCGCGTCGGCCAAGGCCGGCGCCTCGTCGACCGGGGCGCCGCCCCGTCCCGGCGCGTCGTCGAGACTGACCTGGACGAGCACGCGCGGCCGGCGGCCCTGGTGCTCGGCCGCGTTGGCCAGGGCGTGGACCAGCTTGAGCCGGTCGGCGGTGTGCACCACGTCGGCGTAGGACACGACCGACGCCGCCTTGTTGCTCTGCAGCTGCCCGATGAAGTGCCGAGTCAAGGTCGCGTCGTCGAGACGCGGGTCGGTGAGCTTGTCGCGAGCCTCCTGGTCACGGTTCTCGCCGACGTCGTGGACGCCGAGGTCGGCAAGCCGGCGGAGGTCGTCGACGGGAAAGAACTTGGTCACGACGATCAGCTGGATGTCGTCCGGGTCGCGGCCGGCGTCGGCGCACGCCGTGCCGATCCGCTCGCGGACCGCCGCGAGGCCGCGAGCGATCTCGTCCCGGCGGGCGTCGTCGCTCATGCCGCCAGTCCGGGCAGCAGCCGGACGACCCCGGCGAACCGGCTGGTCGTCGCGTCGCGGCGGTACGAGAACAGGTCCGGGTTCTCGCGGGTGCAACCGGGCACCCAGGTGACCCGGACGCCGCGCTGGGTCAGCTGGTCGACCACCCCGGCGGCGACGTCGATCGCCGGCGTCCCCGTCCACGAGACCGTCGCGCTCGGCGGGCTGACCGCGGCGGCGTCGGCGCGCATACCCTCCGGAACCTCGTAGCAGCGACCGCACACCGAGGGTCCGACGACCGCGACGGTCTCGTCCGCCGACGCGCCCCCCGCGACGAGCGCGTCGACCGCGCGGTCGACGACCCGCGCGACCATGCCGGGGCGACCCGCGTGGACCGCCGCCACGACGCCGGCGACCGGGTCGGCGAGGAGGACGGGGACACAGTCCGCGGAGAGGGCGGCGACGGCCAGATCGTCGCGACTCGTCACGACGGCGTCGACGCGCGGCGCCACGTCGATCCATGGGCCGTCGGCGACGGCGACGTCGGTTCCGTGGCACTGGTTCATGAAGAGCAGGCGGTCGCGCGGTACGTCGAAGGCTGCGGCTACGGCACTGCGGTGCGCGTCAACGGTGGCCGACCGGGCGCCGAGGTCGAGGCGACTGGACGTGATCGCGAACCGGACCCCGCGGCGGCCGGGGGCGGCGGCGACGTCGTGGGTCCAGAAGAACACGCCCGCATCCTGCCAAAAGGGGGAAAGCGCGGAGCGCCGGGCCAACCGGCCCGGCGCTCCGTGGATACCGCTCTGTCGGTGCTCCTACTTGAGGAAGTCCGGCACGTCGAGGTCATCGGCGTCGTCGAAGGTCACCGTGTGCGGCGGCCGCTGGACCGGTTGCACCGGCTGGACCGCGGGCCGTGCCTCGGCCTCAGCCGCTTCCGCACCGCTCGGCACCGTGGCTCGGACCGGCTCGGGCTCCTCGCGCACCGGCGCCGGGACCGGGCGGACCGTCATCGGGGCGTGCCCGTTGGTCGATGCGCCGTTGGTCGCTGCGGGCCGGCTGCCCTGGATGCTGCCCAGTGCCCGGTCGTCGCCGCGCTTGACCGGACCGCCACCGTCGAACCCGGCCGCGATGACGGTGACGCGGACCTCATCGCCGAGCGCGTCGTCGATGACCGCGCCGAAGATGATGTTGGCCTCGGGGTGAGCCGCCTCCTGGACCAACCGGGCCGCCTCGTTGATCTCGAAGAGGCCGAGGTCCGAACCGCCGGAGATCGACAGCAGCACGCCGTGCGCGCCGTCGATGCTGGCCTCGAGCAGCGGGCTGGAGATGGCCAGCTCGGCCGCCTGGACCGCACGGTCCTCGCCGCGCGACGAGCCGATGCCCATCAGCGCCGAGCCGGCGCCCTGCATGACCGACTTGACGTCGGCGAAGTCGAGGTTGATCAGGCCCGGCGTGGTGATGAGGTCGGTGATGCCCTGGACACCGGAGAGCAGCACCTGGTCGGCGCTGCGGAAGGCGTCCATCATCGAGACGTTGCGGTCGCTGATCGACAGCAGCCGGTCGTTGGGGATGACGATCAGGGTGTCGACCTCTTCCCGCAGTCCACCGATCCCGGACTCGGCCTGGTTGGCCCGGCGCCGGCCCTCGAACGTGAATGGCCGGGTGACGACGCCGATCGTGAGGGCGCCGAGGCCGCGGGCGATCCGGGCCACGACCGGCGCTCCGCCGGTGCCGGTGCCGCCGCCCTCCCCCGCGGTGACGAAGACCATGTCGGCCCCCTTGAGGACCTCCTCGATCTCCTCCGCGTGGTCCTCCGCTGCCTTCTTGCCGACCTCCGGGTCGGCGCCGGCGCCGAGGCCGCGGGTCAGCTCGCGGCCCACGTCGAGCTTGACGTCGGCGTCGCTCATGAGGAGGGCCTGCGCGTCGGTGTTGATGGCGATGAACTCGACACCCTTGAGGCCGACCTCGATCATCCGGTTGATGGCGTTGACACCGCCGCCGCCGATGCCGACGACCTTGATGACGGCCAGGTAGTTGTGGGGGTCTGCAGCCACGAGCGTGGGCCTTCCTCAGCGAGAGTTGTCAGGTTCGTGTTGTCGTCTCGGTGTGTCGCGAAGCCTAAATGTCTACCTGATGGTTAGATCACTGTTCGGGTCTCGCTTGGTGCCCGACGGTATGCCGTTGCCCCACCTCGATCAAACAACGCCCCGGCGTGTCCTCGACCTTCTCGGGAGATTCATGCTGCCCGCGCGCCCGCCGGTAACGGGCGAGGCGAATGAGACTGGTGTGACTCGCAATCCAGGCGCGGTAGCCGGGCCGACGCCGCCAACCGGGATCGTGGGAACCTTCCGGTGCTCTGGCGCGGGTTCGTTCCCACAATCGCGCGCATCGGTCGAGGGGCGACGCCCCCGACCGGGATCGGAAGACGTCAGCGGGTGATCGGGGTGTCCGGTGCGGAGACGTCCACCACGGCAGGCTTCGTGGTCAGTAGCGCCTGGAGCACCGCGAGCTTCTTGGGCCCGTCCGCGACGCCACCCCAGACGACGTTGACCGTGCCGAGCTGGAAGGTCACCAGGTCGGCGCTGGTCACGGTGACCCCGGAGACCTGGGCGCGCTGCTCGGCCGGCAGCAGCTCGAGGACCGAGATCGCCGCCTTGACCCCCTCCGGGTCGGGAGCGTCGGACGCGGCGTTGACCTGGGCCACTCCCGGCGGCAAGGCGGTCACCGTCTCGAACGGAACACCGCTGGCATCGACAACCTGAAGTTGACCTTGAGGGTTCTTCACGGCCAGGACGGCGACCTTGCGCTGCACGTTCACGACGACCGTCGACGGCCAGGACCGGCTCACCGACACCGACGCGACGGTGGGGATCTGCGCCACCCGCTCGACGGCCCCGCCGGTGTCGACCCGCGCCAGCGGGAGACCCAGGGGTATGCGTGCCGCGTCCACGACCGCCTGCTGCTCCCCCGCGTCGGCCAGGCCGGTCACCGTCACCGTCCGGACGGCGAGTACCGAGCTGAACCCCACGAGCCAGACCGCGAGTCCGAGCACGACGACCAGCCCGGCGACGATGGCCAGGACGGCGCGCGGGCGACGGCGCACCGCTGCCGCGCGCCGCTCGAACCGCACCCGCGTCCCGTCCGGACCGGAGCGGCGCCGCGCGCTGCGACGCAGGGGGGCCAACCGCAGCCGGCCCAGCCGCTTCGACGGCCGCGGTCCCCGGCCCCGACCAGTCGACGGGTGGCCGTCCGCGGCCTCGTCGACGGCCGCACCCGACCGGGCCGCCTCGGTGAGCCACCTCGGCCGCTCGCTCATCGCTCGCCTCCTGGCTCGTCGAGAGAGGTCTGCTCGAGCCGGAGGAGGACCTCGGGACCGATCATCGTCACGTCGCCGGCACCGACCGTGAGCAGCAGGTCGCCCGGCCGCAGCAGCCCCGCGACGACCTCGGGGACGGCGGCCCACGAGGGCACGTAGTGGAGGTCGGCGTCCGGCCGCGCGGCGCGGACCGCCTCGGCGACCAACCGCCCGGAGACGCCGGGCTCCGGGTCCTCGCGCGCCGCATACACGTCCATGACGACGACGACGTCGGCCGGCGCGAGGCTCGCGCCGAGCTCGCCGGCGAAGTCGCGGGTCCGCGAGTAGAGGTGCGGCTGGAAGACGACGACGAGCCGGCCGGCACCGGCGTCGGCGACCAGCTGTCGGGCCGTGCCGACAACGGCGGCGACCTTCCCGGCGTTGTGGGCATAGTCGTCGACGACCTGGACGCCGGCGGCCCGGCCCTTCGGTTCGAACCGCCGCCGCGTACCGCTGAACGAGGCGAGCCCCGCCAGCACCAGTGAGGGGTCCTGGCCCAGGCCCGCCGTCGCGGCGACGAAGGCCGCCGTGGCGTTGAGGACGTTGTGGTGGCCGGGTACCAGCAGCCGGAGCCGATGCGCGACGCCGTCCGCGGTGACGACCGCCGACCAGGCGACGCCGCGGTGCTCCTCGTCGGAGACGCGGACGTCGGCGTCGGCCGACGCGCCGTAGGTGACCACGCGACGGTCCTCGGCCCGCGCGTACTCGGCGAGGGCCCGGGCTCCCGGGTCGTCTGCGCAGGCGACGAGTAGGCCGCCGGGAACGATGGTGCCGACGAAGGCCCGGTAGGCCTCCTCGACCGTTGCGAGGTCCCCGTAGAAGTCGAGGTGGTCGGGCTGGACGCTGGTGACGACGGCGACCTCGGGCCGGTAGACGAGGAAAGAACCGTCGCTCTCGTCGGCCTCGACGACGAAGATGTCGCCGGTACCGAGGTGGGCGTTCGTCCCGTGCTTGGCCAGCTCGCCGCCCACCGCGAACGACGGGTCGACGCCGCAGGCCTGGAGCGCGACGGTCAGCAGCGACGTCGTCGTCGTCTTGCCGTTCGCGCCGGCGACGGCCACCCGGCGCGAGCCGGCCATGGTCGACGCCAGGGCCTGCGCCCGGTGCAGGACCGGAAGTCCTCTGGTATGCGCGGCCCGCAGCTCCGGGTTGTTGTCGCGGATCGCCGATGAGATGACCACGGTGTCCGCGTCGTCGACGTAGGCCGCGTCGTGGCCGACGTGGACCTCCGCCCCCTCTGCGGCGAGGGCGTGCAGCAGCGTCGACTCTCGCGCGTCGGAGCCGGACACGCGGACACCCTTGGCGAGCATGATCCGCGCGACGCCGGACATGCCCGCGCCGCCGATCGCGACGAAGTGGACGCGACCGAGGTCCTCCGCGGCGGGGACGTCGGCGAGGAAGTCGAACCGGGTCAGCGGCAGGGTCATCGGCGCTCCGCGTGGGCCCGGTGGACGAGGTCGGCGAGCGCCTCGTCCGCATCGCGCTGGCCGACCGACGCCGCGGCCTCGCCCATGGCGAGCAACCGGTCGCCGTCCTGGGCCAGCGGGAGGACGTTGGCCGACAGCCAGTCGGGAGTGAACGACGCGTCGTCGACCAGCAATCCTCCGTCCGCGGCGATGACGTCCGCGGCGTTGAACCGCTGCTCCCCGTTGCCGATCGGCAGCGGAACATAGACCGCCGGCAGCCCGACCGCGGTCAGCTCGCACACGGTGTTGGCGCCGGACCGGCACACGACGAGATCGGCCGCGGCGTAGGCGAGGTCCATCCGGTCGACGTAGGGGACGACGACGTAGGGCGCGCCGATCTCCGGGAGCTCCGGCTCGAACTCCTTGCCGGCACCCGTGACGTGGAGGACCTGGAGGCCCGCGCTGCTCAGCTCGGCGGCGCGGGCCGCGAACGTGGTGTTGAGCCGTTGGGCGCCGAGCGACCCGCCGGTGACGAGGAGGGTCGGCCACTGCGGGTCCAGGCCGAACGCGGCGATCCCCTCGTCGCGCCGAGCCGGCCGGTCGAGCTGCGACACCTCGCGGCGCAATGGCATCCCGAGCACCGTGGCGTGCGGGAGAGCGGTCCCCCGGAACGTCGTCGCGACGTAAGGCGTCATCCGGGCGCCGACCCGGTTCGCCAGCCCGGCCCGCGCGTTCTGCTCGTGGACCACGATGGGTATGCGTCGCCGCCGGGCCGCGAGGTACGCCGGCGTCGACACGTACCCGCCGAACCCGACGACGACCTCCGCCCCGGTCTCGTCGATCGCGCGGCCGGCCGAGGCGACCGCCCCCCGCAATGCTCCCGGGAGCCGGAAGAACGCGGGGTCGGGTCGACGGGGTAACGGAACCCTTGGTACGTAACGCAGCTCGTAGCCGCGGGCCGGGACCAGCCGAGCCTCGAGACCCGTCTCCGTGCCGAGCGCGGTGATGGTGATGTCCGGGTCGCGGCGGCGCAGCGCGTCGGCCAGGGCGAGCAGGGGCGAGACGTGACCGGCCGAGCCTCCGCCGGCCAACAGCACCGATGTCGGCTTCGAGGCGCCGGCCATCAGCGCTTCCTGCGACTCGGCAGGACCGCGAGCGACCGACGCACGACGCCGGGTCGCGCCGCGAGGATCGCGCGGGCGCCAGGTTCGCTGCGGGCGAAGGACAGGAGCATGCCGAGCGCGAGCAGGGTTGTCACCAGGGCGGACCCGCCGGCCGACACGAGTGGCAGCGGAACCCCGATGACCGGGAGCAGGCCGATCACCGCGCCGATGTTGATGATCGCTTGGAGCAGGATCCACGCCATCACGCCGGCCGTCGCCACCCGGACGAACTGGTCACGCGACCGCTGAACGAGGCGGTAGCAGGCCCAGCCCAGCAGGGTGAACAGGACGAGGATCACCAACGTGCCGGGCAGCCCGAGCTCCTCGCCGATGATCGCGAAGATGAAGTCGTTGTGAGCCTCCGGCAGCCAGCTCCACTTCTCCTTGCTGGCCCCGAGACCGACGCCCCACCAGCCGCCGTCGGCCAACGCATACAGGCCGTGGATCGACTGGTAGCAGGTGCCGTCGGAGGTGTCGCAGTTGCCCAGCCACGAGGTGATCCGGTCCATCCGGTTCTCGTTGGTCACGACGAACCCGGCGGCAACCGCAGCGAACACGGCGGCGGCGAGCACGAAGAAGCGGCCAGGGACGCCCGACACGAAGAGCAGCGCGGCGACGATCCCGATGAGGATCAAGGCGGTCCCGAGGTCGTGGCCGACGAGGACGAGCCCCACGGTGAGGACGACGATGGGGATGAGGAACGGCACGACGACGTGCTTGAGGCTGCCGAGCAGCTTCCGCTTCCGGGCGAGGATCGTCGCGCCGACGAGGATGAGGCCCAGCTTGACCAGCTCGGAGGGCTGCACCTGAACGCCCGGGGGCAGCCGGACCCAGTTGCGGTTGCCGTTGACCGAGACGCCGAACGAGGTGAACACCAGCGCCTGGAGGACCAGGGCACCGGCCAGGGCGGGCAAGGCCAGCCGTCGGTACCACCGCACCGGGATGTGCGCCGCGACGACCGCGCCGACCACCCCGATCGCGGCGAACTTCGCCTGGTCGAGGAAGACGCTGAACGTCGAGCCGTCGTCGCGGTAGGACGTGATCATCGACGCCGACAGGACCATGACGAGCCCGATGACGACGAGGATCACGGTGGTGCCGAGCAGGACGTAGTAGGACGTGACCGGTGACTCGAGCCGGGCGAGGAACGGCAGGGCGCGGTGCAGCAGCCCGGACTCGCTCTCACCGGCCTCGGCGCCGGCACGGGTCGTCGCGCGGGCGCCCGGACGGGTCGCCGTGCTCGTCATCGACCGTGGCCCTCGACCCAGCGGTGGACCGCCGCCTCGAACGCGTCGCCGCGGGCGCCGTAGTTGGCGAACATGTCCATCGACGCCGCGGCCGGCGCGAGCAGGACGACGTCGCCGGGCATCGCGAGCTCGGCGGCCCGGGCGACCACGTCGTCCATCACGTCGACTCCCGGTCTGGCGCCCATCACGTCAACAGTCTCCGACGAACCGACGTCGACGACCGGGACGTCGGGCGCGTGTCGGGCGAGTGCCTCGGCGATGCGGGCCCGGTCGGCTCCGAGCAGCACCACCCCACGGAGTCGCGGCAGCACGGCGGTGACGAGCTCGTCGAGCTGGGCGGCGTCCGCCCCTTTGAGCAGACCACCGGCGATCCACACGACGTGCTCAAACGAGCGCAGCGACGCCGAGGCCGCATGCGGGTTCGTCGCCTTGGAGTCGTTGACGAACCGGATCCCGTCGACGGTGGCGACATCGGCGATCCGGTGCGGGTCGGGGCGGAACGCGCGGAGCCCGTCACGAACGGACAGTGGCCCGACGCCGTAGGCCCGGGCGAGGGCGGCGGCGGCGAGTGCGTTGGCGACGTAGTGCGGCGCGATGCTCGGCGCATCGCCCTGGAGGTCGTGCAGGGTGCCGAGCTCGGCCGCCGAGTGCTTCCGCGTCTCCACGAAGGCGCGGTCGGCGAGGACCTCGTCGACGAGGCCGACCATCGACGGCGCAGGTACCCCGAGCGTGAACCCGATCGCCCGGCAGCCCTCGACGACCTCGGCCTCCATGACGAGCTGCTCGGTCAGCGGGTCGGCGACGTTGTAGACGCAGGCGATGTGGGTGTGCTGGTAGATCCGGCCCTTGGCGCGCAGGTACTCATCGAACGAACCGTGCCAGTCGAGGTGGTCGGGCGCGACGTTGAGGCAGGCCGATGCGACGGCGGAAACCGAGCGCTGCCAGTGCAGCTGGAAGCTGGACAGCTCCACGGCGATGACGTCGAACGGCTGCGGGTGGAGCACTGCCTCGAGGATCGGGGTACCCACGTTGCCGGCGCTCGTCGCCCGCAGCCCGGCGGCGCGAAGGATCGACGCGAGCATGTTGACCGTCGTCGTCTTGCCGTTCGTGCCGGTCACGGTAAGCCACGGCGCGGCGCCCTCCTTGGCCCGCATCCGCCAGGCCAGCTCGACCTCACCCCAGACCGGAATGCCACGCGCCGCCGCCTCGAGCAGCATCGGCTGGTCGGGGCGCCACCCTGGTGACGTGACAACGAGGTCGACGTCCTCCGCCGGCATACCCGCCGTGTGCTCCTCCCCCTGGCGCACGGTGACACCGAGGATGTCGAGGACGTTCGCGCGTTCGTCGTTGGCCTCGGCGACTCCCCGGGCCTTGCCGTCGACGACCGTGACGACGGCGCCGCGCTCGGCGAGCGCGTCGGCGGCAGCGAACCCGCTGACCGCCAGGCCCGCGACGAGGACGCGCAGTCCCGACCAGTCGGCGTCGCGGTGGGTCAGCCCGGGACGGGGTTCGTAGTCGTCGGAGAGGTCAGGGCCGTCGCCGGTCACGACGACCCCACGACCCACTCGGCGTAGAAGATGCCGAGTCCCAGCGCGGCGAACAGTCCCGCGACGATCCAGAACCGGATGACGATGGTCACCTCGTGCCAGCCGATGAGCTCGAAGTGGTGCTGTAAGGGGGCCATGCGGAAGACCCGTTTACCTCTGAGCTTGAACGACCCGACCTGGACGATGACCGAGAGGGTGATGACGACGAACAGGCCGCCGAGGACGACGATGAGCAGCTCGGTGCGGGTCGTGATGGCCAGCCCGGCGATCAGGCCACCGAGCCCGAGCGAACCGGTGTCGCCCATGAAGATCTTGGCCGGTGAGGCGTTCCACCAGAGGAACCCGAAGCAGGCGCCCATCCCGGCGGCCGCCACGAGGGCGAGGTCGAGGCTGTCGCGCACCTCGTAGCACTTGATCCCGGGGTTGGTCTGGCAGTTCTGGTTCTGGGTCCAGATGCCGATGAGGACGTAGGCGCCGAACACCATCGTCGAGACGCCCGCGGCCAGCCCGTCGAGACCGTCGGTGAGGTTCACCCCGTTGGAGGTGCCGGCGATCATGAGGTTCGCCCAGATGACGAAGAGGATCGTGCCGACGATGACGCTGCCGCCGATCGCGAGATTGATGTGGGTGTCGCGGACGAACGAGATGAACGGCGAGGCGGGCGTTCGGTACTGACCGTTCGGGAAGTTCAGCGCGAGCAC
>DASTNV010000096.1:0-20377 GCA_035762725.1 Lapillicoccus sp. | reverse complement strand
CGCACCGTCGACGAGATCCTCACCGTGACCGGCCAGTCGGCCCTCCTCGACTCCGCGCCCGTCCTGCGGCGCACTCTCGAGCTGCGGGACTCCTACCTGGCGCCGCTGCACGCCCTCCAGTCGAGCCTGCTCGCCCGGGTGCGCGAGGTACCCGAGGGGGAAGAGCCGGACGGCGACCTCCAGCGCGCGCTGTTGTTGACCATCAACGGCATCGCGGCCGGACTCCGCAACACCGGCTGACCGGGATACCTAGACTCGGGGGCGATGACCACCGCCCAGACTCCCGATCTCGTTGCCGCCCAGCGGCATACCGTCCGCACCCTGGTGGCGACCCAGGCGATCGGCGGGATCGGGCTGAGCGCCGCGATCGCCGTCGGAGCCTTGCTGGCGCGGGAGATCACCGGCTCCGATGGGTTGGCCGGGCTCGCTCAGACCGCACAGACGCTGGGCGCGGCGCTCGTGGCCGCGGGGCTGGCGGCGTACATGTCCCGGCACGGCCGGCGGCCCGGGCTGACCTTGGGCTATCTCGGCGGTGCGGTCGGTGGCGCGCTGTGCCTCGTCTCCGGGGTGGTGGGGTGGTTCCCGCTGCTGCTCCTCGGGATGGTCATGCTCGGGGCGGTCACCGCGACCAACCTCCAGAGCCGGTATGCGGCCACCGACCTCGCCGTCCCGGCGCACCGCGGCCGCGACCTCAGCACGGTGGTCTGGGCCACGACGATCGGGGCGGTCCTCGGGCCGAACCTCAGCGGGCCGGGCGCCGTCCTGGCTGGGTGGCTCCACATCCCCGAGAAGACCGGGCCGTTCATCTTCACCATCGTTGCGCTGCTCGCCGCCGCCGGGGTGATGGTCACGCGGCTGCGACCGGACCCGCTGCTCCTCGCGCGGTCGGTGGGAGCGCACGACGATCCTGAGCCCGAGGCCGAGAGCGTGGCCCATGACCGGCCGTGGCCGATCATCCTGCACACCCCACTGGTGCTGGCCGCGGCCGTGGGCATGGCCCTCAGCCATGCCGTGATGGTGTCGGTCATGGTGATGACGCCGATCCACATGGACCACGGTGGCGCGAGCCTCGAGATCATCGGGCTGGTCATCAGCGGGCACATCCTCGGCATGTTCGCCTTCTCACCGCTCGTCGGCATCCTCGCCGACCGCGTCGGCAGCCCCCTGGTCATCGGCATCGGTGGGCTCGTCCTGCTCAGCTCGCTGGTCCTGTCCGGGCTTTCCGCGCCGGGCGCCAGCCCAGGCCTCGGGGCCGGGTTGTTCCTCCTGGGGCTCGGCTGGTCGTTCGGCTCGGTGGGGTCGTCCACCCTGCTCGTGGCGGCGACGCCGATGCGGCACCGGCCTCGGGTCCAGGGAACCGTCGACATGATCACCGGGTTCACCGCCGCCGCGGGTGGCGCAGTGGCGGGGCTCGTCGTCGCGACGGTCGGGTTCGGCTGGCTCAGCGCGGGCGCAGCAGTGCTCGCGTTCGGGGTCGTGGTGGTCGGTGTGGTCGCCGGCCGGTATGCGGCGCCGCGCCGTCCGGTCGAGCCTGTGGTCGAGACTCTCTAGGCGGTCAGAGGCGGACGAGCATCTTGCCCGTGTTTCCGCCGGAGAGCACGGCGAGGAACGCGTCGAAGGTGCGCTCGATCCCGTCGACCACGGTCTCCCGCCACACGATCCGGCCGTCACGAACCAGGGCGCCGACCTCCTCCTCGAACTGCGGCCGCAGGTCGCCGTGGTCGATGACGATGAACCCCCGCAGCGTCAGCCGTTTTCCGACCGCCATCGACAGGTTCCGGGGTGCGGCCGGCGCCGACGTGTCGTTGTACTGCGCCACCGCCCCGCACATGGCCACCCGGCCGTGCTGGCGCAGCGACGAGATCGCGGCCTCCAGGTGGTCGCCGCCGACGTTGTCGAAGTACACGTCGATCCCGTCGGGCGCGGCGGCCTTCAGCGCTGGGCGTAGCGGCCCGGCCTTGTAGTCGATCGCCCGGTCGAACCCGGCGTCGTCCACCAGCCAGCCGACCTTCTCCGGTCCGCCGGCACTCCCGACCACCAGCGCGGCGCCCTTGAGCCGAGCCAGCTGGCCCACGAGCGACCCGACCGCGCCGGCGGCGGCCGAGACGAAGACCCGGTCACCCTCACGGAACTCGGCGACCCGCAGCAGACCCGCATACGCGGTGAGTCCGGGCATCCCGAGGATCCCGAGGTACGACTGCTGGGGCGCGGCCTGCGTATCGACGACGCGCATCTGCCGGCCGGTCAGCAGGGCGTGCGTCCGCCACCCGGCGTCGTGGAGGACCGTGTCACCACGGCGGACCGCCTGTCCCGTCCGCGTGGTCACGTCGCCGCGCACCGACTCGACCACGCCCACCGCGCCGCCGTGCATCGCCTGACCGAGCTGGTACGGCGGCACGTAGGACGGGACGTCGTTCATCCGCCCCCGCATGTACGGGTCCACCGAGAGGAACGTGTTGCGGACCAACACCTCGCCGTCGTCCAACGCCGGTAGCGACACCTCGACCAGCTCGACATCGTCGGCCGTCGGTTCGCCGACCGGTCGGCGAACCAGCCGCCACTCGGCCATCGCCGCGTATGCGCCCACGTCGCCTACCAGCCCACAGTTCCGGGGCCGCCCTTGAACGGGCCGACCACACGCGAGGTGATCCAGCCGCCGTAGAAGCCGCCGGCCTGGGGTTCGACGATCTCGCCGTCGACGGTGCACCGGTCCATCTGACCGGGCATGACCGCGACGTGGTCGACGATCGCCTCGTACCCCGGGGAGGGCTGTCGGTAGGTCCACCCGGCCCGCGCGGCCCGACGGGCGCCGCCGACGACGTCGAAGTACGACGCGGAACCCTTGAACTCGCAGTAGGTCGTCCCGCCGACCGGCACCAGCGCGCCTTCCATGAACGCGGCATACGGGAGGTAGTAGGCCGGAGGATGGCTGGTCTCGAGGACCCGCAGCGCCGAACGGGTGCGGGCAACGACCTCGCCGCCGAGGACGACCACGACCTCCTCGTCGCTGCGCTCGACGCGGGGTGGTCGGGGGTAGTCCCAGACCGACTCCTGGCCGGGGGCGGGCGTCACGCGGGCGGCAGGTGGCATACCCCGCATCCTGCCCTCCCGCACGGGAATCGAAGTTGGAGGGGTAGACGTTGACCGGCATACTGGAAGTCCTGGACCTCCAGGATTGACAACTGAACAGCGTGACGTTGGTACCCCCCATGGGGGTGATCGGTTTCGACGGTGGTCGTCTTGTCAGGAGAAGCGGGCCGAGGAGGCACGGTTATCTCGTTAACGCTCCGTGTAAACCAATAGGTGCCAAGTCCAAGAGCACCGACCTCGCCCTCGCCGCCTGAGCGAGCCACGAGGTCCGTCAGCCTGAGCTAGTTCCCGTCTCAGTGCCTGGCGTCAGCTAGGGAACTCGCTGCGCAGTCACGCCGAGGGGCTGCGTGGGACTCTTACTCGGCTGGGCCTGTCGGAGAACGTGTGCGCGCGAGCTCCGGGGCCGAGAAACTCCATAGCGCACTGCGCCCGGAGAAGTCCTGGTCTCACGTCATCGGACGCGGGTTCAATTCCCGCCACCTCCACCATGTGGTGCCACGTCACGCCGTTGTCAACGACAGAAGGGCCCGACCGTCACGGTCGGGCCCTTCCTCGGTTGCGGCATGCGGGTCAGCTCGCGGCTTCGGCCTTCTTGTCGGCCAGCTCCTTGCGGACGGCGTCCATGTCGAGGTCGCCGACCTGCTGGACGAGTGACTGGAACGCCTCCTTGGGCAGCGCCCCGGCCTGGCGGAACACGAGGATCCCGTCCCGGAACGCCATCAGCGTCGGGATGGAGGTGATGTTCACGGCCGCCGCCAGCGCCTGCTCGGCCTCGGTGTCGACCTTGGCGAACACGACGCCGTCGTGCTGCTGCGACACGTCCTCGTACACCGGCGCGAAGCGCTGGCACGGGCCGCACCAGTCCGCCCAGAAGTCGACGAAGACGGTGTCGTTGTCGAGCACGGTCTGCTCGAAGTTCTGTGCGGTCAAAGCGGTGGTGGCCATGTGTCCTCCAACGAACGATGGGGTAGGGCTATTCCGCCAGCGACCAGGTCACCGTGACGCTGGCGGTCACCGACTGCTCGCCCGCTTCGACCGGCATCGCCGAGTCCGCGCTGGCCATGGCCATCCGCATCATCGGTCGAGGCGGCCCGCCCGCCACGGCCCCCTCGACCACCGACAGCACCTCACCGAGGGGCGCGTCGGAGAGCGCGGCGTACTGGGCCGCCTTGGCCCGAGCGTCGAGGAACGCTGCGGACCGGGCCTCGTCCTGGAGCGCCGACACGTCGCTGAGGTCGAGCTGGATGGAGTCGACGGAGAGGCTGTTACCGGCCACTCCGGCCACCGCATCGACGACGGCGCCGACTCGTTCGACGTCGCGGACGAGGATCCCGAGCCGGTGGTTCGCCTGGTAGCCCACCACCCGCTGCCCGTCGCGGTCGTACCGCGGGTGCACCCCGGCGCCGGTGGAGCTGATGTCGTTGCCCCGCACGTCCTGCGCCCGGGCCGCCTCACCGATCGCCTGCACCCGGGCCCCGACCTCCCGGAGCGCCGACGACACGTCGTCGCCGTCGCAGGTGACGCCCAGGGCCAGCCGGACAACGTCGGGCGTGGCGCTGGCCTTGCCGCTCCCCGTGACCTGGACGATGCGGCGGTTCTTGGCCATGAGGGCACGCTACCTGGCCAGTCTCAGCAACCCGAGTGAACGGGAGCGAAGCGGGTGAGACCGTCGTACCGTAGGTGGGGCCGGATCCCCTGGACCCGGCATCGGTATGCGTCGGGACGGGTGAGCGTCCCGGGCGCAGGAGATGAGCAGGGGCAGTGGTGCGGCGGTTACGAGTAGTCCGGATTCCTGACGAAGCGGTGCCGAGCAACCCGAACCTGCCTCGCGTCCGGCGTCTTGTCACGCCACCGACCCGCACCGCGCGATCCCTCGCCCTGCCGATCCTCCTCGTCGGCTGCCTCGGTGTGCTCGCGCTTCCCGCCGCCTCCAATGCTCCAGCGCCGCAGCGGCCCGCAGCCGCGCCGCCGCCCGTCGCTGCTGGTCTCGTCCTCCCGGCCGGCGCCCCGGTCACCGACGCCGTGGCCGAGGAGGCGCCGACGCGCACCTTCGTCACGGCTCCGCCGCCGGCGGTCGCCGCGGTACCCAGTGCCGATCCCAGCGCCGCCGAGACCCCACCGGCGGATCCGGCGCAGGCCGTGGTCAACGCCCTGAATGGACCGGCCGGCGTGGCCGACGGCGCCACGGGAATCCCGGTCACGGCGCTCGCGGCCTACAAGAAGGCCGAGGCGCTGCTGGCTGCGGCCAAGCCGTCGTGCCACCTGACCTGGTGGCTCGTCGCGAGCATCGGGCGGATCGAGTCCGGGCACGCCTTCGGTGGCCGCCTCGACGCCAGCGGGAACACCCGCGGGCAGATCATGGGCCCGCTCCTCGACGGTTCGATGCCCGGCACAGCGGTGATCCGCGACACCGACGGCGGCAAGTGGGACGGCAACGCGCAGTACGACGCGGGGATCGGGCCGATGGGGTTCCTGCCCGGCTCGTGGACCTACTGGGGCAAGGACGGCAACGGCGACGGGGTGGCCAACCCCAACAACATCTTCGACGCGGCGACCGCAGCCGGGTACGTGCTCTGCTCGGCGGGCGACCTCTCGAACCCGGCCACGCTGTACAAGGCGATCCTCCAGTACAACCACTCGGACTCGTACGTCCAGACGGTGCTGAAGTGGGCGGCGGCCTACCGCGACGGCGCGACACCGGCGCCGGACTCGACCGGGTCCGTGCCGACCACGCCGGTCAAGGCGACCGTGACGCCACCCCCTCCAGCACCCTCGACGACGTCGACCGCTGCTCCGGCCCCGAGCTCCTCGACGACCACCGCGCCGAAGCCGACGACCACCACGTCGCCGCCCAGCACCACAACAGCTCCGCCGACGACCACGACGACGACGGCTCCACCGACCACCACCACGACCGCGCCGCCAGCGTCCACGACGACACCGGGGCCCGACCCGACGACCACGGAGCCGGACCCGACGAGCACCTCCGGCCCCTGATCGGGCTCTCGCCGCGCCCTGATAGAATGCAGCCCTAGCCAGGCTTCCCGGGCGCACGGCCGCGCCCCGCTTCTCACACCGGTGAGTCGCGCTGAGACGAAGCCAGGCTCCGACCGACCAGGCACCCGCCTGGTTTCTGGTTCGCCGGGCGCCCCGAGCGCCTGAGGTACGTCTTGCACGGTCGCTCTCGCCATGCGGCTCGAGGCGTGTCTACCCCCGAAACGCCCCGACCTCGCGTCATCGACCATCCGAAAGAGCTGAAGCAACCGTGCCTCGCACTTCTCCTTCCGGCGCCCCCAAGAAGGCCCGCTGGACCACCGCCCAGAAGGCGGCCGCCCGCAAGGGCGCGCCCTCGGCCCGCACCGACCGACCGCGTCGGGCCGACCGCACCGACCGACCTGACCGCAGCGACCGACCTGACCGCGGCGACCGGCCGGATCGCGGCGACCGGCCGGATCGCGCCGACCGTCCGTTCCGGGCCGACCGCAGCCGCGCCGACCGGCCGGACCGCCGCGGTCCGGAGCGGTCCTCGCGCCCCGACCGCTGGGCTACTTCTGACCGCCCGGCTCGTCCGGAGCGTTCCGACCGTCCGACCCGTCGTGACCGCACCGACCGTCCGGTCCGCAGCGACCGTCCGGTCCGCGGCGAGCGCCCCGACCGTCCGTACCGCTCCGACCGGCCGAGCCGCTCCGAGTGGTCCGACCGCCCGGTGCGCGACCACGAACCGCGCCGTCCGCACCACCGTGAGCACGCCGCATACGCCCCGCACCAGGGTCGTACCCACGTACCCAGCCACAACCCGGTCGGCGTCGACCCGGAGGCCGAACGCCTCGCCGCCGACGCCTGGACCAAGTCGACCCGACGGCCGGTCAGCACCGGCCCGGTCGAGGTGGCCGCGGACAACGCCTTCGCCGCGCTGGGCCTGCCCGAGCGCCTCGTCGAGCGGCTGGCCCGCGACGGGATCACCGAGCCGTTCCCGATTCAGGCGGCGGCGATCCCCGACGCGCTGGCCGGCCGGGACGTCCTCGGCCGCGGCCGGACCGGCTCCGGCAAGACCCTCGCCTTCGGGCTGCCGACCGTCGCCCGCCTGGCGGCCGACGCCCCGAGCTCGGCGCCGCGCCGCCCGCGCGCCCTCGTGCTGGTTCCCACCCGTGAGCTGGCGATGCAGGTGTCCGACGCGCTCGAGCCGTTCGTCCACGTCATGGGGCTGCGGCACAAGCTCGTCGCGGGAGGCCTCAGCTACACGACCCAGATCGCCGCGCTGAACCGCGGCGTCGACCTCCTCATCGCCACGCCTGGCCGGCTCAACGACCTGCTCGACCGCGGTGCCGTGGAGCTCGACGACATCCGGATCGCCATCCTCGACGAGGCCGACCACATGGCCGAGATGGGGTTCCTCCCGGAGATCACCGCGATCCTGGACCGGATCCCCGAGGGCGGTCAGCGGCTGCTCTTCTCCGCGACCCTCGACCGTGGCGTGGACGGGCTGGTGGAGCGGTACCTCACCGACGCGGTGTCCCACTCCACTGACGAGGCCGTCGCGGCGGTCACGACGATGCGCCACCACGTGCTGCTCGTCGAGCCGACCCACAAGAAGGTCATCACCGCCGAGGTCGCGAACCGGCCGGGCCGCACCGTCGTGTTCGTCCGCACCAAGCTCGGCGCCGACCGCGTCGCGCAGCAGCTGCGCGAGCAGGGCGTCGTCGCGGCGGCGCTGCACGGCGGGCTGAGCCAGGGCGTTCGCAACCGGGTGCTCGGCGCGTTCCGCGAGGGCACTCTGCCGGTGCTCGTCGCCACGGACGTCGCGGCTCGCGGCATCCACGTTGACGACGTGTCGGTGGTGCTCCAGGTCGACCCGCCGGCCGACCACAAGGACTACCTGCACCGGTCCGGCCGCACCGCTCGCGCGGGCGAGGCCGGCACGGTCGTCACGCTCGCCCTGCCGCACCAGCGCCGCACCATGGAGCGCCAGCTCCGCGACGCCGGCGTCGACGCGGTGCCGGTCAAGGCGGCTCCCGGTGACGACGTCATCGCGGCGACCGGCGGCCGCACCCCGAGTGGTGTCCCGGTTCCCGACGAGACGTTCCGCCGCCTGCTCGAAGGCGAGCCGCGCCCGCGGCGTCGTCCGGCTCGCCCGGGTCGGCCGCGCCGGCACGACGCGGCGAGCTCCGGATCCGGTATGCGTCGGCCCCGCCGGGCCTGACCACCACCGTCCGGGCCGAGTGTCAGACTGACGACGTGGCCGACGACGTGCGGGTGTTCCTCGCGGGTCGTCTCCTCGTGGCGGCACCGCAGATCGAGGAGGAGACGTTCCGCCGGTCCGTCGTGCTCCTGCTCCACCATGACGAGGACGGCGCCCAGGGCGTCATCCTCAACCGGCCCCTGGAGGCCGACGTCGACGCCGTCCTCCCCGGCTGGAAGTCGGTCACCTCGGCGCCGCAGACCGTCTTCCAGGGCGGCCCGGTCGAGCTGAACTCGGCGATCGGGCTGGTTACCGTTCCCGGCGACGAGCGCGAGCCGCTCGGCGTCAAGCACCTGTTCGGCGGCCTGGGCCTGGTCGACCTCGACGCCCCACCCAACCTCGTCGCTCCCGAGGTCTCCGGGATGCGGATCTTCGCGGGGTACGCCGGGTGGTCGGGCGGCCAGCTGGAGAACGAGATCCTCCGCGGCGACTGGTACGTCGTCGACAGCGAGTCGCGCGATGCCTTCTCGGTCACGCCCGAGCGGCTCTGGACCGACGTGCTGCTCCGCCAGACCGACAGCCTCCGGTTCGTGGCCAGCTACCCCGACGACCCCTCGCTCAACTGATGGCGCAGCAACCCCACCGCGAGACCTGGGTCGACCGCCAGATCCGCGAGGCCCAGGAGCGCGGCGAGTTCGACCACCTCCCCGGGGCCGGAAAGCCGCTGGGCGACCTCGGCGACCCCAACGACGCGGACTGGTGGGTGCGCAGCTACATCAAGCGCGAGAAGCTCGATGTCTCCGGGGCGCTGCCGACTCCGTTGGCACTGCGCAGGGAGGCGTCGGACTTCCCCGAGTCCCTGGCCGACGTCCGCACCGAGGCCGACGTCCGCGATATCCTCGAGGACTTCAACCGCCGAGTGAAGGTCGACCGACTGCGCCCGGCCGTCGGCAACCTGCCGCCGCTGATCGCCCGGACCGTCGACGTCGACGAGGTCGTCGAGCAGTGGCGCGCCCTCCGCGCCGCCCTGACGCCGCCCCCGGAGGCGCCCGCCGACCCTCCGTCAGGTGCCACCTCGTGGTGGAGACGGCTGACCGGGCGCTGAGCCGGACGCATACACTCGCGGGATGAGCGAGCCGTACCCCGAGCCGCAGCGCGAGCCCGACGGCCCCCGCACGTCGACGTCCGTCCTCGAGCGCGAGGAGACCCAGGAGCAGCTCGCCGAACCCGGCGACCACGAGCGCTTCGCGCACTACGTGCGCAAGGAGAAGATCCTCGAGAGCGCGCTGAGCGGCGAGCCCGTGGTCGCGCTCTGCGGCAAGGTCTGGGTGCCGGGCCGGGACCCGAACAAGTTCCCGGTCTGCCCGGTCTGCAAGGAAATCTACGACGGGATCCGCAAGCGCGAGGGTCACGACGACTGACCGGCCCCGCGCCGGTATCAGCCGGCGTTCCGCCCGCTCTGTGTGGGCGTGTCCACTGTCGCCGCCGGCCGGGCCGCCGCCCACACGCTCCTGCGTCGCCTGCGGCTGACGGTCGTCCTTTCCGCCGCGGTCCTGGTCCTGGGCACGATCACCGGTGCGCTGTGGGCACCGCTCGCCGACCGGCCCCTCGGCGAGACGGTCGGGTACGGACCCTCGTCGCTCCACGATGGCCACTGGTGGGGCCCGCTGACCGGCGCCTTCTTCGCTGACCGTCCGGTCGCGTACCTGGCCCTGCTGGTCGGGCTCGTCGTCGTCGGCGGGTTCGCGGAGTGGCGACTCGGCACCGGCCGGGTCCTGGCCGCCGGCGCCCTGGTCCACCTCACTGCCGTCGTCGGGTCGGCCGCCGTCGTCCTCCTGACCGCCATGCACGGCTGGCGGTGGGCGGCCGGCCACCTCGCCCGTACCGACCTCGGGATGACCACCGCCGTCCTCGGCGCTGCCGCCGCCGCGTCAGCCACGCTGTCACCCACCTGGCGGTTCCGGTTGCGGACTCTTCTCCTCGGGTATGCCGCGCTCGCCCTTCTCGTCTCGGGTGGCCTCGCCGACCTCGAGCGGTTCTTCGGCGTCGCCGTCGGTGTCGCGCTGGGCCGGCTGCTCGTCACTTCGCCCTCCCACAATCGACGTTTTCTCCTGAACCCCGCGACCGACGCCGGGCTCACCCTCGCGGAGCAGCGTGAGGTCATCCGGGACCGGCTGCGCGCCCTCGGCTCGACGAACCGGCTCGCCTGGATGACGACCTGGCCGGCGAACCGGTGGTTCCACGGCACCGTCCCCGGCTACCTGGCCCACCAGGTGCACGCTGGTGTGGCCGTCGGTCTGTGCGACCCCGTCGCGGTGGACGACGATGACCGGGCAACCCTGTTGCGCGAGTTCGCCGGCCGAGCGCGCCAGCGTGGGTTGGTCCCGTGCGTCTTCGCCGCCACCGCCGACACCGCCGCGGCCGCCGTAACCCTCGGCTGGCGGGTCCTGCCGGTGGGGGAGGAGGCGGTCGTCGACCTCGCCGATCTGACCTTCCAGGGCCGGGCCTGGCAGGACGTCCGCACCGCCCTCAACCAGGCCGCCCGCCGCGGACTCACGGTCAGCCTGGGGCAGCTCGCCGACCTCTCACCCGAGCTGCGCGAGCAGGTCGCCGGGATCTCGAGCGGCTGGACCGCCGGCAAGCGACTGCCTGAGCTCGGCTTCACCCTCGGCGGTCTCGACGAGGCCGCGGATCCCGAGGTGAGGGTGGCGGTGGCGGTCGACGTCGACGGCCGCGTTCACGGCGTGACGTCCTGGCTGCCGTCGCACCGCCCGTGCGACGGCACCGTGGCCGGCTGGACCCTCGACGTCATGCGCCGCCGCGCCGGATCCGACGCGTTCCGCGGCGTCATGGAGCTGCTCATCGCGACCTCGCTGCAGCGGTTCCGCGACGAGGGCTGCGCGTGGGCCTCGCTGTCGGCGTCGCCCCTCGCGCAGACGTCGCCGGCCTCGGAGAGTGATGCGGTCGGGCTGCTCCTCGGCCGGCTCGGTGCCTACCTCGAGCCGCTCTACGGCTTCCGGTCCCTGCACGCGTTCAAGGCGAAGTTCTCCCCGCGCTCCGAGCCGCTCTACCTCGCCTATCCGGACGAGCTGGCGCTGCCGCGGATCTCGGTCGCGCTGACCCGGGCGTACCTGCCGGGTGCCCGGCTCCGCGACCTCATGGCGCTACGTCCGGGCGGGCCGGCTCAGGACCGTTCGGCGCGCGACACCAGGCCGTTGAGCACCGCTGCGGCTTCGTCCGGGCGGTCCATCGTCACGTAGGTCCGCGTCCCGTCCCGCTGGACCACCTCCAGCGCCGGGCCGGACCGCGTCACGAAGGCCCGCGCGTCCGTCCGGAACCGCAGACCCAGGCCACCGAAGTCGCGCAGCGCCTGGAGCTCGGACCGGTCGGCATACGCGACAGTGTCGAGCGGCACCCGCAGCCAGCGCAGGATGCCCGCCGACGTCACCCGCAGGCCCTCGGCGTCGACGACGACCCGGGCGTGGGCCGACAGCAGCAGGATGACGATGGCGATAGCCGGGCCGATGGCTGCCCAGGGCGCCGCGGTGACCGCGACGAGGCAGCCGAGCACCACGAGGGCGACGGCGATCCAGCCGATCCACGGGGCCGGCGCCGACCAGCCGAACCACACCAGTCGCTCGCCATCGGCGAGAGGAATGCGTGGTGCATCCGGCGGCACGGGGATCGGCGCGGTCGCGGGTCGCGGCTGAACCGGATTAGCCCACCAGGCGATCCCACCCAGGACCGCTCCGACGAGCACCGCGACCAGGAAGAGCCACGGCGAGAGAGTCGCCTGGCTGGGGTCAGTCACCCCACGCTGACCCAGGAGGGCCCCGAAGAGCACCGTCGGGAGGAACCCACCCATCACCCCCACGACGGCCGCCATCACCCGTCGGCCGTCCGGCGGGAGGAACCACCCCACCAGGCCCAGCAGGCCGCAGAGGATCGCGACGATCACGGCCGCCGTCACCGTGAAGGCCAGCCGGCCCTGAGTCCCGTCGACGCCGTTCGGACCCCAGTGCGTGGCCACCACCGGCGCGAGCTGCGCCCAGCTGGCGGCGACGAGCGCGAGCCCAAGAGCCACGACGAGGACTGGGATGCCGATGACCGTCGCGAGGTACCGTCCGCTGCCCGGGGCTGTTCTCATGAGGCCCACTCCTTCGTCACCATCGAGACCGTCTCCTCCCGGGTCAAGCCGGCGGAACCGGCCGCCCGAACCAGCGCCCGCACCGCGTCCCCGACCTCGACCAGGGCCGTCGGCTGGTTGCCGGTGACGACCGCGCCGCGGCCTCGCCGGAGATCAACCAGGCCCTCGTCCCGCAGCTCCTGATAGGCGCGCAGCACCGTATGCAGGTTCACGCCGAGGGAGCGGGCCACCTCCTTGGCGGCGGGAAGACGGTCACCCCCGCTCAGGCGGCCCTCGAGCAGCTCCCGGCGAACTCCGGCCGCGATCTGCGCGAAGATCGGCAGTGGCGACGCGGGGTCGACTCGGATGAGCATAGTTCTATTCTAACTAGAATTTATCGCCGCCGCGACCAGTGGCGCCGTGCGGTAGTCGATCCGGGTCGCCAGCGAGATCGCCGTCGAGGCCCGGATCACGTGCGAGTCGTCGACGACAAGGTCGATGACGCGCTGGAGATCGGCGTTGTCGCGGGCGACGACCCGGATCAACAGGTCACCGGAGCCGGTGATCGTATGCGCCTCGAGGACCTCCGGGATCCCGCCGAGGTGGTCGACGACGGGACCGTGACCTCGGCCCTGGCGGATCTCCAGCGTGCAGAAGGCCGTGACCGGGTAGCCGAGGGCCGCCGGGTCCAGCGTCGGCGCGAACGACCGGATCACGCCACGCTCGGTGAGCCGGTCGAGCCGGGCCTGCACCGTCCCGCGCGCCACCCCTAGCCGGCGGGAGGCGCCGAGCACGCCGACGCTCGGCTCGTCGGTGAACAGCGTGACGATGCGGGCGTCCAGCTCGTCCAAGGTTCCGTGGGGCATGGACAGAGTGTCCAGCGAATCCGGGCTGGACGCCAACAACCTGCGCAGCGTGACCAGCATGTCGAGGTCCGGTTGACCATCGAGCCGGTCGGGCCGATCCTTCCGGAATGACGACGACGATGGTGTCCCGGACCAGCGAACCAGGTGACCTCACCCAGCAGGAGCGCGACGCTGGGTTCGACGTCGACCAGCTCAAGCAGCTCGTCGGCCTGGTCGAGTACGACGAAGCCAAGGACGTCTTCCCCGTGACCGGCTGGGACGCCATCGTCTTCGTGGTCGGCAACGCCACCCAGACCGCGCACTACTACCAGTCTGCCTGGGGTATGCAGCTGGTCGCCTACCGCGGCCCGGAGACCGGCCACCGCGACCACAAGTCCTACGTCCTCGAGTCCGGTTCGATCCGGTTCGTCATCAACGGCGCCGTCGACCCGGACAGCCCGCACGCCGACCACCACCGCCGCCACGGCGACGGGGTCATCGACATCGCGCTCGAGGTTCCCGACGTCGACCGCTGCATTGCCCAGGCCAAGCGGGTCGGCGCGACCGTTCTCGAGGAGCCGCACAACGTCTCCGACGAGCACGGCACGGTCCGGATCGCCGCGATCGCGACCTACGGCGACACCCGCCACTCCCTGGTCCAGCGGGTGGTCGACGGCCAGCGGTACGCCGGCCCCTACCTCCCGGGTTACGTCGCGTCCGCCTCGACCCACGTCCGCCGCGAGGGCCAGCCGAAGCGGCTGTTCCAGGCCCTCGACCACATCGTCGGCAACGTCGAGCTGGGCCGGATGGATGAGTGGGTCGAGTTCTACAACAAGGTCATGGGCTTCGTGAACATGGCCGAGTTCGTCGGCGAGGACATCGCCACCGACTACTCCGCGCTGATGTCCAAGGTCGTGGCCAACGGGAACCACCGCGTCAAGTTCCCGCTCAACGAGCCTGCGGTCGGCAAGCGGAAGAGCCAGATCGACGAGTACCTCGAGTTCTACCGCGGCCCCGGCGCGCAGCACCTGGCCGTCGCCACCAACGACATCCTCGCCACGGTGGATGCGTTGCGCGACAACGGGGTCGAGTTCCTCGACACGCCTGACTCGTACTACGAGGACCCCGAGCTGCGGGCTCGCATCGGCGAGGTCCGGGTGCCGATCGAGGAGCTGCAGAAGCGCGGGATCCTCGTCGACCGGGACGAGGACGGGTACCTGCTCCAGATCTTCACCAAGCCGCTCGGCGACCGGCCGACGGTGTTTTTCGAGCTGATCGAGCGGCACGGGTCGCTCGGCTTCGGCAAGGGCAACTTCAAGGCCCTGTTCGAGGCGATCGAGCGCGAGCAGGAACGGCGCGGCAACCTCTGAGGCATATGGGAAACTCGGGGGTATGAGCCAGCGCGCCGGGTGGTACGACGACCCGGAGAACCCCGACAACCTCCGGTACTTCGACGGAGTCGTGTGGACCAGCCACACGACGCCGCGTACCTCGCCGTCCGCGGCTCAGTCGACGATCGGTCTCGCCCAGCCGCCGTCCGCCCAGCAGACGCAGCAGGTCCCGCAGACCCCGACCCAGCAGCTGCCCTACGGCGGCCAGCAGAACCCCTACGGCCAGCCGCCGCAGTACGGGCAGCAGGACGGTCAACCGCCGCAGTACCAGCAGCCGCAGCAGTACGGCCAGCAACAGCAGTACGGCCAGACTCCGCAGTACGGCCCGCCCGGCTATCCGCCGGTCCCCCCGGGCGGCTACAACGCCATGCCACCGGCGTATGCGACCGCCCTCGGCGTCAAGACCACACCCGACGGCGTGCCGCTGGCGACTTACGGTCAGCGGGTCGGGGCGTGGATCATCGACTTCCTCATCCAGCTGGTCATCACGACGGTGGCCGGGTGGTACTGGCTCTCGCAGTTCATCACCTGGTACATGAACTGGTTCACCGACCTGATGAACCAGGCCGAGGCGGGCAGCGCCTCGTCCATCGACCAGGCCCAGCTGTCCGCGGACATCTCCGGGTACGTGCTGCCGATCTCGCTGATCAGCTTCGCGGTGACGATCATCTACCAGGTCGCCTTCCTGACCTGGAAGGGCGCCACCCCGGGGAAGATGGCCCTCGGCATCGCGGTCCGGTTGCGCGAGAAGCCGGGCAACCCGACCCTCGCTGTCGCGCTCAAGCGCCAACTGATCTACATCGGGACCAGCCTGCTCAGCCTGGTGCCGGGCATCGGCGTGTCCTCGGTGATGATCAAGATCCTCAACCTGCTCTGGCCGCTCTGGGACGACAAGCGCCAGGCGCTGCACGACAAGGTCGCCGCGACCAACGTCGTCGTCCGGCGTCGTGGCCGCTGACCGCAGCTCCTTCTCGCTGACGCTCGACCGAGGCCTGCGCCTGCTCGACCTCCTGGCCCGCCCCGAGAACGCGGCCGGCATGACCGTCACCGCGCTGGCGGCGAGCCTCGGGATGAGCCGCACCGCCGCCTACCGGCTGCTCGGCACGCTCGAGGCCCACGGGTACGTCGGACGACTGTCGGACGGGCGAGTGCGGTTGGGGTATGCGGTGACTCGCCTCGCGGCGGCCGTCGCCCCGTTGGTGCGGGCGGCCGCGACGCCGGTGCTGCGGCAGCTGGCCGACGAGGTCGGGGCCACTGCGCACCTCACCCTGGTCGACGGGGACGCGGCGCTTGCCGTCGTGGTCGTCGAGCCGACCTGGACCGACGTCCACGTGGCCTACCGGACCGGGACCCGCCACGCGCTCGACCGTGGGGCCGCCGGACGGGCGATCCTGCTCAGGCGCGACGGCGGGGACGGTTGGGTGTCCAGCCGCAGCGAGCTCCAACCCGGCGCATACGGGGTCGCCGCGCCGCTGCCGGCTGGTGAGGTCGACGGGTCCGTCGGCGTGGTCGCCCTGACCGAGCTCGACGAGGACCGGGTGGGACCGCTGGTGGTGGTCGCGGCGCGGGACGTCGCCGACGGGCTCACCTGACCCGGCCGGTGACCTCGCTCACGCCGACGCGGGTCCCGTTCGGGCCGGGGGCCCAGGCGGTGATCGTCACGACGTCGCCGTCCTGAAGGAACGCGCGGGTCGTGCCGTCGTCGAGGGTGAGCGGTTCGGCGCCGTTCCGGGTCAGCTCGAGCAGACAGCCGAGCGTGTGGGGCTCAGGTCCGCTGACCGTGCCGGAGGCGAACAGGTCGCCGTCGCGCAGGGAGGCGCCGTTGACCGTCAGGTGGGCGAGCATCTGCTCGGGGGACCAGTACATGTGGCTGGACTCCGGCCGCGAGATGACGGTCCCGTTGAGGGCCACTTCGAGGTGGAGGTCGACTCCGCGGACCGTCTCGTGGTGCAGGTAGTCGTGCGGTCGCGGGTCCTGGCCGGGTAGGTCGACACGGGCGGCCTGCAGCGCCGCCATCGGCGTGACCCACGCGGAAATGCTTGTCGCGAAAGACTTTCCGAGGAACGGACCCAGTGGCACGTACTCCCAGGCCTGGATGTCGCGGGCGCTCCAGTCGTTGAGGAGGACCACGCCGAACAGGTGGTCGGCCGCCTCGGTGACTGGAACGGGGGTGCCCATAGGGGTCGCCCCACCGACGACGTACCCGATCTCAGCCTCGATGTCGAGACGGGTGGTCGGGCCGAAGTGCGGTGGGCCGCCGTCGGGGTTCCGCCGCTGACCGTTGGGGCGCACGACGTCGGTGCCACTGACGACCACCGTGCCGGCGCGCCCGTGGTAGCCGATCGGCAGGTGGCGCCACGCGGCCGGCAGGCTCGGGTCGTCCGGGCGGAACAGCGCGCCCACGTTGCCGGCGTGGTGCTCGCTGGCGTAGAAGTCGACGTAGTCGGCGACCTCGAACGGCAGATGCAGGGTCACCGCGTCGAGCGGGTGAAGGTGCGGCTCGACAGCGTCGCGGTACGCCTCGTCGGAGAGGACCAGGGTCAGCCACTCGCGGGCCGCGGCCCAGGCCTTGGGGCCGCGGGCGAGGAACCGGTTGAGGCTGCTGCAGGCCCACGTCTCGCCGGACTCCATGCCGGCCTGTTCGGCGGCGGCTGCGGCATCGAGGACGTGAGCGCCGATGCGCACGCCCACGCGTCGCTCGGGTTGGGTGGCCGTGGAGAAGACGCCGTAGGGGAGGGTCTGCAGGCCGAACGGGTCGTTCGCGTCGAGGCCGAGCCAGCTCGTCATCTTGGTAGGATATCGCTACACAAGTGTCCGATTATAGGACGACAGTGTTGCGATGAGGAGCAGCGATGGCGCACTACCAGCAGCAGGGCAGCATCCCCCACAAGCGGCATACGCAGCACCGACGTCGCCGCGGGGGAGCGCTGTTCTACGAGGAGCTGATGGGTGAGGAGGGGTTCTCGTCCGACTCGTCGCTGCTCTACCACCGCAACATCCCGTCGACCATCGCCGACTCGCGCGAGTGGACGATCGGCGACCTCTCGACGACGCCGAACCACCCGCTGGTCCCGCGCCACCTGCGTTTGCACGACCTCTTCGACGCGGCCGCAGTGCGCCGGACCGACCCGGTGACCGGGCGACGGCTGGTCCTCGGGAACGGCGACGTGCGGATCTCGTATGCGGTCTCGGCGCTCGAATCGCCCTGGTACCGCAACGGAATCGGCGACGAGTGCGTGTTCGTGGAGCGCGGGCGTGCCCGGGTGGAGACGGTGTTCGGGTCGTTCGATGTCGGTCCGGGCGACTACGTCGTCATGCCGCGGGCGACGACGCACCGGTGGGTTCCGCGGCGTTCGGCGCGAGACCCGTTGCGGACGTATGCGATCGAGGCCAACTCGCACATCGCGCCGCCGAAGCGGTACCTGTCGAAATACGGCCAGTTCCTCGAGCACTCGCCCTACTGCGAACGTGACCTCCGCCTGCCGGCGGGGCCGCTGCTGGCCGAGAACATCGGGGCTCGGGCGGGCGATGAGACCGAGGTCTACATCAAGCACCGCGGGTCGGGACCCGGAGGCGTGGTGGGGACGGTGCATACGTTGCCCTTCCACCCGCTGGATGTCGTGGGGTGGGACGGGTGCCTGTACCCGTACGTGTTCAACGTGGCCGACTTCGAGCCGATCACCGGGCGGGTCCACCAGCCGCCGCCGGTGCACCAGGTGTTCGAGGGCTGGAACTTCGTCATCTGCAACTTCGTGCCGCGGAAGGTCGACTACCACCCGCTGTCGATCCCGGTGCCCTACTACCACTCCAACGTCGACAGCGACGAGATCATGTTCTACGTCGACGGCGACTACGAGGCGCGGAAGGGTTCAGGGATCGGTCGCGGGTCGATCTCCGTGCATCCGGGCGGCCACCCGCACGGTCCCCAGCCGGGCGCGACGGAGGGCTCGATCGGCGTCCAGTACTTCGACGAGCTGGCGGTCATGGTCGACACGTTCCGCCCCTTGGAGCTGGGCGAAGGCGGCCGAGCGGTCGACGACGGCAAGTACGCGTTGAGCTGGCTCCGCGGCGCTGGGGGCGGATCCGGCGCGCCCACGACCGAACCCCCGTCCCACGGCTGACTCGCGGCGCTCGCGCTTCCGGCCGACCTCCGCGCCCTCCACTCGACGCAGCGTCGAGCGGGTTGACGCAGGAGGGTGCCTCTCGACGCATGGTGCACCACGGGTCGAGCGGCTCGACGCTGCGTCAAGCTCCGAGGGTGTCGCGGGAGGGGTGCATGAAGTTGCATTCGCGAACAAAAGGCGGAAATGTGCGCCCCTGGCGGTCCCGGCGTGAACGAGGTGCCAGGCGCCCCGAACCCACCCCGACACCCTTGGAGTGACATGACGCACCGCCCCCTCGACCGGATCATCGAGGCCCAGACCACCCGCCGACAGCTGTTGGCCATGGCCACCGTCGGAGGCGTGGGCGCCGCCGCAGTCGCCGCCGCGGGACCCGCCCAGGCCGCCGCCACCGCCAAGCCCGGCAAGCACGAGTACACGCTGACCGTCCTCGGTACCACCGACCTCCACGGCAACGTCTACAACTGGGACTACTTCAAGAACGCGACCTACTCCGACAGCGCCGGGCGCCACATCGGCGTCGCCAAGGCGGCCACCCTCATCAAGGCCGTCCGCGCGGAGGTCGGCGCCGAGAACACCATCACCCTCGACGCCGGCGACACGATCCAGGGCACCCCGCTGGCCTACTACTACGCCAAGATCGAGCCGATCACCAGCGGCACCAAGCACCCGATGGCCGTGGCCATGAACGAGATCGGCTACGACGCCGCCGCGCTCGGCAACCACGAGTTCAACTACGGCCTCGACCTGCTGCGCGCCTTCCAGTCCCAGTGCAACCACCCGCTGCTCAGCGCGAACACGGTCGACTGGAACTCCGGCGCCCCGCTGTTCCCGCCGTACGTCATCAAGACGGTCAAGATCCCCGGCCAGAAGCCGCTGCGGGTCGGCATTCTCGGGCTGGTCACGCCCGGCGTCGCCATCTGGGACAAGGCGAACGTCGAGGGCAAGGCCAAGTTCCCCGGCATCGTCGAGCAGGCCAAGGTCTACGTCCCGCGGCTCAAGGCCGCCGGCGCCGATGTCGTCGTCGTGTCCTGCCACTCCGGCCCGGTCACGTCGTCGTCCTACGGCAACGCCCTGCCGTACCCCGAGAACGCCAGCCGCCTCCTCGCGGAGGAGGTCGCCGACATCGACGCGATCCTCGTCGGCCACGCGCACATCGACTTCAACCAGGTCATTGCGAACAAGGCCACCGGCAAGAAGGTTCTCCTCGTCGAACCGCTCTACTGGGGTATGCGCGTGGCGCGGATGGACATCCCCCTCGCCAAGGTGAAGGGCCAGTGGGTCGTCGACGACTCCGCGCTCGTCGGCACGGTCTACAACGCCAACACCGTTCCGGAGGACGCGACGATCGCGGCCATCATTCGACCGGCCCACGAGAAGTTCCTGACCTACGTCAACAGCGTCATCGGCACCTCGAAGCAGGCGATGTCTGCGGCCACCTCACGCTACGATGACACCGCCGCCATGGACTTCATCAACTACGTCCAGGCCGACGCGGTGAAGAAGGCGCTGGCCGGCACCGCCGACGCGGCCACTCCGGTCCTCTCGATCGCCGCGCCGTTCAACAAGGCGGCCGCGATTCCGGCCGGCGACGTGACCGTTCGCGACGTCGCGGGGCTGTACAT
>DASTNV010000095.1:0-15543 GCA_035762725.1 Lapillicoccus sp. | reverse complement strand
GCCGCTGCCCACCGAACGTCGTCCTCGCCGTGCTCTTCACCGGCGCCTTCGTCATGGGCTGCGCCGAGATGCTCGTCGTGGGGATGATCGACCTCATCGCCGCCGACCTCGAGGTCTCGGTACCGGCCGCCGGCGCTCTCGTCACCGCGAACGCGCTCGGGCTGGCCATCGGCGGTCCGCTGCTGACCTTCCTCACCACCCGGTTCGACCGGCGTCCCGTGCTGCTCGCCGCGATCACGGTGTTCGTCGTGGCCAACCTGCTTCCCGCGCTCGCCGCGGACTACGGGCTGTTCGTCGGGGCGCGAGTCGTCATCGGCGCCGCGCAGGGCCTCTTCATCGCCGCGGCCTTCGTCACCGCGACCGCGATCGTCCCGGCGCAGCGGGCCGGGCGGGCGATGGCCGTGGTCATCACCGGGTTCGCGATGGCCAGCACGGTCGGCCTTCCGCTCGGTACCCTGCTCGGGCAGGCCGTCGGCTGGCAGGGGTCGTTCGTCGTAGTGGTAGTCGTCGGCGTGGTGGTGCTCGCCGTCGCTACCGTCGTGCTCCCGTCCGTCCCCAGTACACCGGACCGTGGGGCCGTCGGCCAGGCCCGGTATGCGTTCGCGCCCCGCGTGCTCGCCGTGCTGGCCGCCGGGGCCTTGGTCTTCGCAGCGATCCAGTCGGCCCTGACCTACCTCGTCCCCTACCTCGCCGAGGTCAGCGGCGTCTCCGGTCCGGTGGTCAGTGTGTTCCTCCTCGCCTACGGCGTCGCGACCGCGGTCGGGTCGTTCGGCGGCGGCCGGTTCGCCGACGCCAACGCCCGCGGTGCACTCGTCGTCGGCGCGATCGGCCTGACCGCCTCGCTGCTCGCGATGCGCCTGTTCGGCGCCGTCCCGATGCTCCTCGCGCTGGCCGTCTTCGGGATCGGGCTGTTCGGGATGGGCATGGCGCCGTCCATGCAGCACCGCGTCGTCGAGCTCGCCGGACCCGGCGCACCGCTCGCCTCGTCCTTGCCCGCCTCGACGGCCAACGTCGGCATCGCCCTGGGCGCCTTCGTCGGCGGACTGGCCATCGACGTCAGCGGGGTGTCCGCCGCTGTCCTCACCGGCGCGGTTATCGCCGCGTGCGCCGTGGCTGCGGCCTGGGCCAGCAGCCTCTTGAAACCACCCATCGCCGCCACGACCACCCGCATACCGGAAGGAACCCTCCCGTGACCCCCTCCAGCAGCCCGTCCGTCGTCGACCCGGTCGCCTTCACGGTCCGGCGCACGATCCACATCGCCGCCCCCGTCGACAAGGTCTGGTCGGCCGTCACCGAACCGGAGCACATCTCGCGATGGTTCGGCCGGGCCGAGCTCGACCACAACGGCGTCGGCTCGCTCACCTGGCCCGACCGCGGCCCGGTGCCGCTGCGGATCGAGGCCATCGACCCGCCGCGTGCGGTGACATACCGGTGGTCCAACGACGACGCTCTCCAGCGGCTCCCCGACACCCTCGACGAGGACCACTCGACAGTGTTCACGTTCACCCTCGAATCGACCGCCGACGGCACCCAGCTCACCGTCGTCGAAAGCGGGTTCGACCGCACCTCCGACCCCGCGGCCAACCTCGAGAGCCACCGCGGTGGGTGGGACGCCGAGCTCGACAAGCTCGTCGCCCTGCTCGAGGCCGGCTCGTGACGACCGCGACGCTGGTCCCGGTGTTCGCCGCGCTCGGGGACGAGACGCGGTGGAGCGTGCTGACCGCCCTCGGCGAGGCGGACCTCTCCGCCTCCGCGCTGGCCAGCCGGCTCCCGGTGAGCCGGCAGGCGATCGCCAAGCACCTCGCCGTGCTCCAGGATGTGGGTCTCGTCGAACCATTCCGGGCGGGGCGCGAGGTGCGCTACCGGGCGTTGGGCTCGGAGCTCCGCGCAACGGCGAGCCGGCTGGACGCCATCGGCGCTGAGTGGGACCGTCGGCTGGCGGCGATCCGCGAGATCGCCGAGAACCTCTAGGGCAGCCGGCGCAACCAGTCGGCGATCGCGGTTCCGAGCTCGTCCGGGGCATCCTCCGGCACGACGTGGCCGGCCCGGACGGTGCGGTGCTGCTGCGCGGGCCAGGTCCTCGCGACCGCGCGGTGGCCCTCGAACATCACCCCAGGAACGGCTTCGACGAACAGCTTCGGGACCGGCGTCTCGGCCAGCCACGCGGCATACCTCTCGACGATCTCGACAACCTCCGACGGCTGGCCGTCGACCGGGACCTGGCGAGGCCAGGACAACGTCGGCCGCCGGTCCTCCCCCGGTCGGAGGTAGGGCCTCCGGTAGACACTCATCTCCGCCTCGGTGAGCCCGCGCAGCACCTCGGTCGGCAGCACCTGTTCCACGAAGAGGTTGTCGTCGAGCACCATCGCTTCGCCCTGCTTCGACCGGATGGCCTGGAAGAAGGCGATCGCCTCCGGCGGCCAGTCGGCCCACGACGGGATGGTCGCGACGAACGCCTCCATGTAGGCGATGCCGCGGAGCGCCTCCTGGTGCCGGTAGGCCCAGTCGAAGCCCAGGGCCGAACCCCAGTCGTGGAGCACCAGGGTGACCCGGTCCCGGACGCCCAGCTCCTCGAGCAAGGCGTCGAGGTATGCGTGGTGCTCAGCCAGCGAGTAGGAGCCGGGTCCACTGTCCGGCAGCTTCGCCGAGTCGCCCATCCCGATCAGGTCCGGGGCGATGCAGCGCCCGAGACCGGTCAGGTACGGGATGACATTGCGCCACTGGTACGAGGACGAGGGGTTGCCGTGGAGCAGGACGATCGGGTCGCCGGCACCCTCGTCGACGTAGGCCATCCGCAGGCCGTTCACCTCGGCGAACCGTTCCGGGTACCGCTCCTCGGCGGAGATCACTGGCAGGACGCTACGGCAGCGGTACTACGGTTTCCGGCGTGACTTCTCGTGAAGACCTGACCGCGCTGTCCGACGAGTTCTGGGCGGGCCACCTCGCCGCCCAACCGACCGAGGCCCACCTCCTCGGGTACTACCCGACCACCGGCCGCTACGAGGACGCCTCACGCGCGGCCGAGGACGCCGAGATCGCCCGGCTGCGCGACGTCGCCGCGCGCGCCGAGGCGATCGACCCCGAAGGCCTCGACGACCAGGAGCGGACCACCCGGGCCGTGCTGGTCAGCGCGGCGACCAGCAGCGCCGACCTCCTGGACGCGAGGCTGGCGGAGGTCTCCGCCGACCCGATCTTCGGTCCGCAGGAGGTACTCCCACTCATCCTCGGGATGCTCACCCTGCCGAACCAGCAGGTCGCCGACGCGATGCCCGACGTTCTCGCCGGTGCCGGGCAGTGGTTCGCCGACATCGCCGAGCGGCACCGCGAGGGCATCGCCCGCGGCTGGGCTCCGGCCGAGTTCGCCGTCACCGGCACCATCGCCCAGATCGAGCGGGCCCTGGCCCGCCCCCTGGACGAGGACCCGATCGTCGGTGCGTTGCGACCCCCGGAGGACATCGACGTCGACGCCTGGCGCAGCCGGGTTTCGGACAGCGTCGAGAAGCAGCTCCGGCCCGGCCTGGCCACCTTCCGCGACGTCCTGCGCGACGAGGTCCTCCCGCTCGCGCGACCCGACGACCGAGTTGGCCTGACCTACCTCGAGGGCGGCGACGACGCATACGCGCGAACCCTGCGGTACTTCACGACCACCGACCTGACGGCACAGCAGATCCACGACATCGGGCTGGCGCAGGTCGAGGCGCTGGCCGTCGAGTACCGCGAGCTCGGGGCCGAGGCGCTCGGTACCGACGACCTCCAGGAGATCTTCGACCGGATGCGGGACGACCCGGCGCTGCACTTCACCAGCGGCGAGCAGCTCGTCACGGCCTCCGAGACGGCGATGGCGCGAGCCTGGGCAGCGATGCCCGAGTGGTTCGAGGTGCTGCCGCAGGCGCCGTGCGCGGTGGCAGGGACGACCTCCGGCGCCAAGGCGTTCTACTTCCCGCCGGCGTCGGACGGCAGCCGGGGCGGGACGTTCTTCATCAACATCACCGACCCCGCGGCGTGGGGGACGTTCGAGCTGGAGGCGATGGCCTTCCACGAGGGCATCCCCGGACACCACCTGCAGCTCGCGATCGCCGGTGAGCTCACCGCGATCCCGGAGTTCCGCAAGCACCTGCACAACTCGGCGTTCGCCGAGGGCTGGGGCCTGTACTCCGAGCGGCTGTCGGACGAGATGGGCCTCTACACCGGACCGATCGAGCGGCTCGGCATGCTCTCGGCGGACTCGATGCGGGCCGGCCGTCTCGTGGTCGACACCGGGCTCCACGCGCTGGGCTGGAGCCGCGAGCAGGCGGTTCAGTTTATGCTCGACAACTCGCCGCTGTCGGCGGGAGTGGTGCGTCCTGAGATCGACCGGTACGCCGTGTCGCCGGGGCAGGCGACGTCCTACATGATCGGCCGGCTGGAGATCCAGCGGCTGCGCCGCGAGGCGGAGGAGCGCCAGGGCGATCGGTTCGCCGTGCCCGCGTTCCACTCGGCCGTCCTCGACTCGGGGTCACTGCCGCTCGACGTTCTCGAACGGGTGGTCAAAACCCGGCTGCCGTAAGGCGTGCGCGTGGCAAGGTAGGGACGGCAAGTCCGTCCACGACGAGGAGGACGAGATGACGACGTTCACGGCTTGGAAGTTCGACACTCCGGAGGGCGCTCAGGCGGCCTGCGACCAGCTCGACAACGCCCGCAACGCTGGCCTGATCAAGGTCATCGACCGTGCCGTCCTGGAATGGCCGGTCGGCGCCGACAAGCCGGCCCTGCGGCATACCCGGGAGAACGAGGTGAAGGGCGGCGGCTGGGGCGCGTTCTGGGGCCTCCTCGTCGGCACGCTCTTCTTCGCGCCCCTCCTCGGAGCCGCGGCGGGTGCCGGACTCGGCGCCGTCTACCAGCACATGCAGGGTGTCGGCCTGACCAAGGAGCAGCTCGACGAGATCCGGGAGAAAACCGTCCCGGGCACATCGGTGCTCTTCGCGGTGACCGACCAGGGCGACCTCGACCGGCTCGGCGAGCGGTTCCGCGGGTTCCAGGGCCACCTGGTGAGCACCAACCTCACCGGCGCGGAGCGCGACCTCCTGCTCGAGACCTTCGACTGAGCTCGCTCACCCTCGCGGCAACGGCTTCCCGCGCGTCTCGGGACAGAACCAGACGACGGCCAGCCCCAGCAGGTAGGCGCACCCCAGCAGGGTGGCGGTTGTCCCGAACCCCCCGAAGGCGACGATGAGACTGCCGGCGACCAGGGGTCCGATGCAGGCGAGGAACCGGGACGCGTTGAACACCAACGAGATTCCTGTCGCGCGCACGCTCGTGGGGTAGAGCTCCGGCAGCCAGACCGCCATCCAGCCGAACTGGCCGATCGTGACGATCCCGTTGACGAAGAGCAGGACTAGCAGCGCCGGAACCGTATGCGCCGGGAGGAAGACGATCGGTGTCATGACGAACGCTCCGGCGAAGAACACGGCCGTCGTGAGTCTCCGACCCAGCGTGTCGGCAAGCAGGCCGACCAGCAGGAACCCGACGACCCCACCGAGCGTGTAGACCAGCCCAGAGACGCTGCTGGCCCGGCTCGCCTCCCATCCCGCCGGCACGGCGACGCTCGCGAAGTACTGCGGGATGAACGTCGACACGCCCCACCAGCCGACGGTCGTCGCCAGCGACATCAGGGAGGCGATGAGCGTGATGCGGCGCAGGCGCTGGTCCTGAAGGATGCGCCGCATCGTCGACCGCCGGCCCACGTCGGTATGCGTGCGCTCGTGTTCGGCCGTCCACGCCGGTGACGGTGGTACCCGGCGCCGGACGACGAGCGCGACCAGGGCCGGGACGACGCCGACGAGGAACATCAGCCGCCACGAGTTCGGACCCAGCGGACCCAGGACGAACCAGACGACGGAGGCGGCGACGAACCC
Organism: Lapillicoccus sp.; assembly: GCA_035762725.1. Taxonomy (GTDB): domain Bacteria; phylum Actinomycetota; class Actinomycetes; order Actinomycetales; family Dermatophilaceae; genus Lapillicoccus. The sequence continues at coordinate 9,649 of DASTNV010000095.1, read as the reverse complement.
CACTCCGATGCCGCTCTGCATGATCGACATCGCCCGGGCCCGGAGCCGGTCCGGCCAGGTCTCGGCGACCAGCGCGGCCCCGGTCCCCCACTCGGACCCCAACGCGACACCCGTGAGCAGCCGCAGGAGGGCGAAGGACCACCAGTCCCAGGCGAGGGCCGTGAGCCCGGTGAACGCGGCATACGCGCATACGGTGACCAACAGGGTCGGGCGACGGCCGTAGCGGTCCGCCAGCAGTCCGCCGAGGATCCCGCCGACCGCGAACCCGAACAGCGTCAGCGCGATCGTCGCCCCGGCGAACAACGGCACCCGAGCCTGTTCCTCGGCCGGCAGCAGCGCCGGCAGAGCGGTCCCGAGGGTCAGGATCAGCGCATACGTCTCGTAGCCGTCGAAGGTCCAGCCGAGTCCCGCCCCCACGAGGGTTCGCCGGCGCTGTTGTGGTGTGAGCGAGGTTGGCTCGGCGGCGCTCACGCCGTCCATTGTGTCGGTGGTCGGGTCCAGAGTGGCCGGCATGACCCACACGCATCACACCCTCGACTACATCGAGCTCGCCACGCCCGACGTGGCTACGGCCAAGGAGTTCTACGCCGCGGCGTTCGGGTGGGAGTTCAACGACTACGGGCCGGAGTACGCCGGGATCCTCTCCGCCGACGGCACCGACGAGGTCGGCGGGCTGACCGCGGCCGCGACTCCGTCCCCCGAGGGCGTCCTCGTGCTGCTCTACTCCGACGACGTCGAGGCCTCGGTCCGCGCGGTCGAGGCGGCCGGCGGCACCGTCACCGACCCGATCTTCGAGTATCCCGGTGGTCGCCGGTTCCACTTCAGCGACCCGGCAGGCAACCGGCTCGGCGTCTACCAGCCGGCCTGACGGGCGCCGGCGTGGAGTGGTCGAGCATCCTCGCGGCAGTCGGCCGTTCCCTGACCGGCGACCGCGACGGCGGACGGGAGGCCCTGGAGGCCTGCTGGGCGGAGACCGAGCCGCGCGACCACGCATACCGCTGCGTGCTCGCCCACTACCTCGCGGACGTCCAGGACTCACTCGACGACGAGGTGGCCTGGGACCGCAGGGCGCTGGACGAGTACCCGCGGCTGAGCCGCGACGCGCTGGTCCCCGTCGGAATCCCGGACGCGGCCGGGCTCGCGCCGAGCCTGCACCTCAACCTCGGCGACGGGTACCGGCGGCAGGGACGGTTCGCGGGGGCGGCGGACCAGCTCCACCAGGGACAGACCACAGTCGAGGTGCTGCCGGACGACGGGTACGGCCGGATGATCCGCGAGGGGCTGGACCGGCTCGCGGACCGGCTGCGACATGCGTCGACGACCGACCGATGAGTTCTCGCGGGTCCGTGGGTCTCATCCATCGTCAGCCCACCGCACGCCCCCGAGGATGGACCTCATGGACTCGCAGACCCGCACCCTCGAGACGCCCGACGTCGACCTCGTCTACGACGTCACCGGGCCGCTGCCCACCGCCGACGGCCAGCCTCCGCTACTGATGGCCGGCCACCCGATGGCCGCCGAGGGGTTCGTCACCCTGGCCTCGTATTTCCCGGACCGCACGATCGTCACCTACGACCCGCGCGGTGTCGGCCGGAGCGTTCGCAAGGACGGCCGGACCGAGCGCTCCCCCGAGCTGCACGCCGCCGACCTCCATGCCCTGATCACCGAGATCGGTGGCCCGGTCGACCTGTTCGGCAGCAGCGGTGGTGCGGTCAATGGGCTGCGTCTGGTCGCCGACCACCCGGAGGACGTGCGGATCCTCGTCGCGCACGAGCCGCCGCTGCTCGCCTCGCTGCCCGACGCGGACGCCGCGTTCGCCGCCGAGCGCGGCGTCCAGGACGCATACCACCAGCGCGGGTTCGGTGCGGGGATGGCGCAGTTCATCGCCCTGACCTCGTGGACCGGCGAGTTCAACGACGAGTACGCCGCACAGCCGCCGGCCGACCCGGCGATGTTCGGCATGCCGACCGACGACGACGGCAACCGGGACGACCCGCTGCTCTCGGGCACCGCCAACGCGATCACCGCCTACGAGCCCGACGTCGACGCGCTGCGCGCCGCCCCCACTCGCGTGGTCATCGGGGTCGGCGTCGAGTCGGCTGACACCATCACCGGCCGCACCTCCGTCGCCACCGCCCAGTCGCTCGGCCAGGAGGCGGTCGAGTTCCCCAGCCACCACGGCGGGTTCCTCGGCGGCGAGTTCGGGTATGCCGGCCAGCCCGAGGCATTCGCCGTCACCCTCCGCGAGGTGCTCGACAAGGAAGCTTCCTAGGCGAACACGCGAACGGGCGTTGGTCCCCAGAATGGGGCCGACTCGGCCGCCGTCGGCGACCAAAGCCCGCTGGGGTGTCCTGGCAGCCTGTTAGGTGCTCAGCGCCGCGCAGACGTCGACCGAGCTGCCCGCTGTTGACCTCAGTGTGAAGTTCCCGAAGCCGTCGACGGTGAAGACCACCCGGCCGACGTAGAGCGTCGTGGACGGTCCGGCCGGGTCGTCCGTCGGGAACAGGATGAGGATGTTGTGGCCGGTTGTCGTGAACGTCTGCGTGCCGTCGGGGTTCACCTGGATGTGCTGCACGGCACCGTTCGACGGGGTCTGGTACCTCGCTCCCGAATCGAGGTTGGTGAAGGTCAGCGCCTGCCCGGTACCCGCCGAGATGGATCGGACCAGGTTCCCTGATGCGGCGTGGAACTCTCGGTCGACCCGGTTCCCGCCCGAGCCGGCGACCAACACGTCGAAGGCGCAGGCGGTGCCGGCGGGGAACAGGACACTGAACGGCGGCGGGGCCTCCGCGTGGGCGGGCCCCGTCATCGTCAGACCCACCAGCCCTGCCACTGCCGTCGCGATCCCGACTCGTCTGGTCCTCGAACGCATCTCGCCACCTCCGGTCACGGGCCGGTCCCTCTCGCCGGCCTTCGTCCCGCCAGCCTGGCCAGAGGCGCGCCAGGGGACATCGGGATGGCCGCCCTATTTCGCCGAGCACGACCTCCTTATCGGCTGGGCGAAACGGTGGACACCACGCCGCGCTGGGTGCGAGGGTCGGAGCCCGTCGCCGAAGGGACCCTCGTTGGGCTCGCTGATCCGCCACATCACCATCGACTCTCGGGACCACTACACGCTGATGCGGTTCTGGCGTGAGGTCCTCGAGGACTACCACGACCACCCGGACGACCCGAACAAACCGGAGGACGAGCAGTCCGGGTTGGTCGGGCCGGAGGGCCACCCGTGGCTGCTCTTCGTCCAGGTACCCGAGGAGAAGTCGGTCAAGAACCGATGGCACCTCGACATCGCCCCCGTCGACCGCACCCGCGACGAGGAGGTGGAGCGGCTCCAGGGCCTCGGCGCCCACGTCGTGGCCGACCACCGGCGCCCCGATGGCAAGGGCTGGGTGGTCATGGCCGACCCGGAGGGCAACGAGTTCTGCGTCGAGCGCGGCGAGTCCGAGATGGCCGGCGGCCCGCGCTAGGCCGGCCGTCGAGCAACGAGACCCCGCCCTAGGGTGGCGCCATGTCCGACGTGCGCGAGGTCCTCGACTGGTCCACCTTCGGTGTTGCCGTGCGCGAGCTCGCGCAACAGGTCGCCGACGACTTCGAGCCGGACATGATCCTGTCGATCGCGCGTGGCGGCCTGCTCATCGGAGGGGCGCTGGGCTACGCCCTCGGGATCAAGAACACCTACACGATGAACGTCGAGTTCTACACCGGTGTCGACGAGCGCCTCGAGGTGCCGCGAATCCTGCCACCGGCGCCCGACTTCGTCGACCTGGGCGACGCCCGGGTCCTCATCGCCGACGACGTCGCCGACACCGGGCATACCCTCCGGTCCGTGCAGGAGTTCGTCGCCGGGAAGGTGGGCGAGGTGCGCACGGCGGTGCTGTACGAGAAGCCCCACACGATCGTCGCCTGCGACTACGTGTGGAAGCGGACCGACCTCTGGATCAACTTTCCCTGGAGCACCGAACCGCCCGTCTCCCCATCGGGGAAACGGGCGGCGGTGCTGGACGCCTAGGGCTGTGGGGTCCCCGCGAAGTATCGGAGCGAAGCGCAGAACTTCGTGGGGTGAAGTTCAGGCTCCTACGCGGAAGCGGGCGAACGCCTGGGCCTCGGCCTTGGCGTCCTTGAGGACCTGACCGACGGTCTTCTTCTGGTCCTTCGCGAACGCCTGCTCGATGAGCACGTTGTCCTTGAAGAACCCGTTGACCCGGCCCTCGATGATCCGCGACAGGGCGGCCTCCGGCTTGCCCTCCTCGCGCGCGGTCGCCTCGGCCACCCGGCGCTCGTTCTCGACCGTCTCGGCCGGGATCTCGTCGCGGGTCAGCGCGGTGGGCGGCAGCGCCGCGGCGTGCATGGCGATGTCGCGGGCGACCTGGTCGTCCCCGCCGGCGATCGCGACCAGCACACCGATCTGGGCGGGCAGGTCGGGGCTCGTCTTGTGCAGGTAGGCGGCGACACGCTCACCCTCGATGCGAGCCACCCGCTTGACCTCGATCTTCTCGCCGATGATCGCGTTGGACTCGTCGATCAGCTGCTGGACGGTGCGGCCGTCGGGCAGCGAGCTCTTGAGCAGCTCGTCGGCGTCGGCCGCCTTCGAGGCGATGGCCTGGTCGAGGACCTGCTCGGCGAGGGCGATGAACTTCTCGCCCTTGGCGACGAAGTCCGTCTCGCAGAGCACCTCGACGAGGGTGCCGACGCCGTTCTCGGCCTTGGCCGCGACGAGGCCGTTGGAGGTGGTGCGGCCCTCACGCTTGGTCACGCCCTTGAGGCCCTTGACCCTCAGGATCTCGGTGGCCTTGGCGTGGTCGCCATCGGCCTCGTCGAGGGCCTTCTTGACGTCGAGCATGCCGGCGCCGGTCTGCTCGCGCAGAGTCTTGATGTCCGCGGCGGTGAAGTTCGCCATGTCTCTCGCTCTTCTCGTATGCGTGGGTGGTTACGGCATGCCGCTCGCGGTCGGCCGGCGGTTCGCCGGCCGACCGTGACGTGCGGTCAGGCCTGCTCGGCCTTCTCGGCCTGCTGCTCCTCGGCCTTCTCGTCGGCCTTCTCGGCCTCAGCAGCGGCGATCTCGGCGCCCGAGTGCTTCGCGGTGTCCTCGCTGGCCGGCTCGGTGCCGGTCACGGGGAGCGGCTCGGCCTGGTCGGCGACGTCGGCCGCGGTCGGCACATCGGCGGTGACCTCCGCGGACGGGGTCACCTCGGGGGCGACCTGGGTCGCCTCAGCGGCCTGGGCCTCGGCGTAGAGCTCGCGCTCCCACTCGGCCAGCGGCTCCTCGGCGGCGACCTGCTCGTCACCCGCGGCGCGACCGCCTCCGGCCCGGGAAACCAGACCCTCGGCGACGGCGTCGGCGATGACCCGGGTCAGCAGGGTGACCGAGCGGATCGCGTCGTCGTTGCCCGGGATCTTGTAGTCGACCTCGTCGGGGTCGCAGTTGGTGTCGAGGATCGCGATGACCGGCAGGCCGAGCTTGCGGGCCTCGTCGACGGCGAGGTGCTCCTTCTTGGTGTCGACCACCCACACCGCGGACGGGACGCGCTGCATCGAGCGGATACCGCCGAGGGTGCGCTCCAGCTTGTCCTTCTCGCGCTGGAGGATGAGCAGCTCCTTCTTCGTGCGGCCCGAGCCGGCCACGTCGTCGAAGTCGATCTCCTCGAGCTCCTTGAGGCGGGTCAGCCGCTTGGAGATGGTGTTGAAGTTGGTGAGCATGCCGCCAAGCCAGCGGTGGTTGACGTACGGCATCCCGACGCGAGTCGCCTGCTCGGCGATCGGCTCCTGGGCCTGCTTCTTGGTGCCGACGAAGAGGACCGAGCCGCCGTGGGCGACGGTCTCCTTGACGAACTCGTACGCGTTGTTGATGTACGTCAGCGACTGCTGGAGGTCGATGATGTAGATCCCGTTGCGCTCCGTCATGATGAAGCGCTTCATCTTGGGGTTCCACCGGCGGGTCTGGTGCCCGAAGTGGACGCCGCTCTCGAGGAGCTGGCGCATGGTGACGACGGCCATGCCGTGGTCCTCCTGCTCAGGGTTGTGGTCGGTTCCGTCGGTGGCTCACGGGTGTGGCCACCTGCCTGGTGCCTGACCCGCACCCACCGGCTGCCGCGCGGCATACCGGACCTACCGGGTGCGTGCCCCGTTTCGTCGGATTCCGAGTCAACGGGCGAAGGCACGCGAATTCGGCCATCGCGGACGACGGCCGTGCCTCCATGGTATGCCGCGCGGGCCACCGCACGAAATCGCGAGTCGGGTCCCCGCGAAGATCGGAGCGAAGCGAAGAACTTCGCGGGGTGACTTAGGGTTGCGCACCGTGAGCGAGTGGCTGCCGGCGTTGCCGCCGCTCGTGCTCTGCGCAGCCATCCTGCTCCTGCCCGGGGCGGCGGTTGCGTATGCGGCGGGCCTGCGCGGCATCGCCGCCTGGGGGATCGCTCCCGGCCTGGGCACCACCGTTGTCGCCGGCGCCGCCGTGGTGGCACCCTTCCTGCACCTGAGCTGGCAGCCCTGGATGCTGCTGGCGGCCACGGCGGTCGGGGCGCTGCTCGCATACCTCGTGGGGTTGGCGGTGCGGCCGCGGGGACGGCGGCCCCGCGGGTACGGGACCCGCGACCCAGAACGCACCCTGTGGTTCGCGTTCGCGGGGATGGCGCTCGGCGTGCTGCTCGCCCTCGTGGCCGTGCTTCCCGGGATCGGCCGGCCCGAAGGCATGGTGCAGAGCACCGACGCCGTCGCGCACCTCAACCGGATCCGCCGCTTCCTCGAGACGGGGGTGTTCTCCTCGCTGGGCTCGGCGGACCAGCAGGCGTACCCCAGCGCGTTCCACGACGTTGCCGCGTCGCTGGCCCAGGTGGTGCCGATCCTCGCCGATGGGAGGGGGATCGTCGTCGCGGCGAACCTCACCGCGGTCGCGGCGGCAGCGGTCTTCTGGCCGCTGGGCGTCGTGGCCCTGGTCCGCGTCACTCTCGGCCGGTCGGCGGTGCTCCTCGTCGCCGGAGGGCTGTTGTCGGCGGCCTTCACGGCGTTCCCCTACGTGCTCATGGGATGGGGGGTGCTGTGGCCGAACCTCCTCGGCACCGCCCTGCTCCCCGGTCTGCTCGGACCGGCGCTGGTGGCCGTCGGGTGCGTCGCTCCCCTGCCGGGACTGCCGCGGCGGCTAGCCGTCGTGGCGACGGTGGCCGCGGTCCCCGGCCTAGCCCTCGCCCACCCGAACGCCCTGGTGTCGCTGGCCCTCTTCGTGGTCCTTGCGGTGGCGACGCGGTACGCCCTCCAGTGGCGGCGGCTCCGGGGCGTCGAGAGCCGCCGAGCGCGGGTCCGGCTGCTGGTCCTCGGCCTCGTGGTCGTCCTCGGGCTGCTGGTGCTCCCGCAGATCTCGCGTCAGGTCGCCGACACAGCGAGCTACGACTGGGGCGCCCATGCTCCGCTGGGCTCGGCACTGCGCGACAGCGCGCTGCTGGGCCTCCAGGTCGGTCCCCTCCCGTGGGGGCTGCTGACCCTGCTCGTCATGGGGCTGGTCGTCTGCGTCCGACGGGTCCGGCTGCGCTGGGTGGTCGTGACGTGGGCGGCCTGCGTGCTGCTCTTCGCCGTGGCGGCGACCGGACGCCCGGGCTGGGGGGCACTGCTCACCGGCTACTGGTACAACGACAAGGTCCGTATTGCGGCCCTGGCCGCGGTTCCTGCGGTGCTCCTGGCGGTGGTCGGCACGCATACCCTCACGCGGTGGCTCACGAAGCTGCTCTCGACCTTCTCGCCGCCGCTGACCGACCGCACCCGGCGGCCGTGGGCGCTCCCCTTGGCCGCCGGCGCGGGGGCGCTGATCCTCGTCGCGGCCGTCACCGGCGGGGCCTCGCACGAGCAGACCGGTGGCCTGGTCAACCGGTACTACCACCCGGACGAGCCGTACCAGGTGCTGCTCACCGACGCGGACAACCTGGCGCTGCGGCAACTGGCCCGGCTGATCCCGCCGTCGGTGGTGACCGCCAACGTGCCGGCCAACGGGTCCGCGTTCCTCTACGCGTTCCACGAACGGCCGGTGCTGTTCGAGTCGCTGCTCCTCGACCCGGACCCCGACCACGCGCTCATCGGAGAGCACCTGCGGGAGGCGGCTTCACGGCCAGACGTCTGTGACGCGCTACGTCGGGAGAACGTCCAGTACGCGATCACCGGACCCGAGCGGTACTGGTTGAACCTCTACGAGCGGACCGCGGGCATCGCCAAGCTCGAGGAAGCGCCCGGGTTCCAACAGGTCGGGGAGGCCGGTCGGTACAAGCTGTTCCGGATCCAGGCCTGCGGGTTCGACCCGGACTGGCTGCCCGCCTCCCTCTGACCGCGGCGCCTACGCTGCTGGTCATGCCTGTTGGTGTTTCCCCGGCCTCCCCGCTGGTCGAACGGATGCGCGGGTTCGGGACGACGATCTTCGCCGAGATGTCGGCGCTGGCCACGCAGACGGGGGCGATCAACCTCGGTCAGGGGTTCCCCGACACGGACGGGCCTCCGGAGATGTTGGCCGCGGCGGTGGCGGCGATCGAGGGCGGACGGAACCAGTACCCGCCAGGACCGGGGGTGCCCGAGCTTCTCGAGGCGGTCGCGGCGCACCAGCAGCGGTTCTACGGGCTGTCCGTCGATCCGGCGTCGGAGGTACTGGTAACCGCCGGGGCGACGGAGGGGATCGCATCGGTGATCCTCGCCCTCTGCGAGCCGGGTGACGAGGTGGTCACCTTCGAGCCGTACTACGACTCGTATGCCGCGACGATCGCCCTGGCCGGGGCGGTGCGACGGACGTCCGTGCTGCGGTTCCCGAGCTTCGACGTCGACGAGGCGTCGCTGCGAGCGGCCTTCTCGCCACGGACCCGGCTGGTGCTGCTCAACTCGCCGCACAACCCGACCGGCAAGGTGTTCTCGGCGGCCGAGCTGTCGCTGATCTGCTCACTGGCTCAGGAGCACGACGCGTGGGTGGTCACCGATGAGGTGTACGAGCACCTGACCTTCGACCGGGTGCCGCACATCCCGGTCGCGACGCTGCCGGGGATGTGGGAACGGACGATCTCGATCTCGTCGTCGGGCAAGACCTTCTCGGCCACCGGGTGGAAGGTCGGGTGGGTGACCGGGCCGGCGGCGGCCGTCGCGGCAGCGCGGACGGTCAAGCAGTTCCTCACGTACGTGGCGTCGGGACCGTTCCAGCCGGCGGTGGCGCTGGCGCTCGGGCTGGACGACGCGGTGTATGCCTCGTTGGCCACCTCTTTGGAGCGCAAGCGCGACCTGCTGTGCGCGGGGTTGTCGGAGGCCGGTATGCCGGTGTCGCGGCCCGCGGGGACGTACTTCGTCGTCGCCGATGCGGCGCCGCTGGGCGCGACCGACGCGTTGGAGTTCTGCCGGGCGCTGCCGTCGATGTGCGGAGTGGTGGGGGTCCCGGTGTCGGTGTTCCACGACGACGTCGAGGCGGCCCGGACGCTGGTCCGGTTCGCGTTCTGCAAGAAGGACGACGTCCTGACCGAGGCCGCCACCCGCCTGGCCACCCTGAGCGGCCGTGACGTGTCGGGCGTGTCGGGCGTGTCGTCGGTGGCTGCTAGCGTCCCCCGTCCATAGCGGGGGGACCTCAGCTCGTCCACATGGGTGGTGCGGTTCGTCCCATGGTCCACAGGCTGACCGTGGCTGCTCGACCCACGGCGGCGTC
>DASTNV010000094.1:0-2844 GCA_035762725.1 Lapillicoccus sp. | reverse complement strand
GGCGCCCAGTCCGCGACCGGGTCGTCGACGAGGGGCGCGATCCGGTCGTCTTCCTCGGTCTCGACACCTTCGGCGGCGTCGAGTGCGTCCTCGAGCTCTTTGGCGGCGCTGCCCGGCCGGGCCGCCTCCTGGATCTCGCGGGCGCGGGCCTTCGCGGCGCGGACCAGCCGGTCCTTCATCGAGGTGGCGTACTCGTCGACGTACTCCTGGCCGGAGAGGAGCATCAGCTCGTACATGATCTCGTCGGTGATCGACCGGAGGACGAACCGGTCGTCCTCCATGCCCTCGTAGCGCGCGAAGCTCAGCGGCCGGCCGATCCGGATGCCGATCCGCATGATCTTCGGCAGCTTCTTGCCGGTCGGCTGGGCCTTGTCGGTGCCGATCATCGCCACGGGGAGCACGGGGACGCCGGCCTCGAGGGCCATCCGGGCGACGCCGGTGCGGCCGCGGTAGAGCCGGCCGTCGGGCGACCGGGTGCCCTCGGGGTAGATGCCGAGCAGCTCACCTCGGCGCAGCACCCGCAGCCCGGAGTTCAGCGCGGCCTCGCCGGCCTTGCCGCCGGAGCGGTCGACGGGGAGCTGGCCGACCCCCTTGAAGAACGCGGCGGTGGCCTTGCCCTTCACACCGCGCCCGGTGAAGTAGTCGGACTTGGCGAGGAAGGTCATCCGCCGCGGCACCATCAACGGCAGGAAGATCGAGTCGGAGAAGGACAGGTGGTTGCTGGCGAAGATCGCGGCACCCTCGTCGGGGATGTGTTCCTCACCCTCGACCCAGGGACGGAAGAGCAGCTTCAGGATCGGCCCGAGGATGACGGTCTTGAGCACCCAGTAGATCACCGCGCGATCACGCCCTTCCTCCTCGTCGCGAACGCCGAAACCTCTGTGATGAGCCGCACTTTACGGCACTATCAGCGAGCCGGACCGTCGTGCGACCATGTGGGGCCAGCACGACCGGCATACCTGCGAGGAGGCCCCAGCGGCATGCCCATTCCCGTCCTGCCCGGAGCGGAGCCCTACGCCCACGACGGCGGAGACATCGGCGTGGTCGTCGTCCACGGCTACACGAGCACCCCGCAGAGTATGCGTGGGTGGGCCGAGCACTTCGCCGCGGCTGGGTACACCGTGCGATTGCCACGCCTGCCGGGCCACGGTACGACGTGGCAGGAGCTGAACAAGACCCGCTGGCAGGACTGGTATGCCGAGGTCGACCGGGCGTTCGACGAGCTGCGGTCCCGGTGCTCCCTCGTCTTCGCGGCGGGTATGTCGATGGGTGGCCTGCTGTCGACGAAGCTGGCGCTCGAGCAAGGTCCGCGGGTCGCCGGACTGGTGCTCGTCAACCCGGTGTACCTCCACGACGACAAGCGGCAGGTCCTGCTGCCGGTGCTGCAGCTCGTGGTTCCGTCGTTCCCGGGCATCCGCGATGACGTCAAGAAGACCGGAGAGCGCGAGCACGAACTGGCCTACGACCGGAACCCGCTCAAGGCGATGCACTCGCAGACCGAGCTCTGGGCCGACGTGCGGCGCGATCTCGCCGAGATCACCCAGCCGGTCCTCCTCATGCACTCGCGGGTCGACAACGTCGTGCCGCTGGCCAGCTCGGCTTACTTCCTCGAGCACATCTCGAGCTCGGACGTCACCGAGATCTGGCTCGAGAACTCGTACCACGTGGCAACGCTCGACAACGACGCTCCACTGATCCACGATGAGTCGGTCCGGTTCATCGAGCGCGTCGCCGGGGCCGCACGCTCCGACGCCTCCGAGGGGTGAGATCCTGAGTCATGGCCGAGAAGGACGTCGACGAGCAGTTCGCCGCGATCATGGCGCACTGGGACGACGTCGCCCTGGGCCTCGATCCCTACGGCGACCCGCACCCTGACTCCGACCCGCTGCGCGAGCCGCCGGCCACCCCTCCCGCGGACGCGTCGACGCGGCTGCCGGAGATCCGGCGGATCCGTGACGTCGACGACCTGCCCGACGTCGAGGAGGCCCGCCGCGACGATCGGCTGCGGGACGTTCCGGTATCGATGCCGCAGGACACGCCGAAGGCCGAGGACGAGTGGGACGACGACGAGCCCGACGAGGCCGTCTGGGCCCACGACGACGACCCCGAGCAGCACTACTCACCGCCGCCTCCCGCGCCGCTGCCCTCGTCGGAGGACAAGCACTTCTGGCTGATGATCGTCGCGCTCGTGGCCGGGCCGCTGCTGTTCCTCTACCTCCTGCTGTTCAACCGCGACGGCAACGGCTGGTGGATGCTGTTCGCGCTGCTGGTGTCGATCGCCGGGTTCGTCCTGCTGGTGCTGCGCCAGCCCCTGGACCGCGACGAGGACGACGACGGCATCCGCCTCTGACTTCGCGCCAACTTCTCCGCACGTGATGAGAACCGGCTGGGCCAGCCCCGATATGTCCGATTACTTCTCCGCACGTGATGAGAAGTCACCGGGCGGGGGCTCAGACCGCGTGGGCTACTGGCCGAGCCGGGCCAAGTCAGCCGCCCCGATGAGGCCGGCCTCGTTGCCGAGCTCCGCGGCGACGATCTGGGCCTCCGGGCGGTACCCGCGTCCCGTCAGCTGACGCCGGAACACCTCCCGCGCCGGATCGAGGAGCAACGGCCCCGCCGCGCTCACCCCGCCGCCGATGACGAACGTCCCGGGATCGAAGGCCGCCGCGAGGTTGGCGATCCCCACCCCGAGCCACTCCCCGATCTCGGCCAGCAGCTCGACGGCCGTCGGGTCGCCGTTCTGAGCCGCGGCCGTGATCAGCGGACCGGTCAGCTTGGACGGGTCCCCTCCGACCGCCGCTCGAAGGTCCTCGGCCACCGGAGACCGCGCCTCGATGAGGTCGC
>DASTNV010000093.1:0-3116 GCA_035762725.1 Lapillicoccus sp. | reverse complement strand
GCCTGCTCGCCGTTGGAGACGCCGATCCCGACGCATACCGGCATGTCGGTGACCTCGCGAGTGCGGGCGACCAGCGACTCGGCGGCCGATCCGACGCTCTCGCGGGTGCCGGTCACCCCCATGAGGGAGGCGGCGTAGACGAACCCGCGGCTGGCGGCGGTCGCGTTGACCAGCCGCTCGGGCGTGGAGCTCGGTGCGACGAGGAAGACGCGGTCGAGCCCGTAGGCGTCGGAGGCGGCGATCCAGTCGCCCGCCTCGTCGGGGATCAGGTCGGGCGTGATCAGGCCGGAGGCGCCACTGGCGGCCAGGTCACGGGCGAACCGGTCGACACCGCGGCGCAGGACGGGGTTCCAGTAGGTCATGACCAAGGCGGGGGCGCCGGTGTCGGCGACCGCCCGCGCCGCGGTGAAGACGTCGTCGACACGGGTCCCGGCGGCGAGGGCGCCCTCAGCAGCCCGCTGGATGACCGGACCGTCCATCAGCGGGTCGCTGTAGGGCAACCCGATCTCGACGGCGTCGACGCCCGCCTCGACCATGGCGGTCATGGCGGCGATCGACGTGGGGACGTCGGGGTAGCCGACCGGCAGGTACCCGACCAGGGCCGGTCGACCGTCGGCCAGGCACCCCTCGATGGTGTCGCGGACGCTCATGCCTGGATGCCCATCCCCTTCGCGTGCGGCTCCTCCGGCGGCGCCTCGCCGTCCAGGAGCCCGAACCACGTCGCCGCGGTGTGGACGTCCTTGTCGCCGCGCCCGGAGAGGTTGACGAGCAGGACCGCGTCGCGGCCGAGCTCGCGACCGACCTCCATCGCCCCAGCGAGGGCGTGGCTCGACTCGATCGCCGGGATGATGCCCTCGGTCTGGCACAGCAGCTGGAAAGCCTCCATGGCCTGCGCGTCGGTGATCGAGCGGTACTCCGCGCGGCCTGACTCCAACAGGTATGCGTGCTCCGGGCCGACGCTCGGGTAGTCCAGTCCGGCCGAGACCGAGTGCGACTCGACGGTCTGGCCGTCGTCGTCCTGCATGACGTAGGTGAAGGCGCCGTGGAGGACGCCCGGGATGCCGGAGGCGAACCGCGAGGCGTGCCGGCCGGACTCGATGCCCTCTCCCCCTGCCTCCAGGCCGACGAGTCGGACGCCGGCGTCGTCGATGAACCGGTGGAAGATGCCCATCGCGTTGGACCCGCCGCCGACGCAGGCGAGCACGACGTCGGGGAGCCGACCGACGAGGTCGAGAACCTGGGCCCGGGCCTCGATCCCGATGATCCGGTGGAAGTCGCGGACCATCTCCGGGAACGGGTGCGGGCCGGTGACGGTCCCGAGGACGTAGTGGGTGTCGTCGACCGACGCCACCCAGTCGCGCAGCGCCTCGTTGACGGCGTCCTTGAGCGTCTGGCTTCCGGTGGTGACCGGGACGACCTCGGCGCCGAGGAGCCGCATCCGGGCGACGTTGAGGGCCTGCCGCTCGGTGTCGACCTTCCCCATGTAGACGGTGCAGTCGAGGCCGAGCAGGGCGGCGGCGGTCGCGGTGGCGACACCGTGCTGTCCGGCGCCGGTCTCGGCGATGACCCGGGACTTGCCCATTCGCTTGGTCAGCAGGGCCTGGCCGAGGACGTTGTTGATCTTGTGCGAGCCGGTGTGATTCAGGTCCTCGCGCTTGAGGATGACCCGGGCGCCGCCGGCGTGTTCGGCGAACCGTGGGACCTCGGTGATGATGCTCGGGCGTCCGGTGTAGGTGCGGTGCAGGCGTTCGAGCTCGCCGACGAACTCGGGGTCGACCATCGCCTTGAGCCGCACCTCGTCGAGCTGCTCGAGCGCGGGAATGAGGGCCTCGGGGACGAACCGGCCACCGAACTGTCCGAAGCGCCCGGGCGTCGTCATGCGCGCACCGTACGCCGAGGCCGTGTCCCCGGCGTCGCCCGTACGCCGACGCCGGCGAATTCGCGCACCGCAGCGGTGGGGTCGCCCCCGGTGACCAGGGCCTCGCCGACCAGGACGCCGTGGGCGCCCGCCGTCGCATACTCACGCACGTCGTCGACGCCCCGGACGCCGGACTCGGCGATGGCGACGACGTCGTTCGGGATGAGCGGCCGTAGCCGAGCGAAGACCGAGCGGTCGACCTCGAGGGTGCGCAGGTTCCGGGCGTTGACACCGATGACCGAGGCGCCAGTGTCGACGGCGCGGCGGGTCTCGTCCTCGTCGTGGACCTCGACGAGCGCCGTCATGCCAATACTCTCCGCGTGCTCGCGCAGGTCAACGAGCTCGCGATCGGTGAGCGAGGCGACGATGAGCAGGACGAGGTCGGCGCCCCACGCCCGGGCCTCGGTGACCTGGTACCGGGTGACGAGAAAGTCCTTGCGCAGCAACGGAACGTCGACACGCTGACGAACGGCCGCGAGGTCGTCGAGGGTTCCGCCGAACCGGCGCGGCTCGGTGAGGACACTGATCACCGTGGCCCCGCCCTCGGCGTAGGCGGCGGCGAGGGAGGCCGGGTCGGCGATCTCGGCGAGCGCGCCCTTGCTCGGGCTGGACCGCTTCACCTCGGCTATGACGGCCATGCCGGGCTGCGAGCGCAGGGCGGCCTCGGCGTCGCGCGCCGGCGGGGCCTCGGTGGCACGCCGCTCCAGCTCGGCCTCGGGCATCGCGGCCATCCGAGGCGCGAGGTCCTCGCGGACGCCGGCAACGATGTCGTCCAGCGCGCTGCGGTTCACGTCGGCCACCGTCCAAGGCTACGTCCCGGGATGGCAACCGCCGGACCCTGTCCGAGGGGAGCGACCGGGAGACTCTGGCCGACCGCCATCCACTGCCCCGCCCTCACTCGACGCAGCGTCGAGCGACCCGACGCCTGTTGCACCTAGCGTCAAGTCCGTTGACGCTGCGTCGAGTCGGTGGCGAGCCGCGAGTCCAGGGCACGCGAGCCGCGAGTCCGAGGGCACGCGGCCTCAGGGCGCCAGAAACTCCGCCAGCGGGAGGGCGGGCAGGTTCCGCCAGACGGAGAAGAGCAGGAGCACGGCGCCGAGGACGAGCCAACCGCGGTTCGACATCCGCGGCCACGGATGAGGTCTCCCGATCGCCGCCGCCCGTAGTCCAACCGCCCACCAGACGGCCAGAACCGGCA
>DASTNV010000092.1:0-6038 GCA_035762725.1 Lapillicoccus sp. | reverse complement strand
GCCGGCCACCGCGGTGAAGTCGTCCGCGTCGCGATGATCCCAGTACTCGTCACTGCGCCGCGTCGTGGTCAGCACCCGGCGCCGGCTGTCGGCGGGATCGTCGTCGACGCGGAGCATGTCCTTGCGTACCAACGCGTTCACGAGCTGCGTGACGTTCTGTCGCGTGCTGCCGATCGCTGCGGCGACATCGCTGATCGAGGGCGCGTCGAGGGCCGACACGGCGGTGAGGACAGCCGCCTGCTGGGTGGTGAGGTCGTCGGCGCGGAGCCGAGCGTCCATCCGCGTCCGGAGCAGCTGCGCGGCGGCCAGAACCAGCCGAAAGGCGCGCACGTCGTCGGGGAGGCCGGAGGTCGCGCCGAGGTCGAACAGGGTGACTGCTTGCGAACCGCGTGACATAGGCAATATATTGCCTTATTCTCGATCACCAGCCAACCCGACACGAGGAGGCGGACATGACGATCTGCGTCGTACCCCACTGTGGCTACCTGTCCGAGACATCGCGGATGCTGGAGATCCACCGCGCCCTTCGCGACCGTGGCGCGCCGGTTCGGCTGGCCAGCCACGGCGGCACGCACGAGGCCCTGCTCGGCCGCCCCGGCGTCGACTACGACCGGCTGACGCCGGAGCTGACCCCGCAGCGCTGCGTCCAGCTGGTGCGCGACGGGATCGGACTCGGCTCGCCGGACCAGAGCATGTGGACCGACGACGAGCTGATGACTCACGCGCTCGCCGAGGCGGAGTTCTTCCGCGCGCACGACGTCTCCGTCGTCGTGACCGGCTTCGCGCTGACCACGCTCCTGTCGACCCGACTGGCCGGCGCTCAGCTGGTGACCGAGCACGCCGGCTCGTTCGTCCCGCCGCTGGCCGAGCGCGGCCTGCTGCCGCTGCCGACGGGGCAGGGCCTACCCCCGCCGCTCCGGGACCTTCCGCCAGAAGTCGCCCGCCCGGCGTTCAACCAGGCGTTCGGGCAGCGGGACGCCTACACGCACGGGTTCAACCGGGTGGCCGCGCGGCTCGGCGTGGAGCCGGTTCCCGGCCTCGTCGCCCTGTTGCTCGGCGATCTCACCCTGGTGCCCGACCTGCCAGACGTCACCGGCTTGAGTGCTGCTGACCTGGAGGCCTGGCGTCCGGGGCCCCTTTACCGGCCCTCGACCCGGTTCGCCTACGCGGGACCGATCCATGCCCACCTCGACCTGCCCATCCCGCCACGGGCCGAGTCGCTGCTCACGTCGCCGGACCCGATCGTCTACGTGGCCATGACGTCGACGCCGGCCGACCTGGTGCGGGAGGTCGTGGCCGACCTCGTCGCCGCAGGCGACTGGAACGTGCTCGTTGCGGCGACGGTCCACGACCTGGCCGACCTCGAAGCGCTCGCACCGGGGCGGGTGGTCGTCGAGGGCGTCCTGCCCAGCCACCGGATCCTGCCGCGCGTCGATGCGGCAGTACTCACCGGCGGGCAGGGCAGCGTCCAGGCGGCGCTGTCGTCGGGAACCCCCTTCGTGGGGATCCCGCTGCACGCCGAGCAGGACCTCAACGTCCACCTTGCTGCTCAGCTGGGGGCGGCCGTCGTCCGGCCGGTGGAGACCATCGCCGGCGGGGTCGGCGGGGACGTCACTCGGGTGCTGGCGGACCCGTCCTTCGCGGCCGTGGCGGCCCGGTGGGCGGCTCGGTTGGCCGAGGTCGACGGGCCGGCGCTGGCGGCCGAGCGGATCCTCACCCTGCACAGCGAGGTGGACGCTCGCACTCCGCAGACGGCGTCACGCTGAGCGGTCAGCGGTATACCTCGCCGCCGATCGTGCCGAGGGTCGGGTTGACCATTCCCGCTGCCACCCAGTTCGGACCGCCGTGGACGATCTTGGTGTTGGCGAGTGCCTGAGTCAGCGCACCGAGCTTGGCCTCGGGTGTGGGCGTGTACCAGAGGTAGACCGCTTCGTTCGCGGCCAGTGCGCTCGCACAGACGATCGCCTCCGGGTCCGGCGGTGCCGTGGCCCCGGTGGCCGACGGGGCCGCGGGGATCCGGATGGGTGGTACCGAGGGCGGGCACTGGAACACCGACGCCAGGTCGTCGACCGACCTCAGCTTGCCCGGGTCGACCGGTGACGGGCCGACCGACAGGGGCACCGGCATACCCGGCAGCGCGGTGGTCGTCGTCGACGGCGCCTTGCCTCGCGTCGTGGCCGAGCTCGGAGACGGGGCGGCCGCCGTCGTCGAGGCCGGTGTCGTCGAGGCGGGCTGCGGGTCGCGATCCGCGCAGCCCGCAACGGTTCCGGCGCACAGCAGGGTCCCGGCGGCGACCCCGGCCGCGCGCATACCCAACCTCACTTGTCGATGTCACCCACCACGAAGAACATCGACCCGAGGATCGCCACCATGTCGCCGACCACCTGGCCGGGCAGCATCTCCGACAGGACAGCGACGTTGTTGAACGACGCCGACCGCAGCTTCAGCCGCCAGGGCGTCTTGTCGCCGCGGGAGACGAGGTAGTAGCCGTTGAAGCCGAGCGGGTTCTCGGTTGCGGTGTAGAGGTGGCCCTCCGGAACGCGGAGCACCTTGGGTAGCCGGGTGTTGATCGGGCCCTGTGGCAGGGACCGAAGCTTGTCGATGCAGAAGTCGGCGAGGTTGAGGCTGACCTCGGTCTGCTCCAGCAGGACCTGAAGCCGGGCCTGGCAGTCGCCCTCGGTGCGCGTGACCACCCGGCCGGGACCGCCTTCGGCGAACAGCTCCGCATACGCGAGGTAGGGCTGGTCGCGGCGGAGGTCCACGTCGACGCCGCTGGCTCGCGCGATGGGCCCGGAGACGCCGTACGAGAGGACGGTCTCCTTGGCGAGGACGCCGACACCCCTGGTACGTGCGAGGAGGATCTCGTTGCCCACCAACATGTTTCGGAGGTCACGCATCCGCCGACGCACCTCGGCCACGGCGTGCTCGACGCGGCCGAGCCAGCCGTTGGGCAGGTCCTCCTTGAGGCCGCCGACCCGGTTGAACATGTAGTGCATCCGGCCGCCGGACGCCTCCTCCATGACCGCCTGCAGCTCTTCGCGCTCGCGGAACGAGTAGAAGATCGGGGTGATGGCGCCGAGCTCGAGCGGATACGAGCCGAGGAACATCAGGTGGTTGAGGACGCGGTTCAGCTCGGCGAGCAGGGTGCGGGCCCAGACGGCGCGCTCGGGGACCTCCATGCCCAGCATCCGCTCGACACCGAGGACGACGCCGAGCTCGTTGGAGAACGCCGAGAGCCAGTCGTGCCGGTTCGCGAGGACAACGATCTGGCGGTAGTCGCGGACTTCGAAGAGCTTCTCAGCTCCGCGGTGCATGTAGCCGATGATCGGTTCGGCGCGGATGATGCGCTCGCCGTCGAGGACGATGCGCAGCCGGAGCACACCGTGGGTGGCCGGATGCTGCGGGCCGATGTTGAGGGTCATGTCGGCCGTGGCCAGGCCGCCGGCGCCGACCCCGACGGTGACCTCGCGCCCCGCGACAGCGGGCCGGTCGGTGGTCGAGGTCATGCTGGCCAGTCTGCCGTATGCCCGTTCCCCTACCCCCGGTCGTGCTCTGAACCGCACGGAATTCCGGCTCGAACCACCACGAACCGTTCCGACCTACGCTGACCGTCATGACCGCCGTCGACGCCGCCGAGCTGCTCGACCTGTCCGATCCTGCCGTCGTCGCGGACCCGTACCCCGCGTTCGCCGCGCTGCGGTCCCAGGCGCCGGTCGCCTGGCACGACGGGCTCGGACTCTGGGTCGCCACGAGCCACGCCGTATGCAGCCAGGTACTTCGTGAGCGGTCGCTCGGGCGGATCTTCCGGCCCCGCCAGCCGGAGGACGAGTGGGACACATTCAACTGGCTGCACGCCGACTCCATCCTCGACAGCGAACCGCCCAAGCACACCCGGCTGCGTCGACTCGTCCAGAGCGCGTTCAGCCGCGGCCACGTCGCCCGTTTGGGACCGCGGATCGAGGAGCTGACTGAGGGGCTGCTCGACGGATGTGCTCGACGACTGGCCGAGGACGGGTCGTTCGACGTCATCGCCGACCTCGCCGAACCGCTGCCCGTCCTCGTCATCGCCGAGCTGCTCGGCTGGCCCGAGTCCGACCGCCACCTGCTCCGCCCGTGGTCGCAGGCCATCGTCAAGATGTATGAGGTCAACCGCACCCCCGAGCAGGAGGCGGAGGCCGTCGCCGCGAGTGCCGAGTTCGCTGCATACGTGGAAACCCTTGCTGCGCAACGAGTCTCAGGCGACGGAGACGACCTGCTGTCCGACCTCGTCGCCGTCCGCGACGGCAGCGACCGGCTCTCGACGCACGAGCTGGTGGCCACGGCCGTGCTGCTCCTCAACGCCGGGCACGAGGCGAGCGTCAACGGGTTCGGCAACGGGCTGGCCTCACTCATCGTCTCGGGGGCCCAGCCCGGCTCGCCGGAGCTGCTCGTCGAGGAGATGCTCCGCCACGACTCGCCACTCCACCTCTTCGAGCGGACCGCGACGCGCGACGTGGCCGTCGGCGAGGTCACCGTGCGCGAGGGGCAGAAAATTGCCGCCCTGCTGGGTGCCGCCAACCGCGACCCGGCCGTCTTCGACGCTCCCGACGAGTTCCGCCCCGCCCGCGACCCGAACCCGCACCTCGCGTTCGGCGCCGGCATCCACTTCTGCATCGGTGCCCCGCTGGCCCGGCTCGAGCTGCAGACCAGCGTAGCGGCGCTGCTGACGCGGTTCGGGACCCTTGAGATCGTCGAGGCGGTGCGGCGCCCGACCTTCGTCCTGCGTGGTTACGAGAGGTTGGTCGTCCGTCGTACTTGACCAACTGGTTAATTAACCATATGGTTCTCTACATGACGGACGACCCGCTCAGCGCCACCTTCGCCGCGCTGGCCGACCCCACCCGCCGGGCGATCCTGCTTCGGCTCGCCGAGGGGGAGGCCACCGTGACCGAGCTGGCCGAGCCGTTCGCCATGTCGATGCCGGCGATCTCCAAGCACCTCAAGGTGCTCGAGCGCGCCGGACTCGTCAGCCGGTCCCGGGACGCGCAGCGTCGCCCGGTCCGTCTCGAGGCGGCCGCCCTGGAAGCGGCCAACGCCTGGACCGAGCGCTACCGGCAGTTCTGGGACGCCAGCTACGACGCCCTCGACGACGTGCTGGCCACCCTTTATCGCGACAGGAAACAGACCAAGGAGCAGTCATGACCACCCAGCCCAGCACCGAGAACAGCACCGAGAACAGCACCCACAACAAGGCCACGCTCAGCTTCCCCAGCGACACCGAGCTCGTCGTCAGCCGCGACTTCGCCTACCCGCCCGAGCTGGTGTGGCGTGCCTCGACGACGCCGGAGATCGTCAAGCAGTGGTGGGGGATCGCCCCGCGCGAGCAGTTCGTCGTCTGCGAGATCGACCTTCAGGTCGGCGGCCAGTGGCGCTACGTCTTCCGCGACGCCGACGGCAACGAGGACGGGTTCTCGGGGCGGTTCGTCGAGATCGAGGCGCCGCACCGGACCGTCCAGACCGAGCAGTACGAGCAGATGCCCGGCACCGAGCACACCGTGACGGTCACCTACACCGACAACGGCCAGGGCGGCACGCGTCTGACCACGCACCACCAGTACCCCTCACAGGAGATGCGCGACGGCCACGTCGCCTCGGGCATGGAGTGGGGCATGAACATCACGTTCGACCACCTCGACGACGTGCTGCCGACCCTCTGAGGTCACCCCTCGGCGACGACCCACCAGAAGTCGCCGAACCCGCCGGTCCGCCGGAGCGCCGCCACCGCGCTGTGGTCGGCCAGGGAGGCCAGGTAGGTCGCCGGATCATGGGACGCGAGCCCGTGGTCCGGCGGCTCGGCCGGCGGCACCGCGTCCCGCTGCCGCAGCCGGCGCGTCTGCCGGAGCGAGTCGACGGCGACGTGGGCGGTGAGGTCGCAGGAGCCGTCCGGGACGGGGTCGACCAGACGCCCCTCTCGGTATGCGGCGAACGTCCCCTCTGTGGGTCGGTCGGACGCCTCGTGACCGTAGTCGATGGCCAGCGCGACCGAGCCGGGCGCCAGC